>CABXZD010000002.1:237500-268828 GCA_902516465.1 uncultured Pelagibacteraceae bacterium
GGTAGTCGATACTTTTTGGTTTGGTAATTATTTAGATACTAATGATAATCTTCACATCATTAAAGAGGACATTAGAAATTTATCTATCAATAATATCAAAGGGCATCAAGTAATTATACATCTTGCGAATATAGCAAATGATCCATCGGTTGAAATGGACCCAGAACTTTCTTGGAATGTAAATGTTTTAGGAACTCATAGTTTAATAGATAAAGCTAGTAGAGCTGGTGTTGAACATTTTATTTTTGGGAGTTCGGGAAGTGTTTATGGAATTAAAAAAGAACAAAATGTTACAGAAGAGATGGAGTTAATTCCAATATCTGTTTACAATAAAACAAAAATGATTGCAGAAAGAGTAATAATGAGTTACTCAAATAATTTATTAGTACATTGCGTGAGACCAGCAACAGTTTGTGGATATTCGCCAAGAATGAGATTGGATATATCAGTTAACTTGCTAACCATACAAGCTCTAGAAAAAGGAGAAATAACTGTTCTTGGTGGAGATCAAACTAGACCAAATATTAATATCAAAGATATGATCAGTGTATATTTACATTTTATAAGAAATAAAAATATTGAAAGTGGGTTCTACAATGCTGGATTAGAGAATAAGACCATTAAAGAAATTGCTGAAATTATTAGTAAAAAGACTGGTGCTAAAATTAAGATAAAACCATCAAATGATCCAAGGTCATATAGACAAAATTCAGATAAGCTGATCTCTACAGGTTTTAATTTCAAATTTAATGTCAATCATGCAATAGAGGAGATTATTTTAAAATATCGAAATAATTTATTAAAGGATGATGAAATTTATTATAATCTTAATGTAATGAAGAAGTTAAATCTTGATAAAACAATTTAATGAATAATTCTTTTAAGCTTGGTAAAGAGATAGATCTTCTAAAAAATTATCCAAAGTCAAAAAGAGATTTAAATTCTAGAATAAAGTCCAAGTCAGATGCAGTTAGAGAAGTAGCTAGAAAATTTGACAAAGATTTTTTTGATGGAGAAAGAGAATATGGATATGGAGGATTTAATTATCACCCAAAATTTTGGACTGAGGTGGTGAAAGATTTTCAAAAATATTGGGGATTAAACTCTAAAAGTAAAGTTTTGGACGTAGGTTGTGGAAAAGGATTTATGATATATGACCTTATCAAATTAATTCCTGGAATAGACGCAAGAGGTATAGATATATCAGAATATGCAATTAAAAATTGTAAAAATGAAGTAAAAGAAAACTTGTTAGTTGGAAATGCAAAAAACCTAAATTTTGATGATGATGAATTTGATTTAGTTATATCTATTAATTCAATTCACAATCTTGACCGTAAAGATTGTGGAAAAGCTTTAAGAGAAATACAAAGAGTCAGCAAAAAAAATTCGTTTATCACTGTAGATGCTTATAGGAATAATGAAGAAAAAAAAAGAATGGATGCTTGGAATCTCACGGCAAAAACAATTATGTCAGTAGATGATTGGAAACTATTTTTTAAAGAAAATGAATATAAAGGAGATTTTTTTTGGTTTATACCATGAACAATAAGACACTTTTAAGTATGTACAAAAAAATGCAATTTTTTAGGATTGTGGAAGAAACTATCGCTGCAAGATACCATGAAAATAAAATGAGGTGCCCTGTTCATTTGGCAATCGGTCAGGAGGCGATTTCTGCTGCATTTTCACAAGTTGCCCAAAAAGGAGATTATGTAATGAGTTCTCATAGAGCCCACTTACATTATTTGGCAAAAGGAGGTTCTTTAAATTCGATGATTAGTGAGCTTTATGGAAAAGAAAATGGATGCTCGTTAGGAAAAGGAGGTTCAATGCATTTAATTGATTTAAAAGTAAATTTTATGGGTTCAACAGCAATAGTAGGAAATACTATTCCAATTTCTGCAGGAATAGCAATGGCTTCTAAAATAAAAAAAGAAAAATCAATGACCTTTGTATTTTTTGGAGATGGAGCTATTGAAGAAGGGGTTTTTTATGAAACTGTTAATTTTGCAATTGTTAAAGAGTTACCAATTGTTTTTGTTTGTGAAAATAATTTTTACTCTGTTTATTCGCCGCTAAAACCAAGACAACCTAAGGATAGAAAAATTTTTAAGATGGTCGAAGCAATGGGTATAAAATCTTTTAAAGCCGATGGTAATCAAATTAAAAAATGTTATCGAACCTTTTCAGATGCAAAAAAATATGTTGATTCAAAAAAAAAGCCTGTTTTTTTGGAATTTGAAACTTATAGGCATTTAGAACATTGTGGGCCAAATAATGATGATAACCTTAATTATAGAGGTAGTAAGGAAATTTTAAGATGGAAAAAAAAAGATCCAATTATTAATTTTGAAAAAGAATTAATCAAAAAAAAATTATTGAATAAAAAAAAAATATACCTTGAAAAAAATAAAATTAAAAAAATTGTAAATACCGCTTTTTTTAAGGCAGAAAAATCAAGTTTTCCTAATCAAAAAGAGGCATATAGAAATCTATATGCCTAAAATTTCTTTTGTTGATGCGATCAATCTTGCAATTTCTCATTCTATGAGGAAAGATAAGAAAATGATTTGTTATGGCCTAGGAGCCACTGACCCAAAAAGTATATTTGGAACTACAAAATTTCTGGAAAAAGATTTTGGAAAAAAAAGAATATTTGACGTACCAACATCTGAAAATGCTCTTACAGGAGTATCAATAGGATTAGCTTTAAATGGCATAAGGTCAGTTGTATCTCATCAAAGATTAGATTTTTTTTTACTAGCTTTTGATCAATTGATAAATTCTGCAGCTAAATGGTATTATATGTTTGGTGCAAAAAAACCAGTTCCAATTACAATTAGATTAATTATTGGAAGAGGATGGGGACAAGGACCCACTCATTCACAAAGCTTACAATCTATTTTTGCACATATTCCAGGACTTAAAGTAGTTATGCCATCAAGCCCTCAAAACGCTTATTATTTATTAAAAGACTCTATTTTTGATCCAAATCCAGTTGTTTTTTTAGAGCATAGATGGTTACATAATTTAAAATCCAATGTAAGTTATAAAAAAAGCAATAAATTATCTGGATCAAAAGTAGTCAAAAAAGGAAAAGATCTAACAATTATAACAATGTCATGGGCTGTGCATGATGTTTTGGATGTTTCTAAAAGATTAAATAAAGAAGGCATTGATATTGAGGTTATAGATTTAAGTGTAATTAAACCAATATTTTGGAAAAATATATTCGCTTCTATAAAGAAAACAGGTCGATTGTTGGTAATTGATACTGGTGCTTATACAGGCTCCATATCATCAGAAATTATTTCAGAAATATCTATAAATTACAGTTCAAGACTTAAAACACCTCCAATTAAAATTGCGATGCCAGATTTTCCAGAACCAACTAGTTATGGACTTACTAAGAATTTTTATTTTGATAAATTAGAAATAATAAAAAATATTAAAAAAATTTTAAAGATAAAAAAAACCCTACAAATAGAAAAGAATATTAAATTACCCACTCATCACGATGTTCCAGGAGAATGGTTTACTGGACCTTTTTAAATAAAATATAAAAACTATTCATATTTTTTATAAAATTTCTTTATAATTTTAATCATTTTATCTAAATCTTTAGTATCTAAACCAGGACCACTGGTCAAATATAAGTTATTTTTTTCATAATCTCTAGAATTAGGGTAACCCAATTTATTTTTTCTGTGTTCAATATATTTTACTCTTTCAAAATTTGGACTTACAAGCCGATTTTCAATTTTATAATTATTTAGATATTTAACTAGTTCAGTTCTATATTTAACCCTAAATTCATTGTAGACAGGAACTTCTCCTTGATTTAAATTTATTTCAATAGGCTTAATAAAGTTCACATAATCTTTTAATTTTTTAATTAAATATTTGTAATTATTTTTGTTTATTTGGAGTTTTTGATTTAGTGTTTTTAATTGTTCAATACCCATAACAGATTGGATTGAACTTATTTGAAAATTTCCACCAAACTTATCCCATGCTCTTATATTTTGAATATTAGTAAAACCGTGTCTTCTCATATTAAAAATTTTTTCAGCTAAATTTTTATTATTTGTAACTAAAAAACCACCCAATCCTGTTGTCATCATTTTAGTTGCAGATGTTGAAAAAATTCCAACATCTCCATAGGTGCCAAGAAATTTTTTTTTATATCTTATTCCCATTGCTTGAGCTGCATCTTCAACAAGAAAAATTTTATTTTTTTTACAAATTTTTAGTATTTGCTCAATGTTTGCGGATCTTCCATTCATGTATACAGGAAAAATTACTTTTGTTTTTTTGGATATTACGGCTTTTATTTTTGAGGCATCTATAATCGGTCTATTTTTTTCAACATCAACAATGACTGGTTTAGCTCCAATGATTTTGCATGCGTTAATAACTGAAATCCACCCTATGTTTGGGATGACTACCTCATCGTTAGTTTTGACACCTAGCGCCAAAAAAGCTAACAAATTTGCCATACTCCCATTTGAAACTGCTACACAAAATTTGGCATTAAGGTATTTACAAATATTTCTTTCGTAATTTTTGGTATAATTACCTGTGGTTAGATCCTCATTTTTAATAATTTCATTTATTATGGCCGTAATTTTTGATTTTTCTAATTTTTTATGCCACCACTGTTTTTTTTTAATTTTCATTTAATAGTAATATTAATAAGATATCTAATATATCATATTAATTTTATAACTTAAAACTAGTATAATTGTCTTACTTTGAAAATGATTAAAAAAAATACTTTTGAATATTTTGAAAAAAATGGATTTATGAAGATAAATTTAGATAAAAAATATCTAAAAGATTACTTAAATTTAAAACATACAATAAAAAAGAGTTTTTCTAAAAATTTCAAAAACAATAGCTTTGAAAATTTTCACTCTAATGTTTCATTTGATCAGATAAATAATTTAAGAATGAGAATAATTGTAAAAATTAATAAAGTAAAAAAGATTAACGAAAAAATATATTTATCAGCAAAAAAAATTTTAAATCAGATGGTTGGTCCCGATATAATAGTTCAAAAAAATATAAATTTAGCAATTCAAATGCCCAATGACTCAAGTAGAGCTTTGTTTCATAAAGATACTCCATTATCATCACATCATGAGGTTGTTATGTGGGTACCTCTAGTTAATTGTAAAAAAACAATGTGTATGAAAATGATACCAAAAAAATTTCATGATAAAGCAGATAACTTATTAATACAAACAAATGAAAAAATTCACGAAAAATTTGCTGAAAAGTATGGTGTTACAATTCCTATTAATTTTGGTGAAGCTTTGATATTTAATACAGATAATTTTCATTACATTCCAATTAACAAAACCTCAAAAACAAGATGGTCATTAAATGTAAGATTTAAAAATTTATTTACACCTTATGGTGAAAGAAACTTATTAGATTATTACCAGATAATAGACTCTTCACCTATCTCAAATCTTTTAAAAAATTAATTTAAATGAAAATAAAAAAAAATAATGACGAACTTTTTTGTTTCCCAGATACATTAATGAATAAGTTTATCCCCCAGGCTTGGCAAATATTTGTCATGAAATCGTTTATTTCAAATTATAAAAAAAAAATTTCTTTTTATACTGGCGAAAGTCATAAAACTTTCAAAAATATGAATACTTTAAAAAAAAAATTAAATGAAAAACCAGATTTACATGGATTTGTTTTTTTTTCATTTTTACAATTTTGTTATGGAAAAAAAAGTAATCTTGAGATAATTGAAAAGTGTTTAAAGAATAATTATTGCATTTACCTTGCAAGAGAGAAAATTATTGTAAAAAATTTTTCTGATTATAAAAAAAAAAAACTTGATTTCTTTTACTTTAATAAAACAAATAAAGAGTTAATAAATTCTATCTTGAATAATTTTGAAAAATAGAAAATTTAATTAAGAGCTTTTTTATTCACGAACATTGTGAATTCAATACTTACTCTTGTTTGACTACTATTATTTACACTACCACCATGTAATAAACTGTCATTGAAAATTATTATTGTTCCTGGTTTACAATTTAATTTTTTAATTTTTTTTTTTTGTTTTAAATCAAACACTGGTTTTTTTTCTCCATCTCTTTTTTCGTAAGAATAATTAAATTTTTTTAATTGTGATTTTGGGTAAACTCTTAGTCCGTTCAATCCTTTACACCAAAGTGAAATCCAACATTTGACTCTTAATTTTCCTTTTGGAGTAAAATCTTTATTTAAGTCCCAAAACCACTTATCGCAGTGTAAAGGACCAACATCTGTTTTCTGTTTTGGTCGAACTATTCTCCAATAAATCTCCTCATGACCAATATTATATTCATCACTAATTTTAAAGTTCCCAAAAATTTTTTTAAGCTCTTTTATAAAGTTAAATTTGAAAAATTTATGAGCCTTTTTTTTAGGTAATGTTCTAGCTCTCATAGGCCAATTTTTTTTGTGGTCAATATATTTTGAAATCTTATGATAGTTCTGTATTTTATTTTTTTTGAAGATATGCTTTTTTAAAGGATAATTTTCTTTTAGGTTTTCTAAATAGTGTGAATTTACAATAGTTCTAATACTCTTAAGCTCCATCTGATTAAGCTTAAGTTCAAAGTAACCTTTTCCATTTTTTAAATCACTTATTTTATTCATAAAGATAAAATTATATTTAATAAATTTATATAATTGGTAAATTATATTTCAACAAATATATATTATTTCAAAACAATAAATAAATGCAAAAATTTAACTTTAAAGCTGCAGTTTTATTTAAACAAAAAAAAAAATTAAAAATAGTCACATTAAAACGTCAAAAAAAACTTCTAAGGGGCCAGGTATTTGTAAAAATTATTTACAGCGGTATATGTGGATCTCAATTAGGTGAGATAGATGGTGTTAAAGGAAAGGATAAATACTTACCCCATCTCTTGGGACATGAAGCAACCGGAATAGTTCAGGAAATAGGTCCCGGTGTAAAAAATTTTAAAATTTTAGATAAGGTTATACTGCATTGGAAAATATCAAAAGGATGTAATTCACAAAACCCTTATTTCTTCTTTAAAAAAAAAAAAATTAATGCTGGGAAAGTAACTACTTTTTCACAATATTCAATAGTTTCTGAAAATAGAATGACCAAATTACCAAGAGATTTAAATTTTAAAAATGCTGTTGTTTTTGGATGTGCTGCAACAACTGGTTACGGAGTGGTAAATAAAGATGCAAAATTAAAAAAAGATGAAATAATTGTAATTTTTGGATGTGGGGGAGTAGGATTAAATATATTACATGCAGCATTAATAAAAAAAGTTAAAAAAATTTTTTTAGTTGATAGAAATAAGAAGCAATTTTCTTTTCAAAAAAAAACAAACTCCATTTTAACATTTCATTATCGAAATAATTTAAAATCACTAAAGAAATTCATTTTAAAAAATACAAATAATAATAAAATTGACACTTTTATTGATACGACAGGAAAAAAAAATATTATCGAATTTGGTCTTGATATAATCAATGATCAAAAAGGAAAATTAGTGCTCGTAGGAGTTCAAAATTATGATGAAAAAATTTCATTCAATACTTTGCAAGTTCAGCTAGGGAAAAAAATTATCGGCAGCCATGGAGGCGGTGCAAAGCCTAATATCGATATTCCAATAATAAAAAAGTTATATAAAAATAATAAAATAAATTTAAACAAATTTTATACTAAAATTTACCCACTTAATGGTATAAACAAAGCAATTTTAGATATGAAAAAAGGAAAAATACAGGGTCGATGTCTAATTAAAATGCATTAGATTTATGAAAAAGAAAATTTTAATTTGTGGGAATTTTAATATTGTCCATTCTGGACACATAAGAATTTTTGAGTTTGCAAAAAAAATGAACACCAAATTAATCGTTGGTATTTTTTGTGATAAGATAGCTGGTAAAAAAGTATTTATAAAAGAAAATCAAAGATTAAAGTGTGTTAAATCTAATACTTTTGTAGATGAAGTTCATTTAATTACTTCTTCATTAAAGGATTTTATTCTAAAAATAAAACCAGATATTTTATTGAAAGGGCAAGAATTTGAAAAGATGGTTAATCCCGAGCTTAAGTATTTAAACAAAATTGGTGCAAAACTAATATTTGGCTCAGGAAACACAAATTACACCTCCTTAGAGATGATTTCTAATGAGTTTAAAGATAAGAAATATAGTTCACTTGAGCATGATAAAGATTTTTTAGAAAGGCATAAAATTGACTCAAAAGCATTATTAAATATAACAAAAAAATTTCGTAAAATAAAAGTTGCTGTTATTGGAGACAGTATTGTTGACGAGTATGTCTCAGCAAATCCAATAGGTATGTCTAGAGAAGATACTACTATTGTTGTTTCTCCAATTGGTAGCAATTTATTTGTTGGTGGAGCAGCTATAGTTGCAGCACATGCCTCAAGTTTGGGTGCAATTTCCTCCCTTTTTACTATTAATGGTAATGACAAATACAGTAAATTTTTAGAAAAAAAGTTAAAAAATTATAAAGTAAATGCTACTATTTTTATTGATGATAGTAGAAATACTAATTTAAAAAAAAGATATAGGGTACCTGAAAAAACTCTTTTAAGAGTAAATATTTACGATCAAAGAACAATTTCGAAGAAAATTCAAGATAAAATATTTAATAAAATAAAAAAAATTTCCTCAAAAATTGATCTTTTAGTTTTTTCAGATTTTAACTTTGGTTGCTTACCCCAAGAACTTGTAAATAAGATATTGTTCCATTTAAAAAAAAAAAAAATTTTTATTGTTGCGGATAGTCAAACCTCATCTCAAATCGGAAATATTGGAAAATTTAAAGATGTAAATCTAATTACCCCAACAGAACATGAGGCACGTGTTGAACTTAAAGATTTTACATCTGGTATTGTTAAAATTTCTCTCGATTTAATTAAACAAACTAAAATTCAAAATCTTATGTTAACACTAAATAAGGAGGGTGTTTTGATACAAGGTGGATCCCAGTATAATTCTCAAACTGAAAAACTTCCAAGTCTTTGTAAACTAGCAAAAGACCCAGCAGGTTGTGGAGATGCTTTTTTAATAACAAGTTCAATGGCAATGTCATGTGGTTCAACTTTGTGGGAGTCGGCTTACTTGGGCTCCATTGCAGCAGGTTTACAAGCACAAACTCTTGGAAATAAACCAATAACTATTAATAAAATCATAGAAGAAATAAATAATTTATGAGGGCAATCTTGCTTTCGGCGGGAAAGGGAAAAAGATTAAGACCTTTAACAAAAAAAATTCCTAAATGTTTGGTTAAAATAAAAAAGAAAAGTCTTATAGACATTTGGATTAATGAGCTTATTAGTAAAAATAAAGTTGAAAAAATTTTAATTAATACTCATTATTTAAATCATCAGGTCGTTTCTCATCTAAAAAAAAATAGATATAGAAAAAAAATCAAAATTGTTTATGAAAAAAAATTGAAAGGAACAGGTGGAACGTTAATAGATAATCTAGAATTTTTTAAGCAATCCGATGGAATTCTTTTACATTGTGATAATTACTGCAAAGAAGGCCTGAGAGACTTTATAGGTAATTATAAAAAAAAAATGCCAAAAAATTGTTTAATGAGCATGTTCACTTTCAGAACAAATCAGCCAGAAAAATGCGGGATAGTTAAGATTAATAAGAAAAAAATTGTTGTAAAATTTAAAGAAAAAACAAAAAATAATTTAGGAAATCTAGCCAACGGAGCAATTTATATTCTTTCAAAAAAATTTATTAATCTATTAAAAAGAAAAAAATTTAAAGCAAAAAATTTTAGCACAGATATTATTCCAAAAATTTTGAACAAGATTTATACATACGAAACAAAGGAATTTTTTACCGATATAGGTACAGTTAAAAATCTTAAAAGGGCTAATAATAATTGAAATTTAAATACAAACCAGAACTTGATGTAATAAAATTTTTTTGTGTAATATTGTTTGTATTATTTGGTTCAAATCTTAAATATGCAGAAAAAAATTTATTTCAAGGAGGTTTCTTAGGAGTAGATTTTTTTTTCGTAATCTCTGGTTACTTGATTACATCATTGATTTTAAAAGAATTGTCTTTAACTGGAAGTTTTTCATTAAAAAATTTTTATGAGAGAAGAGCTAGAAGAATTTTACCAGCGCTCATTCTCGTAATGTTAGTTTCAATTCCATTTGCATGGAAATATTTACTACCATCTAGTCTAGTGGATTACTCAAAATCATTATTATACTCACTAGGATTTATTTCAAATTTTTATTTTTATAATATTCAATCAAATTATTTTGATTTAGATTCAAAATTTAGACCATTTCTACACACATGGTCATTATCAGTTGAGGAACAGTTTTATGTGTTATTCCCAATTTTTTTATTAATTATTTATAAATTTAAAAAAGATTTAATTTTAAAATCATTTTTAATGTTAATTGTTTTAAATTTACTATTGATACATTTTTTAGGAAATTTAAATTTTAAGCAACCGTATATTAACGAGGAACTATCGTTAATGGCTCCTTCTTTTCTTTCGTCTTTTTTTCTTACTACTAGTAGAATATGGGAAGTTTTAGTTGGATCTGTATTAGCTTATATGGAAATTTCGAGAGGTAGTCGAACATCTAATAAAATTATTTGTGAATCTTTTAGTTTGATAGGTTTAATTCTTATTTTTTACTCTATATTTTTTTTCAGTGATGAAATTTTCCATCCTTCTATTTTTACTTTACCTGCAATTCTCGGTGTTGCTTTATTAATTTGGTTCTCAAATAAGGATACAATAATTACGAAAATACTTTCAAATAGAGTTTTTGTTGGAGTAGGCCTGATATCCTACTCATTATATTTATGGCATTATCCCTTAATTGTCTTTCAAAAATATGAATCTTTTTCAAATGAAAATTCATTAATACTTCTTCTTTTGATTTTTATTGCCTCAATAGCAAGTTACTTTTTAATTGAGAAACCATTTAGAAATAGAGAAATAATAAAACTCAAATATTTTTTAATTACACTAATAAGTTCGATCATTATCTTAATTATCTTCTGTATTTTTGTAATTTTTAATAAAGGTTATAATGAAAGGTTTAGTAAAATTGAAAATATTAATTTCAAGTTAGACAATCAATTTTATCAAGATGAATGGGATGATTATGCAGAACTAGTGGGAAGTCCTGGTTTTACAGATAATAAAAAGACAAAAATCTTAATTATTGGCAATTCTTTTGGAAGAGATTTCTTTAATTTATTTGAAATGAATAAAGATTTATTCAATGACTATGAATTTGGATATATAGATATCCCAATTTATTTGTATAAATTTTTTGATGAAATTGATGATTGTAAAAAAACTCAAATTAAAAGTTTTAATCATGAGAAGTTTTGTGGGTCTGAGATAATAATAATAGCAAATAATTGGCCAACACTTGATAATGAGCTCTTAAAAAAAATTTATCAAAAAGTATCAAAGAATAATAAAAAACTTATTCTTACAAACTCACCTGCGCAATTTACAACTTTTGGACAATATACATTATTAGATTATTTTATACTTAATAAAATGAGATTACCTTCAAAACTTGAAAAAATTGATTTACAAAAAAGTTATTATCAAAGTTACAAACAAAATTCTTATGTTAGAAAAAACAATGAAATTTTAAAAAAATTCTCTAAAAAATATAATATTAAGTTATTAGATAGAAATTTATATAGATGTGATGAGTATAATTACACTTGTGATTTTTTAACAGATTTTGACTATAAAATTTACTATGATTTTGGTCATTATACTTTGAATGGAGCTAAGTATTTTGGAAAAAAAATTTTTGAGAAAGGATGGTTAAAATTTGAGTAATCTTAAATCAAAATTTAAAACATTATTATATTATGCATTTTTTTTTATCTCTGTTTTGATTTTTCCTTTGATATTTTTATTTATAAAATTAATAGGAATTATTTTCATAGTTAGAATTACCAATATAGCTACTAACAGATATGGACACCTTGCACTTAATCCTGAAATTTATTTGATTGAAAAAAATCAAATTAAAGAAAAAAGGTTTTTTGATATTTTTTATGAAAGTAAATACGGTATATGTAATAAAGAATTATTTAATCTTTGGAAAAAAAAAATTTTAATATTACCTAGATTTTTGGTTGGTCCTACTGATAAAATTCTTAATAGGATTTATAAGGATAAAAACATTCATACCATAAGTGGTTTCAACAGCTTAGTAAGAGATATTAATTGTAATTTTGATAATACGAACCCTTCTTTTAAGCTATCAATTAAACAAGAGGAAGAATGTGTAAGAGTTTTAAAAGATAATAATATAGATATTAAAAATATTCGATATGTTTGTCTATTTAATAGAGATAATGCTTTCCTCGCATCAGAAAATTTTAAAAAAGATTGGTATTATCTTTCTCATCACAATTATAATATTCAAAATTTTTCACTAGCTTCCAATGCATTAACCTCAAAGAATGTATATGTTTTTAGGATGGGTGCAAAAGTTGAAGGAGAGTTTGGTAAAGACAATCCTAAGATTATAGATTATTCAAATTCATCATTTAGAACAGAGTTAATGGATATTTTTCTTGCAATAAATTGTTTATTTGGAATTAGTTGTGGAACTGGCTCTAGCCATGTTTCCGTAATGTTTAGAAAACCTATGTTAGATCTTAATGCTAATTTGCATCATTTAATGACTTACATGAAAGATTCTGTCTTATTATCTAAACATTATTATTCTGAAGAAAAAAAAAGAAATTTGTCTCTAAATGAAATATTGGATTATGAGGAAGTTAGTGTAAGACATAGAGATAAATTAGATGAATATAAAATTAAAATAAATGATTGTTCGCCAAAAGAAATAAAAGATGCTACCATGGAATTATTAGACAGAATTGAGGGTAATTTTTTGATTACCAATGAGATAAATAAACTTCAAGAAAACTTCAAATCAAAAAAATGGTCTTTAGTTAAGAAAACCATTAATGGCAAAGAATATAAGTTTCACAATAAAGTTAGGGCAAATTATAGTAGTAATTTTTTATTACAAAATAAAGAGTGGTTAAATTAATGGGTAAAAAAAATTGGTATAAAACTTTCTATATAAAGAAATTTTCCTAAAAAAACGAATATAAATTTGCCACTTTTCAAAGTTAAGAATTAGAAAAAAACATGATTAAACAAACTTTTTTAATTTTCGATGTAAAAACTAGAATAAAAGCTATTATTTTATACATTCTCAATTTTATAAGTGCACTTTTAGAGGTAATCTCTATTGGAAGTATACCCGTACTTATTTATTATCTTCTAGAACCAAATAAATTAATTGAAAAAATTCCAAGTGATAACCTAAGAACTTTGGTAGATAATTATTTCACAAAAACAGATAATTCTGAAAGTTTATTTTTTGTATTAGCTTTAGTAGTTTTACTGTTTTTGATAAAAAATGTGTTTATTTTTTCTGTAAATATTTATCAGCTTTATTTTGCTAGAAAAATTAAGGTACAATATTCATCTTTGCTTTTTAATAATTATATACAGGAGAACTACAATTATTTTTTAAATAAAAATCCTGCTCAATTTATAAAGAATATAGACTCAGTTCATATAATTCCTGCGATTTTAATGATGTCATTGGGAATAATTAAAGAAGTTTCAATCATTGTTGGATTAATTTTAATCATTGCTATTACTAACTTTGAAATTTCAATACTCTTAATGGTAATTGTACTAATAGCAATTTTTTTACATAAATTTAAATTGGGAGATATATTAATAAAACAAGGTAAAAAATCTTATGATTATCAGGAAAAAAGATACGCTTTAATAAACCAATTTTTTGGGTCAATAACAGATATAAAAGTGTTAAAAAAAGAGAGTTTTTTTTCAAATATTTTTAAAAACTTTATTTGGAATTATGAAACATCGATTACTATTAGTAAAATAATTAACTCTTTTGTAAGACCATTTATTGAAACTGTAGCAATTCTCATAATGGTTTTTGCGATACTTTATCTTTCATATATTGGTAAAACCTTTAATGAAATCTTACCATTACTCTCATTTATTGGATTATCTTTTATAAGAATTATTCCAAGTTCCATCAATCTTTTATCTTATATGAATAATCTTAAATTTGAGTCTAAGCAACTTAGTTATCTTGTAGAAAATTTTTCCAATAAAAAAAATAATTCTGAAATAAAATTAAAAAAGTACAAAAACCTTAATTTTCAAAATTCAATTGATTTTAAAAATATCAGTTTTACTTATCCAGGTATAAAAAAAAAGAGCATTTCTAATATTAGTTTTCGATTAAATAATAATGATCAAATAGCAATAATTGGAAAAACTGGTTCAGGTAAATCTACTTTAATAAATTTAATATGTAATTTGTTAAAGTTTGATAGTGGTCAAATAATATTTGACGATAAGATTATATTAAATCCTGGTGAAAATTTTTATTTAGAAAATTTATTTTATATAAGACAAGATATTTTTTTATTAAATGATACAATTAAACAAAATATTGCTTTTGGAATAAATAATAAAGAAATTGATGAAGAGCTTGTAAGAGATTCTTTAAAAAAAGTTGGTCTTAATCAATATATTGACAATTTCAATGAAATAATTGGTGAAAGAGGAATTAAAATATCAGGAGGTGAGAAACAATTATTAGGACTTGCAAGAGCACTATATCAAAAACCTAAAATTTTAATACTTGACGAGCCTACCAGTAATTTAGATTATAAAAGTGAAAAATCTTATTTTGAAATAATAAAAAAACTAAAAATTACCACTATAGTTATAGCCCATAGGATTAATACTGTTGAGAATTGTAACAAGGTTATTTTACTAAAAGATGGAAGTTTAGTTGATCAAGATACTTTAGAAAATTTTAAAAAAAAGTATGATAACTTGAAAAATTATATAGACTGATAAAAATGAATTTAGCCTTTTTTTTCGATGCTAGTGATAAAGATGGTGGAATATTGCAACATCAATTAAAACAAGCTGAAATTATAAAAGATATTTTACATCCAAAAATAAATTTAAAGTTTGTTGTTTCAAATAAAAGCGCTGATCAATTATTAAAAAAAAAAAAATTTGATACAGTTTTTTATAAACAGAATTTTTTAGATAGATTTTTTTTTATACTTTATTCCTCAAATTTTCTTATTTTTTTAACTAAAAAACTAGGAATCCAAAATAAGTTTGAGGCTTTTTTTAAAAAAAAAAATGTAGATATTATTTTTTTTCCAGGTGTATCTAACTTTTCAATATTTTGTAGTGAAATCAATTTTGTCACTTATATTCATGAAATCTATTATCTAGTAAGACCAGATCTCCCAGAATATAAGGGAAAATATAATGGTTTTGACTTAAGAGATAAAATTACAAGTTTCAGTGCTAAAAAAAGTATGAGTGTGATTGTTGATACCGAAAGTAAAAAAAAAGAAGTTTCAAATTATTATAACTGTCATTTGGACAAAATAAATGTAATTCCACTTTCATCTAATTTAACAGAGGGAACTTTAGCTGAAAACAGTTCAGAGAAAACAGGTGAAAAAGTTGGTAGATTTATAAAAGAAACAAGAAATTATTATTTTTATCCTGCTCAGTTTTGGTCCCATAAAAATCATGTTTATTTGCTAAATACTCTTGAAATATTAAGAACTAGGTATAAAAAAGATTTTTCATTTGTTTTTTGTGGTCATAAAAAAAATAATTTTAGGTTTGTCGAAAAGAAAATTCTAGAACTTGGACTTCAGAAAAATGTTATAGTTTTTGATTATGTAAATCGTCAAGAAATGATTGACCTCTACAAAAATTGTTCAGCTTTAGTAATGCCAACATTAATAGGCAATATAAGTTTACCTGTAATTGAGGCATTTTATTTTAAAACCCCTGTGTTTTACACGAAAAATTTACTTGATGAAAAATACAGACCTTTTGTTAATGAATTTGATGTAAATGATCCAAATTCACTTGCTGAAATACTTGTTAGTAAGAATAAAAGTTTTGGTGATGAAAAAATAAATCAAGCGTTCAAATTCTTTAATGAAAATTTATCTGTATATAAATTACAAGAACAGTATAAAAAATTCTTAGATATTTTAATTTATAAAACAAATATCTATAGATAAATTTAATATGAAAAATTTTAGAATTATTCCAAGACTTGAGGTTAAAACTAAACATTTAATTAAAGGAATTCAGATGGAGGGTCTTAGAAAAGTAGGTTGTCCAGTGGAATTTTCGATAAAATACTCAAAAGAAAAAGCGGATGAAATATTTTATGATGATATTGTAGCTTCCTTGTACGATAGACCTTATGACCTAAAAATGATTAATAAAATTTCAAAAAATTTAGATATTCCACTTATTGTTGGAGGGGGAATAAAAAGTTTATCAACTGCAATTGAAGTTTTTAAAAATGGTGCAGATAGAGTATCAGTGAATTCTGCAGCTCTACTTAAGCCTTCATTGTTAAGAGAAATAGCAAAAATTTTTGGAAGCCAAAGTGTTGCCGTTCAATTACAAATTAAAAAATTAAATGAGTCTTATGAAGTTTTTGCTGAAAGTGGTCGAGAAAGAAAAAATATAGACCTATTTGATTGGATAAAAATTGTACAAAAATTTGGTGTTGGAGAAATTATTTGTATTTTCATTGATAGAGATGGCATGGAGGGAGTAGCTGATATAGAAATTTTAAAAAAAATAAGAAATCAGACTAAAGTGCAATTGTTGTACGGAGGTGGTATTTCAAAATATGATGAAATAAAATTAATCAAAAGCTTGGGATTTAATGGAGTTTGTATTAGTACATCTTTGCATTTTAATAAGATGAAATTAAATGAAATTAATAGAGATATTTAAAAAATGAAAAAAAACGTGGGAATTCTTAATTTTAATTATGGAAATATTAAAAGTGTAGAACGTTCTCTTTCAACTTTTCCTATTAGTTTTCAATTAGTTTCTGCAAAAAAAGATTTAAAAGATATTACACATTTAATAATACCTGGAGTAGGTTCGTTTAAACATGTGATGAGTCAAATAAAAGAGAAAAGTATGACCAAACCAATAAAAGATTTTATTTTACACAAACCGGTTTTAGCTATTTGTTTAGGTATGCAGATTTTGTTTACTAAAAGCGAGGAGTTTGGGAATCAAAAAGGCTTAGATATATTTAAAGGTAGTGTAAAGAAAATAAATGTAAATAATCCAAATTGCCTTGTTCCTAATATAGGTCATTTGAATGTAATTGGAAAATCAAAAAATAAAATATTAAATAAATTATCGAATAAAAAATATTATTTTGCTCATAGTTACTCGTGTTTTCCAAAGAAAAAGTATGATCATTTAAGTTTTGATTATTCAAAAAAAAAATATATTGGATTAATTCAGCATAAAAAAATTCTAGCTACTCAATTTCATCCAGAATTAAGTAGAAAAAATGGTTTAGATATTTACAAATGGTTTTTGAATTTTTGAAATGAAAAACAATAAAAAAAGTTTATTTGGTCTACCTCAAAAAGTAATTCATTGTAAAAAATGCTTAATGACTAATCAAAAACCGTTTTCTATGAATGAGTCTAAAAATAACGATAATCAAAAAATAGGAATGAAAATATTTTCTGATGGAATTTGTGCAGCATGTAAATACTCGGAAAACAAAGACCATTTAATAGATTGGAAAAAAAGAGAAAAATTATTACAAAAAACGTTAGATAAGTTTAGAAGAACTGACGGAAGATACGATTGTATAGTTTCTGGTAGTGGAGGAAAGGATAGCTCTAGTGTAAGTCATATACTTAAATATAAATATAACATGAATCCTCTCACAGTTACTTTTTCTCCTATACTGTATACTGATATTGGATGGAAAAATATTAGAGCCTGGATTCAAACAGGTGGGTTCGATAATATTTTATTTACGCCAAATGGAAAAGTCTCTTCTGTTTTAGCTAAAGAGGCATTTAAAAATTTACTTCATCCTCTTCAACCATTTAAGTTTGGTATTAAGACAATTGCTGCAAAGATGGCTATAAAATATGATATTCAATTAGTAATGTTTGGAGAACCTTATGCAGAGTATGGCAGCCAGGATACAGATGATACCTTATCACCAAGCTATAATGAGGAATGGTTTATAAATGATAGTAATAATATTTTTTTGGGAGGGTTGTCAATTAACGAAATAAAAAAAAAATATTCATGGATATCAAAAAATGATTTATCAACCTATTTGCCTTTAAAATCAAAAGATTTGAAAAATAAAAAATTGTCTGTTGAATTTTTAGGATGGTACTTAAAATGGAATCCTCAAGAAATGTATTATTATGCTGTTGAAAATTGTGGGTATAATCCAGACAATCAGAGGACTGATGGAACCTATGCTAGATATGTGGGTGTTGATGATAAATTTGAATGGCTACATTTTTTTTGTTCATACATAAAATTTGGAATAGGTAGATGCAGATTTGATGCATGCCAAGAAATAAGATCAGGACACATTACTAGAGAAGAGGCGATTAAGCTTTGTAAAAAATTTGAGGGCGAATATCCAAAGAGATATATTGATGATTGTTATAAATTCATGGGCCTTAATAAAAAAGAAGCAATGAAAATTATAGACAATTTTAGATCACCACATTTATGGAAAAAAATTAATAATAAGTGGGTAAGACTACAGGAATTAAAGGAAATAATTTGAAATATTCAAAATAAAGGAACCTTAAAATAGCCAAAAAAAATCTTAATATCATAAAAATGAAAAGAATTTCAATTATAGGCATGGGATATGTTGGTACTGCAATGGCAACTTTGGTTGCATCTTTAAAAAAAGGAAAAAATTTTAGATATTTTGTCACCGGAATTGAAAAGAATGACAAACATGGATTAAGTATTTCAAAAAAAATTAATTCAGGAATTATACCGATCCAAACAAATGACGAAAATTTTAAGAAGAAATTTTTATTTGCGACAAAGAAAAAAAAAAACTTTATTTGCTTAAATACTATAGGTGGTATCAAAGGGTCAAAAATTGTGATAGTAAGTATAAATTGTGATCTAAAAAGTAAATCTAACTCAGATGTGAATTTAAATCAATTTTTAAGGTCAATAGAACTTGTATTAGAGAATATTGAAAAAAATTCTTTATTAATTATTGAGTCAACTGTACCCCCAGGTACATGTGAAAAAAAAATTGTTCCACTAATTAAAAAGATAACAAAAAAAAGGAAAATGCAATATAACGATATAAGGCTAGCTTATACATATGAACGGGTTATGCCGGGAAGAAATTATTTAAACTCAATTCAAAATTATTGGAGAGTAATGTCAGGTATCGACACAAAATCTAAAAATGAATGTGAAAATTTTTTAAAAAATATTATTAATACTAAAAAATTTCCTTTAACAGTTTTAAAAAATATTAGATCGTGTGAACTAGGAAAAATTCTAGAAAATAGCTACCGTTCAATCAATATTGCATTAATTGAGGAATGGGCAAGATTTGCAGAATCAATAAATGTAGATATTTACAAAATAATCGAAGCAATTAGATTGAGACCGACACACTCTAACATCAGACACCCAGGATTTGGAGTTGGTGGCTATTGTCTTACAAAAGATCCTCTATTTGGAGAATATGCAGCTAAAAAAATTTGGAAAATTAGAAATTTAAATTTTAAATTCTCAAAAAATGCAATTGAAATTAATAATCGCATGCCTTTAGAAAGTTTAAAAAAATTAAAAAAAATTTTTAAAAATAAAATGGAAAATAAAAAAATTTTAATTTTAGGTATGAGCTATAAAGAAAATGTTGGTGATTTGAGATCTTCACCAAGTATTTATTTTGCTCAGAAATGTTTAAAGCTTAATTCACAAGTTTATTGGCATGATCCTTATATCGATAAAATAAAGTTAAAAAAAACAACTAAGATAAATTCATTAAATAATTTATCAAAATTTGATTTAGTTTTATTTGCTGTTAAGCATGATTTGTATATAAAATTAAGATTAGATAAAAAACTTGATAATACGGTTATATTTGACGCAAATTACGTTTTAACAAAGAAGCAATTGAATATGATTGAAAAAAAAAATATTAACTTTCACTCAATTGGAAGATAGCAAGATGAAAAAAATTTTAATTACTGGTGGAGGTGGATTTATAGGATTTCATTTGGCTAAAAAATTTTTGGAAAAAAATTATGAAGTTGATTTAATAGATAATTTCAGTCGAAGTTTTTTAGACTTCGATTTAAAAAGTCTTATCAATAATAAAAATATCAAATTAATTAAAAGTGATTTATTGAAATTAAATTCAAAAAAATTTAGTTCAGATTATGATAAAATTTTTCATTTAGCAGCTATAATTGGAGTTCAGCATGTTAAAAAAAATCCATACAAAGTTTTAACACACAACATTCAATTGTTAGAAAATGTTATAAAGATTGCAAAAAAACAAAAAAACTTGAATAAATTTATTTTTTTTTCAACCAGTGAGGTTTACTCGGGCACTCTAAGGTACCATGGTCTTAAAATACCAACACCGGAAAATACGCCACTTACAATTGATAATATGAATTTCTCAAGAACATCTTACATGGCATCAAAAATTTATGGTGAATTAATGTGCAATATGTCAAAAAATTTACCTTACATAATTATAAGACCACATAATTTTTATGGTCCTCGAATGGGTTTTTCACACGTTATACCTGAAATTATGCTTAAGATTTTTAATTCCCAAAACAAAAAAATTAAAGTTGAGTCTCCTAATCATCGAAGAACATTTTGTTATATTGATGATGCTATAGAGATGATTTTTGAGTTATCTAAAACAAAAAAATCTCTTTATAAAACCTTCAATGTTGGATCCTTTGGAAATAGTATCAATATATACCAGTTAGCAAAAAAAATTTTAAAAACTTCAGGATATAAAATAAATATTAAAAAATCTTATACTGAAAAAGGGTCACCATCAAAGAGACGACCAAATATGAATCAATTAAAAAAAATAGTAAAGTTTAAATGTAAATATAATTTAGATGAGGGATTAAAAAAAACTTATAGTTGGTATTTGAATAACATTTTTTTAAATAAGAAAAAAACATTTATATGATATCTTTAAATGAACCATATTTAAGTGGAAAAGAGAAAATTTTTGTAAACGATACTTTAAAAAAAAATTGGATATCGAATTTTGGAAAGTATAACAAACGTTTTGAGACATCACTTTCAAAGCTTACTAAATCAAAAAATGTAATAGCTGTTTCGTCTGGTACTGCTGCTCTACATTTAGCTTTAAGAGCAATGGGAGTCAAACAACATTCGGAGGTTATTGTGCCATCATTAACATTTGTTGCATCTGTTAATGTTATTAAATATTTAAACGCATACCCTGTTTTTATGGACGTAAAAGAAGATCATAATTTAGATATAAAAAAAACCATAGAATTTTTAAATAAAAAAACTACGTTCAAAAATAATCATACTTTCAATAAAAAAAGTAAAAGAAAAATTACTGCTATTATAATTACCCATATGTGGGGTAATGCTTTAGATTTTTTTGATTTAAAAAAGATTTGTAAGAAAAAAAATATACGAGTAATTGAAGATGCCGCAGAAGCACTCGGAACATTTTATAAAAAAGGTAATTTTAAAGATAAACATGTAGGTACTATTGGAGATATTGGTTGTTTATCTTTCAATGGAAATAAAATTATTACGACAGGGTCTGGAGGAGCTATTTTGACTGGGGATAAAACAGTCGCAAAAAAAATAATATATTTATCTGAACAAGCTAAAAATGATGGAATAAAATATATTCATAATGAAGTTGGTTATAACTATAGATTATCAAATATTAATTCGGCTTTTGGACTCGGTCAAATGAGTAAAATAAATATTTACTTAAAAAGAAAAAAATTTAATTATCAATACTATACAAATTATATTGATAAAATACCTGGGTTACAAATTTTAAAACCTAGCAATATTTCAAGAAGCAATCATTGGATGAATGTCTTAAAGATAGATTCTAAATTGATTAAGAAAAAACCAATGTTTTTTCATAAAAAACTTTTAGATCATGGTATTCAAACAAGGTTAGTTTGGAAACCTAATCATCTTCAAAATATGTACAAGAATGATCAAAAATTTAAGATTACAATTTCAAATCGTATCTATGATAGTTGTTTGTGTATTCCCTCAAGTGTAAATCTAAATATTAAAAAGCTAAAAAAAATTTGCAACATAATAGAAAAAATTGCAAATGGTTAGTGTAATCTATAGAAGTGTTGGATGAAAAAAATAAAAAAACTTCTTGTGATTGGAGCTGGCTCAATTGGAAAGAGGCAAATAGATAATTTTTCTAAATATTTTACAATCGATATTGCAGAGATTAGAAATGATAGAATTAGTGAAACAGTTAAAAATTATAATATTAACAAATCTTATAAAGATTATAAAAAGGCCTTAACTAATGAAATATATGATGCAGTCGCAATAACAGTACCTCCTCATCTTCATTTAAGTATCGCAAAGTATGCAGTTAAAAAAAACTGTGCTTTGTTTATTGAGAAGCCTTTAGGTATGAACAGTAAAGGTTGGAGTGACATTTATAAAATTTGCAAAAAGAAAAAATTATTAAATTATGTTGCTTATTGTCATAGGTTTATACCTTACGTGGAGGACTTTAAAAAAATGGTAAGGAAAAAATTAATTGGAAATATTTATTGTGCGCATCTTAAATGGAGCTCATACCTTCCTGATTGGCATAAAAACGAAAATTATAAAGATTTTTACATGTCAAAGAAGTCCCAAGGAGGCGGAGCTTTGCTTGACGACAGTCACGGAATTGATTTAATTCAATATATTCTAGGTGATGTAAAAAAGGTGAATGCATTAGTTACAAATATATCAGAGTTACAGATGACTAGTGACGATTGTTTTTTTGGTATTTTGAACTTAAAAAATAATATAGTTGTTCAGTTAAGTTTTGACCTTTTTTCGAGAACACCTAGAATTTATCTTGAAATTACAGGACAAAAAGGAACTCTTATTTGGGATCGTGTCAATCATAGTATAAGTTTTTTTGATAGAAAAAAAACAAAATGGAATAAAAAAGAATATAGTTTGAAAAGTTTAATGTCTATGTATCCAAGACAGGCAAGATATTTTTATGAATGTCTTATTAAAAAAAAACAGTGTTTCAATAACATAAAAGAAGCCTTAAGAACCCAACAAGTGATAGATGCAGCATTTAAATCAAGTGAAAACAAAAAAATTATCAAAATTTCCTAATATACTTGGGGTTATTCTTGCAAGGGGCAACTCAAAGGGCATTAAGAATAAAAATTTACTGAGATTAAACAACAAAACTTTAATTGATATTGCTATTTCTACCTCTTTAAAAAGTAAAAGAATAAATAAGTTAGTTTTTTCCTCTGATAGTCAGAAATTAATAAATGAAGCAAAAAAAAAATTAAAAATATACTTTAAAAGACCTAAAAGCCTTGCAACTGATAAAACAAGCTCATTTTCTGTTGCGAAACATGCGGTTAAGTGGATTGAAAAAAATCAAAAATGGAAACCAGATATTGTTGTAATTTTGTCACCAACAACACCTTTCAGGAAAGCAAGAGACATAGACGCAACTATTGATTTATTGATTAAAAATAAAGTAAATTCGGCAATTACTGTTACTAATCCGTCATATCCACCTCACTGGATGTTTAAAAAAAAAAAAGGAAAGTGTAAATTTTTATTTTCAATTGGTTCGAAAATTCAACGAAGGCAAGATACCCCAAAAGTTTATCAACCTGCAGGTATGGTTTATGTCATCAAGAAAAATTTCTTATTTAAAATGAAAGGAATTTTACCTAAAGCAAACACTGCAACACTATTTATTAATAAAAATAGAGCTATTAATATTGACGATAAAGATGACTACATGTTAGCAAAAATAAATGAAAAAAAAATCAATTTTTAAGATTTTCAAGTAAAATTTTTTGATCAGCGTTTAAAAATTTCTTTAATTTTTTTCCAATTATTTTTTTATAAAATATTGGATCTAATCCATCTCCAGGTCTCTTATAATTTAAATCAGATATTTTAATTCTCTCTCCTGCTTTAATATTTCTTGCAGCAACTATACTCCTTCGAAATTGAATTAAATTTTTTTTTGCTTCGACTCTATAAATATTTTTTTTACCCAATATTTCAGGAATCTTTTTTGAAAAATCACAAATTGTTTTAAGTTCATTGGGACTTGCAGATATTGAGTGATCCCATCCTTTTAAATTTTTATTTAATGTAAAATGCTTTTCAATTATATTTGCTCCAAGAGTTAAAGCCGAAATAGATGCATCAGTACCAATAGTATGGTCAGAAAACCCGATAGGTACAGAAAAAAATTCTTTTAAATGATTTATTCTATTTAGATTTAATTTTTTGAAATTCGGTGGATATTCACTTATACAATGTAAAAGAAAAAATTTAATTTTATTTTTTTTTAGAATCGAAACTGCTTTACATATTTCTGCTTTAGTTCCAAAACCAGTAGACAAAATTACACTTACTTTTTTTTTTGCTATATATTGAATTAATGGGTAATTATTTAAATCCATGGATGCAATTTTTAATAGTTTGAGTTTTAATTTATCAATTAAATAATCAACTTCTTTAAAAGAAAAAGGTGTTGCAATAAAATTAATTTTTATTTTATCAGCGTAATTTTTTAAATATTGGAATTGATTAAGTTTTAAAGTAAACTTATCCGACTGTTTCTTTAGGGCCTTGTTTTTTTTTAGAAAATTTTTTGAAAAAAGAGAATTAGATGAAAAAGTTTGAAATTTTACACAATCAGCACCAGATCTTTTCGCCTCATAAATTAATTTTTTTGCTTTATTAAAATCTCCATTATGATTATTACCTATTTCAGCAATTATATATGGCTTAAATTTCTTTTTCTTATAAAGATCAATTAAATTTCTTCTCATCTATCATTCCCACCAAAAATTATATTTATTATTCACAATTATTTTTTTTTTTGAAACATAAAAATTTTTAATTTTTTTACTTTCTATTAACTTACTGATCTCTTTTAAATGAGTTTTTTTTACTCTATTTTTAAGTAATCTATTATTTCTATTTTCATAAAATGGCAAACATGTGGGAGATGTTTTTCTTGTGTAATATTTAGTTGAAGTTAAATTAGTAAAAATTGCTTTATATTTTGATAAAATTATAGTCCAAAAATACCAATCAAAAATCTTTATTTTTAAGTTAGTTGGAATATTAATATTCTTTAAACAATCTGATCTTATACTTGTATTAGACATTCCAAGAAAATTGTAATTAGAAATATCAGTCATAGAGATAATTTGAAAATTTCTAATTCTTTTACTAAAATATTTTTTAAGTTTATATGCTCCAAAAATATCGAGATCATTTATTACTAACTCTCTCTTTTTTAATAATTTTTTACAAACTTCCACTCTATTTTTTTTCATCAAATCATCAGCATCTTGAAAAATTATATATTTATACTTTGTGTTTTTTAAGTCTTTTATCATTTTGAATCTTGATTTTATAATGGACGTATTTAAGAAATTCATTTTAATTTTAAAATTATTTTTTGGTAAAATAAAATTTTTTTTATTATTAAAATAAATAATAAGGTCAAAATTTTTATCTGACTGACTTTGAAGAGATTTAATAAATTTTACTATTTTTTTTTCGATACCTGGATAAAAAAAGGTAATTACACATGTACTTTTTTGCATTTAATTTTATAAAGTTTTCAGGCTATTTAGAGCATCCTTATAATTTGCCCATTGCCCAACATCATGCCAGGTATTTTCATTGATAGGGTAGGTTTTAATTTTATTTTTTCCAGATTTTATTTTTTTTATTAAATCTGTGATATCTAGCCTTTTTCCTTTAATAATATATTTTAACATTTTTTTTTTAATAATATAATATCCAACGTTAACGAAACATTCATTTATTGGTTTTTCACTGATTTTAATAAAATTACCAGTTCTTGACAATTTACAAACACCATAAGGTATTTGAATTTTTTTTTTTGCCACAACTATTGTTAAATCATTATGATTTTTTTTGTGAAAGTTAAGCACATTATCCATATTTTTTTGAAAGAAGATATCACAAAAGGTAATAATTATATCATCCGAAAGTTTTTTTTGATCTACTAACTTTAAAGCACCGATAGTCCCTAAAGGCTTAGGTTCTGTAATAAAAATTATTTTTCTGTCTTTAATTTCACTTTTTAAATAAGATTTTAAAATTAAACTTTTGTAGTTTACAGAAACAAAAATTTCTTTAACTTTATCAAGAGCAAAACTATTAATGATTAGTTTAATGATTGGTGTACCATTAATTGGGATTAAAGGTTTTGGTAAAATTGATGTAAATGGTAATAGTCTTTCTCCCTTACCACCAGCCATTATGATTATAGAATTTTTTTGGTTTGTGAATTTATTCTTTACAATATCTTGAAGTGTTATTATTTCAATTATTTTTTTATTATTTGTTAATGGTAAGGAGTCGATCTTATACTTAAAAAATATTTTTTTTGCTTCGTTAATAGTAAAAAGTTTTTTTTCTAAAAACTTTGGTTTTTTATTAAAAAATTTTTCTACTTTTTTTTCTAGATTAATATTTTTCAAAATTAACTCACGAATATCACCGTCTGTTAGAGAACCAACTAATCTATTATTTTTTTCTATATAGATACATCTTAAGCCAGATAATTCGATTTTCTTTAAAGCTTCCTTAATTGATATATTTGGAGAGCATACCGAATTTTTTAACATTGCTATATTTTAATTAAAATTTAAATTTAAAACTAATCTTATAATGAATTCTATAAAAAATTGATAGATAATATATTTCTTTATAGTTCAAAAGACATATGTTTTGTGATAGTAAAATTCTTAAAGAATATTTTATTTTACTTAAACTTTATAATTATACCAAATGCTAAATAATTCTTTATGAAAAAATTAGTAATCTTTGGATCGGGATGCCACGCAAAAGTAGTTTTCTCAGAAGCTTTAAAATTGAAAAAATTTAAATTATTAGGCTTTGTAGATGATTATGAAAAAAAAGGTAAATTAGTTCTTAAAATAAAAAATAAAAAATATTATAATATTGGAAAAATAAAAAATCTTAAATTAAAAAAAAATCTTTATGGTGTAATTGGAGTTGGATCAAGTGCTTTAAGAAAAAAAATATTTCACGAAATTATAAAACAAATAAAAAATTTTAAATTTGAAAAAATAATTTCAAAAGATGCAATAATTGATCAAACTGTCAAACTTGGGGAGGGAACCGTTGTTATATCAAATTCAATAATTAATCGAGGCACAACCATTGGTAGTCATTGCTTAATTAATACTTCTTCATCAATAGATCATGACAATATTATTGATAATTTTGTTAGTATTAGTCCTGGAGTAACAACCGGTGGTAGAGTAAAAATAGGTGAAAAGACCTTTATTGGAATTGGCTCAACAATTAAAAATTCAACAAAAATTGGAAAAAATGTTTTGGTTGGTGGAGCATCTTTTGTTAATAAAAATTTGATGAATAATTCTTTAGCATATGGTGTACCGGCCAAAAAAATCAAAAAAAAAAATTAAATATAATTTGATGCAAAAAGAACTAGTTATCAATTTATTAAATAAAAATCTTCATAACACAAAAAACCCTGTTATTTTGAACGATCCTTATCATTCAATCTTAAATCAAAATTCTCAAGTGAAGTTTCATTTAAATAAGAGATGGAAAAATACAAAGTATCTGATGTCAGATTATAATTTCTTACTTAAAATATATAGAGAATTACTTCATGAATTAAGTAAATATTTAAATAAAGCTCACAACAAAAGTTATAAGCTTATTTATTGGGAGAATATAATTGGAAGATGGCTTTTTACTTTTTTAAGTATCACCTATGAACGGTGGTTATCATTAAAAGACATAGATAAAAAATTTAAAAAAATTAAAATATCAGTTCCTAATTATAGTCTGGAAGACTTTATTCCATATGGTATCGAAGATTTTACTTATTATACACAATCTAGTTTTTGGAATGATTATATTTATTATGAAATATTAAAATATTTTAAATTTAAATCGATTAAAAATAATTTTATTAAAAAAAAATTTACAAACTTAGATATTCAATCAATAAACGAAAAATTCAGTAAAAAAAATATTTCGTTAAAAGGAAATTTGCTAGACAAATTTAGATCTTTTTCATCAAGATATAACAAAAATTTAAAATACTTTATATTTGAAACGTATCTTCCAAAATCAGATGAAATTGAACTTAATTATCAATTAAACAAAAAATTTACGTTTTTCAATTCAATCAAATTAAATCATTGGTTCCACCGTCTTAATTTATCAAATAATTTTGATTTAGATAAAAGAATGAAATTTTCAAAAAGTAAAGAGACTTCATTTCAAAATTTTATAAAAAATTTTTGTATCAAAAATTTACCAAAATGTTACTTGGAAAAATTTGATCTTACTAACAGAATTTTAATAGAATATGAATTACCTAGTAATCCTAAAATGATATTTACTACATTAGTTATAAGCAGAAATACACTAATGGATATTTATATATCTAATAAAGTAAAAGATGGTACAAAATTAATTATAGCTCAACATGGAGGAGCATATGGACAAAACAAAATTCATTGGGAAACAATTCACGAACATAGCATTTCAGACAATTTTCTTTCTTGGGGATTTAAATTTAATAAAAAAACAAAAAAATTAGGAACTATAAGAAAACAATCAAAAAAAAAGGTTTATTTTTCAAAAAAAATAATCCTATTAGAGATTAGAGTAAGAACTCTTTATTCTTCAACCTTTAGGATGGATGCTGGAGCAATAAATAATTACCTTTATATTAAAAGTATTTACGATTTTTTTTTAAATATCAAAGATAAAAATATTTTAAAAGATTTGAGAGTAAAATTACATCAAAAAACTTTTGGATCAAAAGATAAAAAATTAATTATAAAAGCTAATAAAAAGATTCGTTTTCTAGATTCAAATATGGGTTCAAAAGATTTTTATAATAGTTCTAAAATTGTAATTCATACTTCAATTTCTACAGGTCATCTGGAGTCTTTAAGTGAAAATGTTCCCACATTAATACTATTTATATATGATTTAAATCTTTTTAGTAAAAAAACTCGAGATTATCTTAGAAAACTTAAAAAATTGAAAGTCCTTCATGATAATTATCAAAGTTTGATTAATCACTTGAAAAAAATAAATAACGATCCAAACAAATGGTGGAATAATAATGAAATTCAAAATATTAGAAAAAGATATTTGAACGATTTTGCGTTTAATAACTATAATATGAAAAACGATTTATTAAAAATTATTAAAAAAAAATTTTAAATATTTAAAAAAAGATCTAAATATTGACTCGATATTTTTTTTTGATCATATTTTTTAAATGATTTATGTATACCCTCAATTTTTGATTGTAAATAGTTAGGCTCCTTAAAATGATTTAAAATTTTTTTAGACAATTCGTTATGGTCTCCTATTTTAAAAAAATCTTTTTTTTTATAATTTGACAAAATTTCTTTTGGACCAGATTTACAACTTGAAGAAATTACAGGAACGCCGTTTTCGATACTTTCAATTAAAACATTTGGAAAACCCTCATAAAGAGAGCTAAATATAAATAATTTACTTTTTTGAAAATATTTTTTAGGGTTTTTACTATTTCTAATTATTTGAACGTGTCTTTTTAAACCATATCTTCTAATTTGTTGTTTTATTTCATAATATTTTGATCCATTTCCAACAATTATCAATTTAATATTTCTAAATTTTACAACATAATTTAATGCTTTAATAATTGTGATTTGGTCTTTTTGAAACTCAAGTCTTCCAACATTTAATATTATATTATTTTTTTTTTTGTATGATTTTAGTTTTTTAATATTAAATTGATTTTGTAAAGTTAGAACATTAATTTTTAAGTAATTGCTTAAATCTTTAGATAATTCTTTAGAGTTTCCCACTATTCTATCTAACCGTCTATAAACAAATCTAATTAAAAGTTTAAGTATTTTTTTTTTAAAATAATCTTGAAAGTTTTCGTGGAAATTTAATTCTGAAATGTGATTTCGTTCAATACCAATAATCTTAATTTTATTTCTTAAATTTATTGTAAAAAAATATGTCAGTACATTTGCGAAGTTTTGATTTGTTAATATTATAGTTTTTTTATAATCTTTTTTAATGTTCTCTTTAATGATTTTCCGAAATTTAAAGACTGTATAAAAGGTTCTCCTACTTTTAATAATATGGATTTTAATTTTTTTATTAATAAGCCTCGATATATTTTCTTTATTTAAACAAATAAATTCAATGTTAAATGAATTAAGATCAAGATTATTTATTAATTTAGATAAGGACAGATCAGCACCACCAACAGAAGAGTAGGGATGAAAAATTATTAAGTTGATCTTTTTTTTATTATTCATTTTGTATTATTATTACTTTTCCACAATAACTTGTGGTAGGTGTTTTATTGAGTCATATTGCTCAAAAGAAGTACTTTTAGTTCTTCTGTTTCTCGATAAACATTCTTGATTTACTTCAAGTGGGTCTATTTTATTTAATTTTGCATCTGAAAAAATTCGTTTATTTACAAAAATAGCATTAACACCAGCAATTGACTTAACAAGAGTATACCCATTTTTTGATAACAGATTATTAAAAGCTGTTAAAGACGCACCGTGATAACACTGGCTCTTATGATATGTGAACATATTAAAATTTTCCATGTAAGGGATAGTTATTGGATATTTTAAAAAAGATACGTTGTACTCTACTATAATTACTTCTGGATTAATTTTTTCATTCAGTATTTTAGAAAGTATCCAAAAATCATTGCCATCAATATCCAATGATAAAAAACCGATAAATTTATTGTGAAAAATATTTCCAATATTTTTTGGAGTTACAAAAAAATCAAGTACCTCAACTTTTTTTTTTATAAATCTGAGTATAAATTTCGCAATTCGTAGATTTAAAAAATCATGTCTTGATGTATCAACTAATTTTCCTTCGAAATTATTTTTTATAAGCCCTATAGAATTGAATTGTCTAAAATGGAAACCTATTTCGACAAAATATTTTCGTTGGATAAATGGAATTAAACTTTCTAAAAACTTACTTTCTTCATTATTATGTT
>CABXZD010000003.1 GCA_902516465.1 uncultured Pelagibacteraceae bacterium
CACCTAACTCTTTTTGAATGGCCTTAAGTTGCTCATTTAAATAATATTCCCTTTGGGTTTTTTCCATTTGGGTTTTTACCCTTCCTCTAATTCTCTTTTCCACACCTATTATGCTAGTTTCATTTTCCATTATCTTAATGATTGCGTTCAATCTCTTTTTCACATCAACAGTTTCAAATATTTGTTGTTTTTCTGAAATTGATGCATTTATATGGGAGGCAATATTATCTGCTATTTTAGATGGATCTTTTAATTCTTTAATAGTGTTAATAGTTTCGCTTGAAATTTTTTTATTAATCGAAGTTAATTTTTCTAATCTTCTTAATGCTGTGACTGCTAATGGGTATAGATCCTCATCATTATTAATATCATTATAGATGGAATATTCGCATGTGATGAATTTTTCATTATCTTTGAAGTCTAAAATCTTTACTCTTTTTAAACCCTCAACCAAAACTTTGACTGTACCATCAGGAAGTTTTAATAGTTGAAGTATACTACCTTCACATGCATACATAAAAATGTCTGTTTTTTTTGGATCATCAATCTCTGAATTTTTTTGTGTTACCAAAATTATCTTTTTATCTTTTTTCATAACTTCATTTAAAGCTGAAATAGATTTATCTCTTCCTACGAACAAAGGGATAACCATGCTAGGAAAGACCACAATATCTCTTAATGGTAGAAGTGGTGAAGAAATTTTAACGTCCATGAGTTAAATATGGATATTATATAGTATTTTGCAATACCTTTTTCAGATTAAATTATGGATATTAAGCCGCTGATGTCTTGTTTGTTTTGGATTTATTATCAGTTTTCGAGTGTACAATAATTGGTTGGGTTTGGCCTTTTACTGCGGAAGAATCGACGATTACTTCCTCAATATTATCTTCACTTGGTAAATTATACATTGTTTTAAGTAAAATATTTTCAAGTATTGATCTTAAACCTCTAGCTCCCGTTTTTTTTCTTACGGCTTTAAGTGCTATTTCCTTTAAAGCATTTTCCTTAAAAGTGAGTTTTGCACCATCTAATTTAAACAACTCTTTATACTGCTTAGTAAGTGAATTTTTTGGCTCTTGAAGTATTTTAATCAATGATTTTTCATCTAAATCTTCTAATGTAGCAATCATGGGTAATCTTCCAATAAATTCTGGTATTAATCCATATTTCAATAAATCCTCAGGTTCTAAACTTTTCATCCATTCTCCAGTTTTTTTTTCTAGAGTGTTCTTTACGTCAGCACCAAACCCAATAGATGTTCCTTTATCTCTTTGAGATATTATTTTATCTAACCCTGCAAAAGCACCACCACAAATAAACAATATATTTGTTGTATCAACTTGTAAAAATTCTTGTTGTGGATGTTTTCTACCACCTTGCGGGGGTACGCTAGCAATAGTACCTTCCATTATTTTTAATAAAGCTTGCTGAACTCCTTCACCTGATACATCTCTTGTGATAGATGGATTTTCAGACTTTCTACTTATTTTATCTACCTCATCTATATAAACTATCCCTCTTTGAGCTTTTTCAACATTATAATCTGCGGCTTGTAACAATTTAAGAATAATATTTTCTACATCTTCTCCAACATATCCTGCTTCAGTAAGAGTTGTTGCATCAGCCATAGTAAATGGAACATCTAAAATTCTAGCAAGTGTCTGTGCTAGTAATGTTTTTCCACACCCAGTTGGACCTACTAAAAGAATATTTGATTTCGCTAGTTCGACATTTTTACTAGTTTTATTCTCATAATTTAATCTTTTATAGTGATTATGAACCGCTACAGATAAAACTTTTTTTGCATGAGTTTGGCCAATCACATAATCATCTAAAACTGTACAAATTTCTTTTGGCGAAGGAAGACCATCCTGATGTTTAACAAAAGTATCTTTACTTTCTTCTTTAATAATATCCATACACAGTTCAACACATTCATCACAAATGAAAACTGTTGGACCAGCAATAAGCTTCCTTACTTCGTGTTGACTCTTTCCACAAAAAGAGCAGTAAAGAATATTTTTATTATTTGTACTCATAAATTTTAAAACGAATCGTTATTATTACTCTATTATAAATGACTTATACTAATCAAGTTTCGAATATCTCAGTATCAATATCTGGTATCTTATGATCTTTTTTCTACCACTTCATCTATTAAACCAAAAGACATTGCAGCATCAGCTGTCATAAAGTTATCTCTCTCTAATGCAGATTTAATCTCTTCTACTGATTTACCTGTGTGTTTTGAGTAAATCTCATTAAGTCTTTTTTTTAAAGATAAAACTTCATTAGCATGGATTTCTATATCTGTTGCTTGACCTTGAAAACCAGCAGAGGGTTGGTGAACCATTATTCTAGAGTTGGGTAAAGAATATCTTTTTCCTTTTGTTCCAGCGGTCAATAAAAAAGAACCCATTGAAGCTGCTTGACCAATGCACATAGTGGAAATTTCTGGTTTTATGTATTGCATAGTGTCATAAATCCCTAAACCAGCAGTAACTAATCCTCCTGGACTATTGATATAAAAATAAATTTCTTTTTTTGGGTCCTCGGCCTCTAAAAACAATAATTGAGCAGTCACCAAAGACGCAATATTATCATTTATTTGGCCTGTTAAAAAAATAATTCTTTCTTTGAGTAGCCGTGAATAAATATCGTAAGCACGTTCGCCCTTACTTGATTGCTCAACAACCATTGGCACAAGATTATTCATTTGTTCTGGTATTTTATTTGTCATAAGTTGATTCGTTCTATTTATACAACTTGAGATTACTTTTTGCTAACTTTTTTTGTTTTTTTAACGACTGATTTAGTTTTTGAGGTTTTTGTCTTTGTTTTGTTCTCTGAAGATTTTTTTGCTACAACTTTTTTTTCAGGTTTCCTTTGATCTTTAAGTTCTTGATCAAGCTGTTGTTTTTGAGATTCTTTTAAAATTTTTTCAGCTTCATCCTTGGAGATTTCTTTTTTATTTGGTTTAGCTTTTTCTTTAATAAGATTAATAATTTTTTCCTCATAAACAGTTCCTCTTAAGCTTGAGACTGCAGATGGATTTTTTTGATAAAAATCCATTACCATTTTTTCTTGTCCAGGCATCATTCTTATTTGTTTTTGTACCTCTGATTGTAATTCTTGTTCAGTAACTTTAATTTGATTTTGTTCGCCAAATTCATTTAAAATTAGACCAACTTTAATTCTTTTTTTAGCAACCTCTTCAAAATTATTTTTACTTTTTTTTGCATCTTCTTCTGACATCCCTTGTGAAAGTATTTTAACCTCTTCATCAACTAAATTCTGGGGTATTTCTGAAACTTTAAAATTTTCGATCTCTTTTAATATTTGATTTTTAGACAAACGATCTAAAGAATTTTTGTATTCATCATTAATTTGTTTAGATATAAGTGATTTTAAGTCTTTTAAATCTTTTGCTCCTAAATTTTTTGCAAATTCATCGTCTATTTTTACTTCATCTGGATTCTTTATTGAATTAATTTTACAATTAAATTTAGCTTTTTTGTTTACCAAATTTTTTTCAGGAAAATTTTCTGGTAAAATTGCTTCTACTATTTTTTGATCACCTTTTTTAACACCTACCAACTGTTTATCAAATCCTTTTAAGAATAAATCTTTTCCTAAGGTTAGTTGTGTATTTTTTCCCTCACCTCCTTTAAAGGGTTTATCGTCAACAGTCGCCGTATAATCAAAAACTACCAAATCTTTTTCTGCTGCTTTAGCTTCCTCAGTTGCATCTTTATAATTTGGTTGATTTTTAGCAATTTCATTTATTCTTTTATCTGTCTCTTTTGAGTCTATTTTAACAGTATATTCATCAAATTTAATATTATCGATTGATTTAATCTCTACCTTTGGTAGCTCAGTTACAGAAATTGTGTATTCTAATTCTTTATCTTCACCATAAGTTTTAAGATCTAACTTTGGTTGTCCTGCTGGTTTAATTTTATTTTCCTCTAAAGCTTTGGTAGATGTATCTTTTAATACTTTGTCTAATACTTCACTAAAAACAGCTTTACCAAACTGTCTTTTTAAAATCTCTCTTGGTACTTTTCCAGGTCGAAATCCTTTTAAATTTACAGTATTTTTAATTTCTTCATACTTCTGATCCATGTAAGTATTCATCGTCTGTTTATCAACAAACACTTTTAGGTCTTTAATTAATCCTTTTTTATTTTCTATTGTAACTTTCATAAATTTTTATGGTAGGGCGAAAAGGACTCGAACCTTCACAGATTGCTCTATCGGTTCCTAAGACCGACGCGTCTACCAATTCCGCCATCGCCCCACAAATGTAGAGATTTTATATATGATTGAAACTATTTGTCCAACGACAATTGTTGCAAATTATATAATTTTTACTCTATAATATTGTTATGATTGTTTCTCCATGTATAAGTATTTGCAAAACTGATCCAAAAACTGGCTACTGCTATGGGTGTGGAAGAAATACTGAAGAAAAAAAAATCTGGAAACTTGAAGATACAACTGATGAGTGGAAAAAAGAAAATCTTGAAATTATTCAAAAAAGATTGACTGGCTGGCAATTAGAAAGTTTTAAAGATTCCTATACTTATAAAATTGAAAATGGTATCTCTCTTTTTAAAAAAAAATTATTAGATGAGTAAAACTACAATTGTAATTATTGTATATATTCTGGGTCTTATTTTTGGGGCTCTTTTTCTTGATTTATGGAGTGCTGATACCAGTATTATCAAAGGACTGTTAGGACTTGGTTGGACAGCTCTACTTTTAATTGGTTTATTTTTTGCCGAAAAAAATGAGAGTAATTAGATTTTTAATCTCTCTTTTATTTATAATTCTACCCTTACAACATCTTAAATCAGAAATAATCATTATGAGTAAATGTGATGATAAACAAGATGAATTCTTAAAGAATGAATACATTTTAAATCTTGACGAATTAATCATGACTCGAAATTATGTATATAAGGAAAAGACATATCAAAAGTATCGGTTAACTGACCTCAGTATAAAAAAGTCAAACACTTATATCAGAAACATTTATGAGGAAAATGGAAAAATATTAACTCATAAACATGGTTATCCTCAATTTTACACTCAAATTTTATTTGAAATAGGAAAACCTGAAATTTTTATGAAAACAGTTCTAAATGACGAAGAGGGAATATCGAAAATTTCAAACTGCAAGAAAATTGAAAAATTTAAAAAAGAAAGTTAGTCTTTTTTCTTTTTATTAAAAAATTTTTTTTTATTCTTAGAAAATCTACTATTTGTAATGTTACTTCTGTGTTTAACGTAAGCTTGTTTTTGTGCTTGTTTCATTGCTCTTTTTGAAGACATAATATTCTAAAAATCAATTTCTATACTTCCTATTATATTTAAATTTTTATCTGAAACAACTATTTCACCCGATGAAGGGTTATAGTTTAAAACTTCAGATATAAATACATAGTGAGTTACTAAGATCAAATTTTTCTTACTTTTAAAATTTTTAATATAGTTATTAAAAGCTTTAACCTGCTTATCTTTATTTTTAGAAAATTTCACACTATAAAAAGAGTTTAAAAAACTATTTGTAGAATAATTTTTAAATGCAATTTTTGCTGTTTCTTTGCATCTGCACCATTCACTAGAAAGCACTTTCTCTATTTCAATCTTATTTCTTTTAAAAAATTCACCAATACGTTGCGCTTGTTTTCTTCCATCCTCACTCAAATTTCTTTGAGTAAAACAATCGTTTAAATTGAAATCAGCAGGATCACCATTTCCAGGCGCGTATGCATGTCTAATAAATATTAATTTTTCTCCTTCCTCTAATTGATTTATTAAATTTTTGTATAAATCTGCTTTAATAGGTGTGGTTAAAGATATAAAAATTATAATAAAGAATTTTAATAATTTCATAATATGGATATTAGATTAAACGAATTAAACAAAACAATAATAAATTGTAAAAAATGTCCAAGGTTAGTTAAATTTGTAAAAAAAATAAGTACAAATAAAAGAAAACAAAATTTTAATGAAATATATTGGGGTAAACCTGTTCCAGGCTTTGGGGATTTAAATTCAAAAATTGCAATAATTGGTCTAGCTCCAGCAGCACATGGTGGAACTAGAACAGGAAGAGCATTTACAGGAGACAAATCTGGTGATTTTCTATTTAGATGTTTGCATGAGGTGGGGATTTCAAATTCACCATTTTCAAAAAATTTAAATGATAATTTAGAATTAAAATCTACTTACATCACAAATATTCTTAAATGTGTTCCACCTGAGGATAAACCATTAAGTATTGAAATTTCTAATTGTTCCAACTTTTTTGATAAGGAAATATTAAGTTTAAAAAAACTTAAGGTAATTGTAACACTTGGCAAAGTTGCTTTTGATAATTGTATTAAACTGTATAAACAAAAATTTAAGATTAAAAAAAAATTTATTTTCAAACATGGTAAAACACAAATATTACCAAACGGATTGATAATTCTATCAAGTTACCATCCAAGTCCAAGAAATGTTAATACAAAGTTAATTTCGAATAAGATGATGGTAAATTTATTTAAAAGGGCTAAAAAATTAGCTAAGTTTTAATAGTATCACAAAAATAAGGTTTAAATTTTGAGTAAATTTCATCTGGTATTTTTACTGGCTTGCCTAAATCATTAACAAAAACTAAATGAACTTGTGCTTCAACTATAGTGTCCTCACCTTTAGTTATTATTTGATTCATAAAAAAAGATGTTTTGGTGATAGATTTAACAAAAGATCTTATGGTTAGTTCATCTTCAAGACTGGCAGATTTTTTATATTCAATATTGCAAGCTTTTACTATAATTAATGAACCAAAATTTTTTTTCACTTTTTGGTTACTGTACCCGATTGAATGGAGAGCTTCCGTTCTAGCTCTCTCTAAAAACTTTAAATAATTAGCATAATAAACAACACCTCCAGCATCAGTATCCTCATAATAAACTTTTAAAGTGTGAAAAAAATTTTCATGCATAATATAATTATACCAAAAAAGTAAACTATTTAATAGAAACTAAGGTATAAGTATTTAATGAATATATTTGTAATTTGGTTAGTAATGGTTACTGCCTGGAACTTTGGATATCCACAAGCTAGTCCTCTAGAAGATGTTGTCGTAGCTGTTATTCTGTCTCTATTTAATATTTATTTAAAAAAATATCTCAAATTCTAATTATTGAGATGAAAAATAAATATTTTGAAAATAAGCTATTGAATTCATCTTTGAATTATCAGTATCAGACATAATAGCAAGTCCATCAAGCTCGTTGACATCCAGATTGTGTAACTTTTTAAAGTCCTCTTTGACGTTGGCTTTGACCGTTACCCACTCATTTAAATTACTCTTGGTGCTTGCTAGAACGTTATCAATAGATTTTTTTGTATAAGGGCTAGGGAAATTGGCCCCAACCTCATTATTACTTGAGAAAACATAATTAATGGCTCTATTTGATAATGGAGTGGCTCCAGTTTTTTTTATTACAAAAACTCTTGCAGCAAAATCATGCCCTTTTTTTGTATTTTCTTTAATTCCCGGCAGATCTTTCTCAATTTTCCATGTTATATTTATAAATGGGGTCTTATTTAAGTCTATCTTAATCTCTTTTCCAAGGCCAGAGGCAGCATTATTAGCAACTGATTTTAAATAATTTCCTTTATCATTTGTTCCAACGGTATAAATTGTTTTATTATCGGCTCCCCTTACTTTTCTAACTTGAAGCTCTGTAAGCTCTGTTTCAGTAAATTCAAAGACTTGTAACTCATTTGCAGAAGATAAGTTAATAGATAAAATCGCTATAATTAAAATATTAAATAAAATTTTCATAAAAAATAAAAAAAACTTTAATACATTATTTAGACAAAATTTAAACATTCAAAATTCAATTTTCAGTTCTATATAAGTTATATGAAGACAATATCCGCATTTATACTACTAATTTACTGGTCTATAATGATTTTTGCACCAGTTATGTCCAAAGATTTCAAGTTTAGTAGAGCTAAAATTAATAATATTAAAATAGTTGAGCAAAAACCTCGAAGTTAATAAGTTGAACGACCACCACTAATATCAAAGACTGCAGCTGTTGAAAAAGTGTTTTCCTCTGATGAGAGCCAACAAACCAATGAGGTAAATTCCTCAACCTCTAAAAACCTACCTCTTGGTACTTTCGAAAGCATTCTCTGGACATGTTCTTTTGTCATTTGATCTAAAATTCTTGTTTTAGCACCAGCAGGTGTCACTGCATTAACTGCTATATTCTTATCAGCTAACTCCTTGCCAAGAGATTTGGTCAGTCCAATAATTCCAGCTTTACCTACGCTATAGGCACTCGCATTAGCATTCCCATCTTTTCCAGCGACAGAAGCAACGTTTACTATTCTCCCATAGTTATTTTTAATCATAGTTGGGACTATTGATCTGCAACAATTAAAAGTACCCATTAAATTTATATCCACAACCTTTTTCCACATATCTAAATCATATTCCCATAAAGGAGCTGTAGGACCAGTTATACCTGCATTATTAATTAAAATATCAATATTCAAATTTTTTGTTATTTCATTTGTGCAATTTTCAACTTCTTTATAATTTGTTACGTCTACGATACTTGAGCTTAAATTTGAATTATTTAAATCTTTGACCGTTTTTTCTAATATTTTAGAGTCTATATCCCAAATGATTACTTTAGCACCAGAATTTAAAAACCTTTTTGCAATATCTAGTCCAAATCCTTGGGCACCTCCAGTTACTAAGGCAGTTTTATTTTTAAAATTATAGATTATTTTATCCATTTAATTCGACATTCATTCTTTTGTTAATAAATAATAAATGAACCCAGCTACAAAAGCACCAATCATCCAAGAATAGGAATGAAGAAACATTAAGTTAGTATTCCAAATTGTAGATGCTGAAAAAATAAAACCCAGAATTAATGAATAAACTCCTTTAATATGCCATCCGCCAGAATAATAATATTTGCCATCACCTTCTATAGAGTAAATATCTTTATTAATTAGATCACCTTTTTTAATAAAATAATAGTCAGAAATCATAACTCCAAACAATGGACCAAAAAATGCTCCAAAAGTATCTATAAATGATAAAATTCCAATTTGACTTAACAAAGTTAACCAAAAAATTCCTACAAAAAAACCTAAAAATGCAACAACAAAACTAGCTTTTTTTAAAGTTAGATAAGAAGAAACAAAATTTATTAAAGTATATTGTGAAGGTATAAAATTTGCTATTAAGTTTGTAGATGCTGATGCAATAATAATTAAAATTAAAACTAAATTAATAATTAATAAATTATCTACTTTGCCAATTATATCTGCAGGGTTTGTTAGTATTCTAGATAAATTGTCCAAATCTTTATTTGAAAAAGCATCAAAACCTGTAACTATAAAAAGAGCTAATAAAGAAAAAATCACCGTACTTATTATTAAGCTTAAATTTCCCTTTTTTAATTCATTTTCACTTTTTACATATCGAGAAAAATCACCAAAACTTAAAATAACTATAGAAAAATATGCAAAAATCGTTCCAATGACTGTAATGAGAGGTACAAGATTATCTTCTTTCACAAAATTTGTTAAGTCTAAAGAATTAACAAAAGCAGTAGAAGTGAACTTTACATCATTTAAAAGAATTGAAAAAAAAAATAATAATATTCCCGAGTAGACTGTAGCAGCAGAGAAAACTATTATTTTTCTATTAAAATTCATACCCATACTAAACAAAAAAACTTGTATAAAAATGGCTATAACAATTGCAGACCAATCAATAATATTCATACCTAAAAAAAATATCAAGAATATCTCTTGATCTAACAATGATTTATCAAGATAGAATATTGATAGTCTGATTAAATACCCAAAGGCTTTTGATAAGAAATACGTTTGAATTCCAAACAAAAAAGTTCCTACTAAACATCTTATTAATCCAAAATATTTAGCTCCTTTAAATCCTAACGATGATCTTAATAAAACTACAAAGGGTAAACCAAATTTTTGAGATGGTCTTCCAATCAAATTTGAAAAAAAATAAACTAAAACCGAGCCAATTATTGTACCAGTAAAAACTACAAACGAATTGAGGTCATATAATAAGTAAAGAGAGGTAATAAGGGAAAATCCAATTACACTTTGAATACTAACGCTCCAAAAACAAAACAAATCTTTCCAATCCCATGTTTTATTGCTTGGGTTTACAGTGACTAAATCCCAATTTAAAAGGCTTTTTTTTGATTTTTGTTGACTCACCTAATCAATATAAAACTTAAATTTTCTACTGTCCATACAAGAGAGTAGGTAGCCAAAGAGCAATTTGAGGGAATACAATAATTAAAATTAACCCAAATACCTGTAGTACCATAAATTGCATCATTCCATAATATATATCTTTAAGATCCCACTCAGGCACAACACCTTTTAAGAAGTATGCTGAAAGTGCAACTGGAGGGGAAAGCCAGGCCGTTTGCAAGTTAACGGCAACAAGTATTGCAAACCAAGTTAAATTAAATCCAAGAGCCTCCACTAACGGTAAAATTATCGGAATTATAATCATCACTATTGGCACCCATTCCAATGGCCAACCTAATAAAAAAATCATTACCATTATCATTCCAAGAATTAAATATTTATTCATTTCTAAACCCAATAAAAATTCAGTGAGTAATGTTGGTGTACCTAATCTGGCAAATACAGCTCCAAAGAAATTAGAAGCCGCTACCAAAACCATTATCAAAGCTGTTATTTCCAATGTCTTCACTAAAGCCCCTTGTAATTTAGGTAATGTTAATTTTTTGTAAGCTAATGAAAGTAGTAAAGCTCCCATTGCACCACATCCTGCTGCTTCTGTTGGTGTTGCGAAACCAAATAAGATACTTCCTAGAGCAGCAAAAACTAAAAATGCAGGTGGAACTAAACCTAAAAAAAATTCAACCCAAACTTCTTTCACACTTGCCGCTTTCATATCATCTGGTATGACAGGACCTAATTTAGGATTTATCATACATCTAATTGTAGTATAGCCAGCATATAAACCTGCAAGAAGAATGCCTGGAATTATAGCTGCTGCAAATAAATCAATTACTGGAATTTCCATGATTGGCCCCATAACAACAAGCATAATGCTTGGAGGTATTAATATCCCCAATGTTCCACCAGCAGTTATAGTTCCTGCTGCTAACCTCACATCATATCCTGATCTATTCATTGACTTGGCAGCCATAATTCCTAAAATTGTTACTGAGGCACCAACAATACCTGTTGCTGCAGCAAAAATTACAGAAACAAATAATACTGCGTAATATAAAGATCCTTTTACTTTTGCTAACATCATTTGGAACGAAGAAAATAATCTTTCCATCAACCCTGCTTGCTCCATCATTATCCCCATAAAAACAAAGAGTGGAACGGCGGCGAGTGTTTGCTCGGTCATGACCATCGAAAATTGGAGGGTCATTAAATAAAATACAAGCTTTCCAAAACCTAAGTAACCAAAAACAAAACCTAAAAAAATTAATGTAAAAGAAATCGGAAAACCTACGAAGATAGCAAAAAGCATTACACCAACAAGAATGAAACCTAAAATAGCTGGATCTATTAGTTCTGCGATCATTTTTTTTCTCCAGGCCATTCTCCTTTAGTGGCAGCCCAATAACTTTTAAATAACTCTGAAATTCCTTGAATTAATAAAAAAATAATTCCAATTAATAAACATGATTTGATAGGCCACATGTAAGGCATCCATGTAGTATCCATACCTTTCTCACCTCTTTGAATAGACTCTCCAACAAATCCAATCGTCATATAGAGAAAAACTAATAATCCTGGAAAATAAAATAAAAGATACAACCAAAAATCTATTTTACCTTGATTTTTAGTTTTAAAATTTCTATATAAAAAATCAGCTCTTATATGTACTCCTTTTGAAAGAGCATATGCTGCACCCAGCATGAATAATGCTCCATACAAAAATCGACTTATATCGTAAGCCCAAATTGTTGGGGCTAAAAATAATTTTCTTGCAAGTACTTCATAAGTCATCGCAAAAATTAAAGGCATTAAAATCCAGCAAACAATATTACCAACCCATTTACTGAATTTATCAATGTTAACTATGGAACTAGCCATCCATGATGGCATATCATCTGGCATTTTTTTGAAATCGCCCCGTCTATCAGTACCTAACTCATCTGATAAATTCATTTTATCGGGTTCATCTGCCATAAAATTTTAGTTAAAAAAATTAGAGCGGACTTTTACAGTCCGCTCTAATAAAATCAAGATTAATTACTAATTACTTTAATGTTGCTGCGTGAGCCATTCCTAGCTTCGCATTTGACATTTGAGCACCACTCCAGAATGGAACAGCAATATCAGCAAAGTTTTTCATTGAAGTATAAACTTCATTGAAAAATTTGTTGTCCGCAGCATTCTTGTTCAAAGAAGCTTTAGCAGCAGCCATATATTCTGTGAAATAATCAGAAGGTGTATCCTCTAAAATTACTCCATGTTTAGTAGTTAACTCTTGTAAAGCTTTTCCATTTTCATAGATTCTGTAACTTAAAGATTTAGCTAATGAAGCATTAGCTGCTACTTCAAGAGACTTCTTCTCATGAGCGCTCATCGCTTTATAAGTTTTTCCAGTAATATAAAAGTCAGCATTTACCACTACTTGGTGTAAGCCTTGAAGATAGTAGTGCTTTAATACTTTTTGAAAACCAAATGTTAAATCTGGTTTTGGACAACACCACTCAGCAGCATCAATAGTTCCTGCTTCAAGAGCTGGAAGAATATCTCCACCACCCATTGCGACGGAAGCTATACCAATGTCTTTGTATGTTTGTCCTGGAATTCCTGGAGGAGTTCTGAATTTATATTTTCTAAAGTCAGCCATGTCTTTAATTGGTTTTGGAAACCAACCTAAAGCTTCTGGTCCAACTGGTTGAATCATAAATCCTTTGATGTCTCTTCCCATTTCTTTCCAAAGTTGATCGTATAATTCTTTACCACCACCGTATTGGAACCAAGATAAGAATGCGATATTGTCAATACCAACACCACCACCAGCTACTGGCGAACCAAATAGCATAGCTGCAGGATGATCACCTGACCAATAGTGTGTCCAAGCAAATCCGCAATCAATTAACCCTTTATCAACAGCGTCCAGAGTTTCTTTTACTCCTACAACTGCTCCAGCAGGTAAAATTTCGAATTTCAAAGAACCACTTGTTAAAGTAGTTACTGTATCAGTAAAGTCCTTAAGCATTTTTACTTCATCAGCTTTAGTGTTAAGAACTGTCTGACATTTAAGTGTTTTTGCTGCATTAGCACTAGAAGCGAATCCAAGAACTAAAATTGAAGCAAAAAACATTGAAATGATTTTTTTCATTATTTTTCCTCTTGTTAGTTAAATTTAACAATTACATACAATCAGAAAAATAAAGCTGGTACAAGTGACAATTGTGTAATTTAAGTATAAATAATAATAATTAAAATATCTATTCAACTATAAATGGAAAACTTTGACTACATAATAATTGGTGCTGGATCAGCAGGATGTGTTCTTGCTAACAGACTTTCAGAAAATCCAAAAAATAAAATTTTATTAATAGAAGCCGGGGGAAAAGATACTAATCCTTGGATACATATACCTGTTGGTTATTATAAAACAATGCACAATCCAGAAGTGGATTGGTGTTACAAAACAGAACCAGATGAAACAATGGCAAATAGATCAATCCCTTATCCAAGAGGGAAAACTTTGGGTGGAAGCTCATCAATTAATGGTCTTTTATACATTAGAGGCCAGGAACAAGATTATAACATATGGAGACAGTTAGGAAATAAAGGTTGGGGATGGAATGATGTTCTCCCATATTTTATTAAGTCTGAAAACCAAGAGCGAGGAAAAGACGAGTATCACGGTGATAGTGGACCATTATCAGTATCTGATCCAAGAATAAAATTAGATTTGCTTGAAAAATTTATGGATGCTGCAGAAGAAAAAGGAATTCCAAAAGTAAATGATTTTAATAGAGGTGACAATTTTGGATGTGGTTACTTTCAAGTAACTGAAAAAAATGGTCTTAGATGTAGTGCTTCAGTTGGATATTTAAATCCAATTAAAAAAAGGAAAAATTTGAAAATAGAAACTAATTGCCACGTACAAAAAATTAATTTTGAAGGCACAAAAGCATCTAGTGTTTTATTCTGGAAAGACAATCAATCAATTACAATTAGAGCTAATAAAGAAATTATACTTAGTGCTGGATCTATAGGATCAACACAAATACTTCAAACTTCTGGTATAGGTAATGCAAAAAGATTATCTGACTTAGGAATTAAGATAATTAATGAATTAAAAGGTGTCGGACAAAATTTACAAGATCACTTGATGTTTCGGCCAGTATATAAAATTAAAAATATTAAATCTTTAAATAAAAAAATAAATAGTTTATTTGGTAACTTATTAATTGGATTAGAATTTATATTTAACAGATCTGGCCCAATGACAATGGGTGCAAGTCAACTTTGTTTATTTGCAAAAAGTGACTCATCTAGAGAAACTCCTAATTTACAATTTCATGTTCAACCAATAAGTACTGACAAATTAGGTGGGGCTGCTCTTCATGATTTTCATGCTTTTACTCCTACAGTTGCAAATATTAGACCATCTAGTCGAGGGGAAATAAACATTATAAGTAGTGATAGTAGGGAAAAACCAAAAATAAAAATGAACTATTTATCAACAGATGATGACCGAAAAGTTGCTGCTGATGGATTAAGGTTAGTTAGAGATATTGTATTTGAAACTAAAACGTTTAAAAAATTTGAGCCTGAGGAATTGAGGCCTGGAACTAATTTTAAATCTGATGAAGAGCTTGTTCAGGAAGGAAGTAAATTTACTCAAACTATTTTTCACCCTGTTGGAACATGCAAAATGGGTACAGATGAAAATTCAGTAGTAAACGATGAATTAAAAGTTCATGGCGTACAAAATTTAAGAATCATAGATGCCTCGATAATGCCTAATATTACCTCTGGAAACACTAACGCTCCAACAATAATGATTGCAGAAAAAGGTGCGGATATGATACTAGGAAGTAATGTTGGCTGATTTATTTTCTGCAGAGCAATTAACAATTTTAACCCAAATCATTTTAATTGATCTAGTTCTTGCAGGTGACAATGCAATAATTATTGGGATGGTTGCATCCAAATTTCCTTTAGAGCAAAGAAAAAAAGTCATTTTTTGGGGCATTGGTGGTGCTGTAATACTAAGAATAATTTTAACCTTATTAACAGCTTATTTATTGCAGATTACCGGGTTAAGATTAATAGGTGGATTACTTCTACTTTATATAGTTTATAAACTTTACGTAGATGTAATTAGAAGTAGCTCTCACGAAGAAGATATAAAAATTGATAATTCCAGTTTTTTAAAAGCTATTTGGACCATACTATTAGCTGATTTTACGATGAGTTTAGATAATGTTCTGGGTGTTGCTGGGGCAGCTGGAGATCATTATGGATTACTAGTTTTTGGGTTAATCTTATCTATAATATTGATGGCTACAGCTGCAACTTTAATCTCAAATTGGATTAAAAAATATAAGTGGATAGCATGGGCTGGCTTGTTAGCAATTCTATTGGTTGCTATTGAGTTGATTTACACAGATATTAAAATATTATTTTTATGATGTTTTTAAAAAATTTTAATCTTAGAAACAAAACTGCAGTCGTGACTGGAGCGGGTAAAGGGCTTGGCAGAGCTTGTGCAATAGCATTAGCTGAAGCTGGAGCAAACCTAATAATAATCAGTAGAACCAAAAAAGATTTGGATGAGGTATCTAAAAAAATCAAAAAACTTAAATCAAAATGTAAATCTTATGTATGTGATATTACCAATTATGATGAAATAAAAAAAATTATTAATAAGCAATCAAAGATAGATATTCTAATAAATAACGCTGGAAATAATATTCCTGAACATTTTACAAAAGTAAAAAATAAGAATATGGAATATCTTGTAAAAATTAATACTATTGCAACTTTTAATCTTGCTCAACTTTGTGCACTTAAAATGATAAAGTTTAAAAATCGAAAAAAAATTGGGGGTGCAATCGTAAATATGTCTTCTCAAATGGGTCATGTTGGTGGACCAATTAGGAGTGTTTATAATATGACTAAGTTTGGACTAGAGGGTCTTACTAAGGGTATGTCTATAGATCTTGCGAAATATAATATTAGAGTAAATACAGTGTGTCCTACATTTGTCGTGACACCTATGACAAGTAAATTCCTGAAAAGCAAAAAATTTAAAAGAGAAGTTCTAGGTAATATTCCTCTTGGAAGATTTGCAGAGTTATCAGATGTTGCTACTGCAGCTGTATTTCTTGCATCTGATGCTGCCTCAATGATCACTGGAACTTCTTTATTGGTTGATGGTGGATGGACAGCAAGATAATTAATAAATTATTTTTTCTAATAATTTTTTTTTCTACAATACAAGTAAATGCTATTGAATTTAGAGGCAAATTTCTTCAAGGTCATTATATAATTGGTATCACAGATCCATCTACAAAAATTATTATTGATAAAAAAAGTATAAAAGTTTCTAATGACGGATACTTTGTATTTGGAATTGATAGAGATAGAAAATTCGATTTAACAATAACAAAAATTAAAGATGGAAAAAAAGAAAAAATAATTAAGAAAGTTTTAAAAAGAAAATATAATATTCAAAGAATAGATGGTTTAGAGGAAAGTAAAGTCACTCCACCAGAATCAGTTTATAAAAGAATAAAACAAGAAAATAATAAAATTGGTAAAGCTAGAGCGATAAATTCAGATTTATCTTTTTTTAAAAATCAATTTATGATGCCTGTTGATGGGATAATAAGTGGCGTTTATGGAAGTCAAAGAATTTTAAATGGTAAACCAAAATGGCCTCATTATGGAATTGATATAGCAGCAAAAAAAGGAACATTAATAAAATCCTCAGGATCTGGTGTTGTCACGATGGCTGAAGACGATTTATACTATACTGGTGGGACTATTATAATGGATCACGGTCATGGGATATCAACAATATATTCTCACCTTGAAACAGTTATGGTTTCAGTTGGTGATAAAATTAATAAAGGAGATATTATAGGGACTGTAGGTTCTACTGGAAGATCGACAGGACCCCATTTAGATTTTAGAGTTAACTGGTTTCAAACTAGACTAGACCCAATGTCTATACTAAACTAGAGAAATGAAAACATTAATACTTTTATCTTTAGTAATTGTTGTGGGTTGGGTTTTGTTTAGACCTTTTACAAAAAAAGAGATTGATAGGTATAACAATAAAGATAATTGGCCAAATATGGATTTATAAAAAATGAGAACTTCAATTGAAAAAATTTCAGATAAACTAGTAAGAGCTTTTCTTAAGAATAAAATTATTGCACCTATCCCATCAAAATTTACTAAAAAACTTAAAGAAGCTCAAAAATTAAGAATTTTATGTGAAAGCAAAATTAAAGAACCAGTAGCAGGATTTAAAGCGGCTGGTACTGGTATTCCTTTAATAAAAAAATTTAAAGAAAAAGAACCTTTCTATGCATCGGTTTACAAGAAGAATATACTTAGAAGTGGAAAGGGAGTAAGGATAAATAAATCAACTTTAGGAATTGAACTTGAAGTTTGCTATTATATTAAAAGATCTTTTTTTAAGTCAAAGGGTTCGATTACAATAAGAAATATATCTAAGTTTATATCTCATATGGCCTCGTGCATTGAGATTGTGGGTTATAGACAAAGAAAAAAAGGAATTACTTCTTTTGGTGATTTATGTAGTGATTTCGGTGCAAATGTAAAATTCTTAATAGGTCAAAAGAAAAAATTTAAAAAAATTAATATTGGAAATCTAAAAACAAATATTGCTAACAAAAGAATAAACCAAAGCGTAAATGGCAATACTAATACTGTTTATGTTAATCCATTAAATTCATTAAGATTTGTTTTAAATAAAATCAAAAAAGATAAAATTGAATTAAATAAAGATTTTTGGGTTTTTACTGGGTCAACTGTTGGGGTTGTTCCAATCAAGAAGAAAGGTTTATATATCGGTAATATTGAAAAATTAGGTTCAGTTAAAACAATTATAAGATAAATTTTGTATGAAAAAAATTTTTGTTTTGTTTTTCTTACTTTTTTTTATAGTTTCATGCGCCACTCCTACTGTTGTCAATGTAATACAACCAAATGATAGTGAATTGAATTGTAAAGAATTAAGTCAAGAAATAGCTGAAGCAAATAAATACGCTGATGAAGCTCAAGCAGCTAAAAAAGCAGATAAACCTCACAATGTAGGTGCGATATTATTTTTTCTTCCTGGATTAGGGTTCTCGATGGCTAACATAGATGAAGCTACAAAAGCAGCAAACGATAGAGCGATACATTTAAACAAATTAAAAGAAAAAAAAGATTGTTAAATATTTTGTATTTTTTTCAAAATTTCGCTTACATTCTGGTATTTTATTTACAGTTTTTATTATTAATTTCATTTCTAAGTTTTTTAACATGCTCAATATTATTTATTATTCTGCTCCAATTTAACTGGTAAATTTTATCATCATCAGTTTTATTAACATACTCCCATTCTAGTTCTTCATTTTTATCAATAAGTAACAATCTTCCTTTTTGTTGTTCCTCAATTAAAATGGAACCATCATTCAAAAAATCTGAGAGCCCACCTGCGCTAGTTTTTATACTGATTTCTTCAATTGAATTTTTAAAGCTTTTACTAAAAGTATCATTTGTGAAGTTGTATATTAAAATTTCAACATTTTCATTTTTTGGCCCATTTTTTGTAAATAGATAATTGTTATTAAAAATTGAAATTTCATTATCTGAAATTATATCTACATCATGTTGCATATAAAATGGTCCTGTAATAACTTTCAGAACTTTATTTTCTGATGGCCTATAAAGAACAATAGTATTTATATTTCTCAAAGATAAAAAAAGATCACCTTGCTTCCAGTAATCTCCATCTTTTAATACAGGCTGGATATCATTTAGATGAAAGGGATCATTATCAATATAAACGTGATTATACTTTATAACTTTTCCTTCAATCAAAATATCAAAAATAGATTTTTTATATAATGTTTTACCCTCATCAGAAATTTTAGTAATTGCGTCATCTAATAAACCTGTTCTCTTTCTATATTTTTTCATAGTATCAGAATAAGGTTCAAGATATGCTGGTATCCAGAAATTTCCTTCGTGATCTTTTTCTACTGAGTGATGATATCTCTCATCACTTTGAACCCAATCAATATTACTACATATATCTAACTTAAAGATTGGACCATCCTCAGCATGAGTTATTAAGTTTCCATAGCTATCTACATAAGGGTGATAAAAGATAAATCTTTTTTCATTTGAATTTATTTTGATTCTAAAAAACTCATCTTCATTATTTTCCTCGGCTTTTTTAATTATTTGTGCAATATTTGGATCATATTTATGAATAACTTTAAAATCTTTTAAATCAATTATTTCTACCAAGCTTTTTGAAGTGCTCCCATCAAATCTTGATAAAATTAATAATTCATCTCTATTCATGGAAAAATAATTTTTTAATTTAGCTTTATTTATATGATCATCTTGAGCCCTCATGGCGTCACCAGGATCTTTTGATAAATTATATATTCTTTTTATATTTACTGGGATCTCGGAAATAATTAATGCAAACTTTGACAAATTTCCAAATTTTGTACTACCGACTAATTCTTGTCTTACCAAAGCTCCAAAAAAAAAGGTTACAATAACAAAAATTATTATCACCAAATATAAAATCCAAATTTCAATTTTTTTAAACATATAAATAAATACTGACTACCTTAATTATACAAAATCTTTGTTTTAAAATTATTTATAATGGTTTAAAATAAATTTTATGTCAAAAATTACAATAGCTACACTATTAATTTTAATTTCTTTATCATCAAGTGTTTATGCATATATCGGGCCTGGAATGGGTGGGGGGATTATATTGGCTACGATTGGGATAGTAGTAGCAATTATTGCAGCAATTTTTGGAGTGATTTGGTTTCCTATTAAACGACTAATTCAAAAAAGAAAAGAAAAGAAACAAAAAAATATCAGTGATAATTCACATTAAGCTAATCTTATTTGTTATTTTTACAATAGAGGTTTTAAAAAGATTCTATCTATTTTCTAAGTTCAAAGATATAAAAATTTTTTGTTTAAAATTATTTAGATTAATCAATCTTCGAAAAGTTTCAGACAAATGGAAGGAAAAAGCTTTATTTAGATATTCTAAAGATATATTTATTCTTTCAATAAAGATATTTTTCATACTAATCCTAATATTTCTTTTCTATGTAATTGTAATTCATTTAGATGAATTGACTCGAAATTATTTTTTTTCAATTATAGGATTTACAGAAATTTCAATTTTAACTTTACTTTATTATAAATTAAGAAACTATAAAAAATGAATAATTACAATTTTTTACAAAAAAAATTACACAAATTAGTTTTAGGTTTTAATTTTATCAAAAAATCTTTATTTGAAATTGAAAAAAATATTTATCTTTCAAAAAAAGATATAAGAAATAATAAACATATCTTTATAAGTGGGCTTCCAAGATCAGGCACCACCTCTTTACTTAATTTTTTTTATAATACAGGTGATTATGCATCTTTAACTTACAAGGATATGCCTTTTGTTTTAACGCCAAATATTTTTTCAAAATTATCATCTAATAAAAAAATACCAAGATCAGAAAGAATTCATCAAGATGGAATAGTATATGATCAAGATTCACCTGATACATTTGATGAAGTTTTATTTTTAACTTTTAAAAAAAATAATGAAATTTTTGAAAACTATGATAATTTGATTTCACTTGTTCTAGATAGATACAAAAAAGAAAAATATCTAAGTAAAAATAATAATAATTATAAAAGAATTGATCAAATTTTATCGCACTTCCCTCAATCTTTTGTTTTAATACCTTTTAGAGATCCTTTACAGCATGCAAATTCTTTACTTCAAAAACATCTTATGTTTGTTGAGAAGCAAAAAAAAGATCTATTTATTTTAGAGTACATGAATTTTTTAGGGCATCATGAGTTTGGTCTTAATCATATTTATTGGTTTAAGCCTGTTAATCATAACAATCCAAAAGATATTAATTATTGGCTAGAACAATGGAGTTTATTTTACTTAGACTTGGAAAAAAAATATCTTGAAAAAAAATTAAATGTTTTATTTATCAATTATGAGAATCTTTGTAAAAACAATGACTCAAAAAAAATGTTGAACAAAAAACTTGATTTAAAATATTCTATCGATTTTCAATTTAACTACTCGTATAAGAATATTAATTTTAATTACGATAAGAATGTTTTAGAAAGATGTATAAACACCTATGATAAATTAACTTCTAAATCTTTTATTTAGAAATTAGCTAATTAAAGATTTTTGTGGTTTCATATCATTTTTATTTATACCTGCTACTTTTACAGGTTTTTTCATAGCATCTCTTCTAAAAGGCTCACCAAGTTCTTGGTTTAGAATTACCTCTATAAATGTTGTAATTCCATTCTTTTGATCTTCACATGATTGTTTGATTGCATTAGTTGTTTCTTCCATTGATTTAACAGTTACTCCTTTTAAACCACAAGCATCAGCCACTTTTGCGTAACTTAGTTCTGGATCTAATTCTGTTCCAACAAAATTATTGTCAAACCAAAGAGTAGTATTCCTTTTTTCAGCACCCCACTGATAGTTTCTAAAAATAACCATTGTAATTGCTGGCCATTCTTCCCTTGCGCATGAGCTCATTTCATTCATGCTTATTCCAAATGCACCATCTCCTGCAAAACCAATTACTGGTGTATCAGGGCATCCAATCTTTGCCCCTAAAATTGATGGAAAACCATAACCACAAGGTCCGAATAAACCTGGCGCTAAATATTTTCTTGGTTTTTCAAAAGTTGGGTATGCATTTCCAATTGCACAATTATTTCCAATGTCGCTAGAGATTATTACATCTTCGGGCATACCTGCTTGGATTGCTCTCCATGCTTGTCTTGGTGACATTCTATCTGCGTCTCTTTCTCTTGCCTCTTTATTCCACACTGTTCCCTCATCGTCATCTTCATGATCCAAACTTGATAATTTTTGTAACCATGCTGATTTAGTTTGATGAATGATATCTTTTCTTTTTTGTCTATCAGTATCACCAGCTGTTGGCGAAAGTTGATCTAATATTTGTTGTGCTACTAGTTTAGCATCTCCACATATACCAACAGTAACTTTTTTTGTTAAACCAATTCTATCTGAGTTCATATCAACCTGAATAATACTCGCGTCTTTAGGCCAATAATCTATTCCATAACCTGGGAGTGTTGAGAATGGATTAAGTCTTGTGCCTAAAGCTAAAACTACATCTGCTTTCGAAATTAATTCCATTCCAGCTTTTGATCCGTTATAACCTAATGGTCCTGCTGCTAATGGATGGCTTCCCGGAAAACTATCATTGTGTTGATAACCAGAGCACACTGGAGCGTCTAACTTTTCAGCCAATTTTTTACACTCTTCAATAGCTCCTCCAATAACTACACCTGCTCCAGATAATATTACTGGAAATCTTGCTTTTGATAATAAATCTGCAGCTTTTTTAATTGCATCAACTCCACCTGCCTGCCTTTCTAATCTTACTATTGGCGGAAGATCTATATCAATTACTTGTGTCCAATAGTCTCTTGGAACATTTATTTGTGCTGGAGCTGAGCCTCTTATCGCTTTTTCGATTACTCTGTTTAAAACTTCAGCCATTCTAGAGGGATCTCTCACCTCTTCCTGATAACAAACCATATCTTTGAATAAATTCATTTGTTCCACTTCTTGAAAACCACCCTGACCCATCGTCTTATTTGCTGCTTGTGGCGTGACTAGTAATAAAGGTGTATGATTCCAATAGGCTGTTTTAATTGGTGTAACTAACCCTGTTATACCTGGTCCATTTTGAGCTATAACCATGGACATTTTTCCTGTTGCTCTTGTATAACCATCAGCAATTAAACCGCCATTAGTCTCATGTGCTACATCCCAAAATGTGATACCTGCATCAGGAAAGATATCTGAAATTGGCATGAAGGCTGATCCTATAATACCGAATGAATGCTCAATACCATGCATTTGTAAAACTTTAACAAAAGCTTCTTCGGTAGTCATTTTAGTCATTTGTAGAGCCTTTCTAAATAAGCAATTATAATATTTTCTAAAATATAATTGTTAATTTTTGCGATTACTATATAAGTTTTCAGAAATTTCAAATAATCAAATTGACACCATAAATATGGCTACAGACATAATAATTCACGATCAAAAAGACAATGTAGGTGTTGTTGTGATTGAAAAAGTCTCTCCCAAACAAGAATGTTCTTGCTGGATTATGGAGAATGATGGGTCTACAAATATTCAATCAATGGACGAAATACCTTTGGGTCATAAAATTGCAATGGTAGATTTAAAAGAGGGAGATACAATCCTTAAATATGGTCATGATATTGGTAAAGTAGTTAAATCAATCAAAAAAGGTGAGCATGTTCACGTTCATAATGTAAAAACTAAAAAATGGTAACTATATGGAAATACCAAAAAGTTTTTTAGGTTATAAGAGAGAAAATGGAAGAGCTGGTACTAGAAACCACGTTATTATTCTTCCAGTAGATGATATTTCAAATGCTTGTGCTGAAGCGGTAGCCAACAACATAAAAGGTACAATTGCACTACCTCATTCTTACGGAAGACTTCAGTTTGGAGCTGATTTAGAGTTACATTTTAGAACAATGATTGGTACAGGTAGTAATCCAAATGTAGCTGCTGTAATTGTAATAGGAATTGAACCTAAATGGACAAAGAAAATTGTTGATGGAATTGCAAAAACAGGAAAACCAGTTGAAGGCTTCCATATAGAACGTACCGGTGACATTGGCACGGTAATGAAAGCTTCCAAAAAAGCACAAGAATTTGTTATGTGGGCTTCTGAGAAACAAAGAGAAGAATGTCCAATAAGTGATTTATGGATTTCTGTTAAGTGTGGAGAATCTGATACGACATCTGGCTTAGCATCTAATCCAACTGTAGGAAATTTGATGGATAAACTGGAGCCTTTGGGAGTTCATTTATGTTTCGGTGAAACCTCAGAACTAACCGGTGCAGAAAAAGTTTGCTCATCAAGAGGTGCAACAAAAGAAGCTTCAGATAAATTTATGAAAACTTGGAATTCTTACAACGATTTTATTTTAAAGGAGGCGACAGACGATCTTTCTGAAAGTCAGCCGACAGCTGGTAATATTGCAGGAGGTCTGACAACAATAGAAGAAAAAGCTTTTGGTAATTTTCAAAAAATTGGTAATTGTAAATTTATAGATGTTTTAGAACCTGCTGAAGAGCCAAAAAAGGGAAAAGGTTTATATTTTATGGATACTTCATCCGCAGCAGCTGAATGTGTAACTCTTCAAGCTGCAGCTGGTTTTAATATTCATTTATTTCCAACTGGTCAAGGTAATATAGTGGGTAATCCTATTGAACCAGTTGTTAAGTTAACTGCAAATCCTTTGACTGTTAAAGGAATGGGTGAACATATAGATTGTGATGTTTCAAAAATACTTTCAAGAGAAATGAATCTTTCTGAGGCTGGCGATAGACTTATAGAAACAACTATAAGAGTCGCTAATGGAAGACTAACTTGTGCAGAAGCTTTAGGTCATAAAGAATTTGTAATGACCAAACTTTATAGAAGTGCTTAAATAAAAATTATCTCATGAATTTTAAAAATTATTTGGTAGTTATACCAGGTATAATTCTTGCTTTTGTACTTTATACTCTTTCACAAGGTTTTAATAATATAATCGGTCTAGAATTTTTTAGATCACCTAAAAGTCCTATTTCAACTGCCATGATAGCTATACTTCTTGGAATATTTTTTGGAAATATTTTTTCAATTAGAAAAAGTTTTCAAGAAGGGTTGGATTTTACAAGGGAGCACATTTTAAAACTTGGTATCATATTCCTAGGAATTCAATTAAAGCCATTTGAATTTTTAAACTTCGGTAAAATTGTAATACCTTTAATTATTATTTGCATAATAAGTGTTTTGGTTGTGATTAAGCTATTAATTATAAAACTTAAAATACCAACTAGAATGGCTTATCTTATATCTGTTGGAAGCACTGTATGTGGAACCACAGCTATCATAGCAACTGCACCTGTAATTAAAGCAAATAAAAATGAAGTATCCTACGCAATTGCAAATATTACTCTATTCGGAATTTTATCAATGCTATTATATCCCTATTTTGCCAATATTTATTTTGAGGGAAATGCTTTATTTGCCGGACTTTTTTTAGGAACATCTATACATGAAACCTCACAAGTTGCTGCAGCCGGACTAATTTATGATCAACAGTTTAATAGTCCTGAAACTCTAAATATCGCAACTGTAACCAAACTTATTAGAAATACTTTTTTAATAATAATGATACCTCTTTTTGCATTTCTTTATAATAGGGGTAAAAGAAAGGAAAAAAATTATTCTATTTTAAATATTTTTCCTTATTTTGTTTTGGGTTTTGTCGGAATGATTATTTTAAGAAATTTAGGTGATCAACTTTTTATTCTCGATAGTGAGGATGAATGGTTGAAAATAATAAATTTTATTGAGGTATCATCAAAAATTTTCTTAACTATGGCTATGGCGGCTATAGGTTTGTCGACAAATTTAAAAGATATTATAACTATGGGATACAAGCCTTTTTTTGTTGGTTTTATAGCAATGTTAACAGTAGGTGTTGTCTCAATTTTAACTTTAGAAATTTATCTAAAGTTATTTATTTAGATTGTTGTGATGTTTTATTAAAATATTTTGATCTAAATTTTGAAAACAATTTTCGAATAAAAGCTGCTCCAATTCCTAGAAGAACAGCAAACATAATTGAAAATAACCCATAAAAAAACGGCATATCTTCTGAAAACTCTTTAATAAATTTCGAGAAAAAATTCAAATCTGGTGAACTTACTGATGTAATTCCATTCTTAATTTGATCAGCAAAAAAAGTATCGTAAGCAATGACTATCCCAACAATTAATAATAAAATCGCTAATAAAGCCTTTAATCCCGAACTATCAATTTGCTCTCCAAGTTTCTGACCAACTTGAACTCCAATAATTGAGCCCACAACAAGCATGACCACTAACATCAGGTCAATAGAACCATAATTAAACGAATGTAAAAAAGTTACTATAACGCTTACAAAAATTGTTACAAAAAGAGAAGTTCCAGGAACTAATCTTGTGGGCATCTTAATAATATAAATCATTGCTGGTACCAGTATGAAAGCACCCCCAATACCCATTATTGCAGCAATAAAGCCAACAAATAATCCAATAATTATTGGAGTAAAAATACTCTCGTATAATTTAGACTTAGGGAACCTCATCCTGAAGGGAAGACCATGTATCCAATAATGTACGTGCAATTTTTTTCTTTCAGCAAGATTTTTTTTTGCCTTGTCAATTTCACCAAGACTTTCTACTAGCATTAAAGTACCAATGATCGCTAGTATGTACATGTAAGCTAGAGAAATTACTGTATCTATTTTTCCGATATCTTGAAAATATGTAAAAGTATAGATACCTACAGCAGTTCCAATTGAACCACCAATTACAATCATAAAACCCATTTTGTAATCTAAAGTATTTTTTAAATAATGGGTTGTAGATCCTGACACTGAGGTAGCTAGAATATTATTTGCTTCATTAGCAACAGCATAAGCCGGAGGTACACCAAGGAAGATTAAAAATGGTGTCATCAGAAAACCACCACCTACTCCAAATAAACCAGAAAGAACTCCAACTATTGCGCTTAACAGCAATATTTCAATGGGATTTACGAAAACTTGGGCTATAGGTAATAATACTTCCATAAATATCAGTTCTATCTTGATTATTACTCATATATATAACTGTCAATAGAGATATTCAGGTAAAAAAATTAAAGCATAAATGAAAAAACTTCTATTCATACTAATAATTTATCCTTTTTTTTTTACAAATGTGATTGGAGCTAATGCGAGTTGTATTGGGGGCAAATGTGAATTTAATAATAGTATTCATTACAAAACAGCCAATACCTATTGTATGCAAACTTTAAATTATGAAGAAGTAAAAACAGATTTTCAACATTTTACGATTTTAAATACTGGAGAAGTGTGTGAGATTTTAGAATCTGATCAAATTATTTTAGATGTTCAAATTAACTAAAAATATCCTCAATTTCTTTATCTAAATCAGTATTCAAAGAAGATTTTTCTTTTTCTTTCTTGATATTATTTTCAGAAATATCATTTAAGACTTTAGAATTGATATTTTCTTCCACAATCTTCTCTTTAACAAATGGTGTCCCTAAAATATTTGTTTTTGACAAAGAATTATTAAGTTCTTGGATTTGTTTAAAAATATTATTTTTTTCACTTTCAGTTTCATTAAAATTTTTTTTAATTATTTGATATTTATCTTTAACATTTAGTAATTCATTAGATAATCTAGTATTGTCATCTTGATAAAATTTTATTTGATCAAACATTTCTTTAATTCGAGATTTATCTAGTAAAGACTCCGACTGTATTAATTTTAATTCATCTATAGTTTTTTGTAAATTTTTATTATGGACTATGTAACGACTTATTGTATTTTTTAATTCATTATTATTTATCAATGATCTTTTATTTTCAGATTTAAGTATTTCTAATTTTTTATTTAAATCATTTAAACTAGATTGGAGTAAATCATTATTTGCTTTGTAATCATCAACTAATAATTTTTGATTTTTTATTATATCTAATTGTATTTCATTTCTATCAAGTAATATTTGTTCACCAGTTAATTTTTGTATTTCAGTCTCCTGATTTTTTATCAAATTCTCTATTTCTGAAGCTTGTTTTTTTGCAATAACATTGAGTTCTATAGCAGACTCTTTGATATCAGAAACCTTTCTTTTATTATTATTTTCAATTTCACTTAAAAAATATTTTTTTTTAACAAGATCATTAATCTTTAAAATTTCTTGTTTTACTCGGAAACGATTTTCTTCTAAAGCTGTCTCAGCTTGTTTTATTAAATCTTCTGTTTTTTTAGGAATTAAATTTTCTATGATTTTAATCTTTTTTTTTGAGTCCTCATTATCATCACTCATAACTAATAGATTTTTTGTTTACTTAAAAAAATTTGGTGAAAAAAATTTAAGTTTTTTTATTTTTTTACTGTCTTCCTCTTCGTTTTGAGATTTTTTGGGCAATTTATTTAAATTTTTATTAATATTTTTATTGATATTTACTACTTCACTTTTTTTTGCTGTTTGCATTCTATCTTTTGCATAGTTATCATTTGTGTTGTTTACTTCTGAACCATTATATGAACTTATTTTTTTTTCTAAATAATTGGTTTTTTCCTCAATGACTTTATTATGGTTTAATATATTCTCTGAAGTCGTTCTAATTTTATTTTTTATTTTATCTATTTGGCTATCAAGTTCTAACTCTTGAGAATTTAATTTTTCAGTTTGAATTAGACGATTTTCAAAAGCTTGAACTTTTTCTTGTAATAACGACTGTTTTTCCAATTCCTCTTTTTTAAGTTTCAAATCGTTTTGTAGTTGATTAATTTTATCTTGTTGTTCTTTTTTTTTTAAATTAATTTTTATCTCAGTATTATCTAAATCTCGATTTAGCTCTTCTAATCTGTTTTCTAGGTATTTAGTTTTAGATTCAATCATTATTTTTATAAATAAATTTTAACGTGATAAAATTTATGTGTCAATTAATTGAGATTAGATAACAGATTTGTAGGGTTTTTTAGCTTTTATTAAAAATTCTGCTGATAACTTCATCAAGACTTTTTTGTTCTTTATCATTAAGTTTTTCTAAATCTTCTGTCGCCTGTTGTGAATTTTCTTTTATAAAATTCGTTGAAACAACATTAGTTTTTGCCTCTATTGATCTACTAAGTTCATTAATCTTATCAGCAATTTTTGTTTTTTCTTTTTCTATATCAGTCAAATTTATTCTAATGGTTTCACTCTTTCTTTGTGTAGATAAAAGCTCACTAGACAGTCTTACATTTTCATCTTGATAGAATTTTATCTTTTTATTGATTTCTTCTATTTCAAAATTTTTTGTTTTTTCAATAGAATTTACCTTCTCTTGAAGTTTTTTCGTATTATTTATGTATCTTGAAATTGTATTTTTGAGCTCAGCATTATTTATTTCAAAACTTCTATTTTTTAATTCTTTCTTTTCTAGCTCATCATTTAAATTTGAAATAGTCTGCTCATTTTCTTTTATTAAATTATCTTTCTCACCAACAATATAATTTAAGTTTTCTTTTAACGCCTTATTATTAATTTTAAGTTTTTCATTTTCATTTATTAATTTTTTATTTTCTTCGTTTGTTTGATTTAACATTTTTAATGAGGATCTATGTTCATTATCTAAAGTCTGGTACTTTTCAGCTAAATCATCCTTACTTTTGGTTAAATAATCAATATTTTTTTTTAAATTTTTAATTTCAATTTGTTCGTCGATAATTAGTTTTAACGTATTCTTTTTCAGTTTCTTTTTTAGAAAATGGTAAAGTTCATTAACCATTTTATCTTTTACTTCGGGTTTAATCTTAACCTCGTGATTTAGGAGATTTAAGTGATAATCATTTTCAATAGTTACTTCATTTTTCAGTACTAATAAATCTTTGCTATCTTCTTTTTTTGATTTTAAGTCATCCTCATCAGTTTTTTTGTTATTTTTAATTGAAGTTTTTGGGTACAATAAATTATTAGTCGCATCAACGATTTCTTTAATAGAATAAATTTTCATAAATTTTTTAGAATCAACTACATATCTCTTATATTATTTTGTTAGATTTTATTCAAGTAATGGTTGTATTGAATAAAAGTAAATTAATTTGTTATAAAGATTCTACTATCATTATCGTCTGTTAGACGCACACCAGTTAATTTACCTGAAAAGTAACAACCACTATCAATATTTATTCTATATGGATCACTAATGATATTTTCTACAGGAGTATGACCATGAACAATAATTTTTTCAGCTTTAAACTTTTTGCTAAAAAATTCCTCTGATCTAGACCATAGATAATCTTTTTTTGTTTGATCATTTAACTTTTTTTGTGGATCAATTCCTGCATGAACGAATAAGTATTTTTTGGTTGAAAAAGATATTTCTAGATTTTCAAAAAAATTAAGATGATTTCTGTCTATTTTTTTTAGAGCAGTTTCTCTTAAATCGTTGATTATATTTTCTTCAAATCCATCTTTAATAAATTCAACAATTTCTATTCCATAACTTCTAAATGTAGTATCTGCTCCATAGTTAAGCCAATTTTTAATGTTATTATTTTTATTGAATAAAAAATCAATCATAAATTCATCATGATTTCCCATTAAATTTATAGTTTTAATTTTACTATCCTTAAGTTTAATTATTTGATTAATAACCTCTTTTGAGTTTTTTCCTCTATCAATATAATCACCAAGATAAATTAATAAGTCATTTTTAGGATCAAATTTATTGTATGTTAATATATTTTTGTGGAGCGACGTAAGCTGTGATAAACATCCATGAATATCACCAATAGCAAATAAATTCATAATATTTAATCTACTTTTTGGAACAGAACTACAAATATAGTTCTAATTAAAATGTAAACATCCAACATTAAATTCCAATTTTTAATATAATACAGGTCATGTTGAAAACGTTTATTCATAGATCCTTCAGAATTAGTTGGACCCCTCAAGCCATTAACTTGAGCCCAGCCTGTGATTCCTGGTAAACATTTATGTCTTTGCATAAAATTTTGAACTTCTTTCGAATAATGTTTAGTATGATCTGTCATATGAGGTCTTGGTCCAACTATTGACATATCACCCTTTAAAACATTTAAAAACTGAGGTAATTCATCAATGCTTAATCTTCTTATAATTTTACCAACTTTTAAAAGTCTACTATCACCTGCTTTAACTTGTAATGACTCATTTCTATTTTTAAGATTTTTAATTGATCTAAGTTTTAAAATATTAAATGATTTTCCATCCCACCCTGTTCTTCTTTGTTTAAAAAATATTGGAAACCCGTCCTCTAAAAAAATAAATATGGAAAATAAAAGCATTATTGGTAAAGAAAATAATATGAAAATAACTGAAAGTATCTTGTCAATGAGCGTTTTAATTAAAAAACTTGTTCCATAAAATGGAGAAAAAGAAACATTGTAAAAATCAAATCCAGCTTCACTATCTAGACCTTCAATAAATTTAAATTTTGATTCAGGTTGAATTAAGCGACAATCTATAGAAAAGTTTAGAAATTTATCAATTATATTTTCGATATATGACTGCGTTTTAATTGAAGAAATTATCCATACTTGGCCTATAGAATGATGATTTAATATTTGGCCAAAATTTTCATTTAACCCAAAGCTTGGAATACCATAAAAATTAGTATCCTTTTTATCTAATTGATCAATTGCTATCAAACATTTAATGACTGAGTTACTAACCTTTTTTGGAAATTTTCGAATTATATTTTGACAACTTTTAGAGTCTCCTATTAAAAGAACATTTCTTTGAATTGTATTTGATTTAACTAATCTTGTATAAAAAAAATCAAACAACACTTTTGAAATTAAAAATAAAACAAAAGAAACTGATACAAAAGTAAAGAACCAGATACGTGAATAGTTTTGAGTAATTTTAAATAACACTGTTATAAAAATTACAAAAATAAAAGTCTGAAAAAGTAGTAGAAATTCAACTCTCAACCATTGAGTTGAACCTTTAATATATCTTTTTTCTTTGTTGTTAAAAAAAGATAAAACCATGAAAGCTATTATGGATAGTAACGTTCCTTCTAAGTATAATTCAGATAATTTCCATGTATTATTTCTTAGAAAATAAGCTAATATTGAACTTAGATAAAGAATTGAACCTAAAAATATATAATAAAATAATAAAAAAGCTTTATCATCTCTTTGAAAGATTTTTTCAAATATCATTTTTGATACTATATTAGATTTGAGGTTAAATAATAATATTTAACTGTAACTTTTATATTTATTATAATAACCACCATATTGATAGTATCCATAATAACTAGCTTTTGAAGTATCTAAATCGTTAAAGATCAATCCGTCGACTTTAACTTTGACATTATTTAATTTTTTCAGGACAGATTTTATCCCAATCAATTTAGTAAAGTTTGATCTTGCAATTAAGAAATTGTGATCTGTTGCTTGGCTTAAAAATAATGTATCACTTACTGGTTGTATCGGTGGTGTGTCAATAATTACATAGTCGTAATTTTTTTTGAGAGCATCAAAAAAAATTTTTAGTTTATTTGTTGTGGTCAAATCAGTTAAATCAGACCTTCTAGTCCCAGATGTCATAACCTCAATATCAGATCCAGGTAGTTTCATTAAACATTCACTTAATTTCGTTTTGCCTTGTATAATATCACTAAATCCAACTTCTGGTGCTTCCTCAGCTTGGTTAGTTTTACTTAATACCGACGGTCTTCTGATATCTGTTTCAATTAACAATACTTTTCCAATTTTTGAGAATGCAAGAGCAGCGTTTAAAGAAACAGTAGTTTTTCCTTCTCCCGAATATGAGGAACTTATTAAAAAAGATTTATTTTTCTGATATTTGGCAACTAAGAGAGTTCTTAAAGTTCTAATACTTTCTGAAAACTCAGAGTTCACATCTTCAAGAAACATTTGTGACAAATGATATCCTTTATCTAACTTTTTGACCTTAGGTAGTGTGGACAATACAGGAATGTTTAACGACTCAAGATTGGATGGTTCAATGACCGTATTACTATTAAATTCTAAGTAAACTAAACTTCCAAATAATATAATAAAAGATATTAAATAAAACATTATTGTTATATTTGTAACATTTGGAGATACTGGTACTAGTGGTAAAAGAGCATTTTGAATAATTCTTACATTTGAAGACTGAAGTTCTTTTACCTCATTAGTTTCTTTCATTCTTTGAAGAAAGGTCTCATAAATTTTATTATTTGTCTCTACTTCACGTACGTATTGTTGCAAAGCAACATCTTTTTCCTCTAAAGCCTGTAACTCAAATTTTGCTTTATCTAATTCAACTTCACTAGACTCAATGAAACCTTTTAAATTAGATAGTTCAAAAGCTGCAGCTGCAATATTTTCGTCTAAAATTTCTTTAAGTCGATTGTCTAAATTTTGTTTAGTTTTTAATGCTTTTTGAACCTTAGGATGTTCGTCAGTGTAAATAATTTGAAGAGACTCAATATTATTATTTGTAGCATTTATGTTAGTTCTGATAGTGTCTACTTCTTTTTTGTTTCTTAAATCTGCTATTGCTAAGAGTTCATCAACATTACCGTCTGCAAGTTTAATTGAAGTAAGATCATTTTGTTTTTTTTGTAATTCTCTATTTGCTTCAATTATTCTTTGAGAGACCGATTTAATTTGTTCAATTTTTAGATCTTTTATATCACCAATATCGATTAAATTATTTTCTTTTTTATATTCTAATAATTTTTGTTCAGCAATTTCCATATCTTCTAATAACTTTGATAGCCTCAAATTTATTTGTTGATTTGCGTAATTAGTTACTTTAACTTTAGTATCAACATCATATTTTAGATAAGCATCAATTACTTGCTCTAATAAAAACTTTGCAAACTCAGCATTTTCCGAGTTCATTGTGATATTAACTACATCACTATTTCTAATTTGTGTTACTCCAAAATTTTTTTTAATATAATTTTTAAGTGTAAGTTTTAGGTCCTTTTCTTTTAAATTATTATCATCCTTAAAAAAAATTGAAAAATTGTAAATTTTTTGTAAAATAATTTTTAGGTAGTTTTTTATAAAAATTTTTTATCCTCTCCAACTTTTTTTCATCCAATAAGATAGAAGATATCACCTCGTCACTTTCGATAATTTGAACTTGATTATTAATATAATTAGATGAACTAAAACCACTTCCTCTAATCTCACCATCGTACACTTCTTCTATATTTACAATATTTTTCGAAGATTCTGTTATTACTAATGTTGCTTGGCTTTGAAAAGTTGGATTGATATTTAAAGAAATAAACAAACCTAAAAGTCCAAATAAAAAAGGTACAAGTAGGATTATTCTTTTATATTTTAATAATACAATCCAGTAATGAGCAAGATTTAATTGCTCATTAATATCTCCAATTCTATCTAAAAAACTTTTTTCCATTATGAGAAAGAATCTAATTAAAAAAGATTCGCTTACAAGTTGTTTTTTATATCAGGAGTCTATTTTGTTAATTTAAAATTAAATTTACTATATGTAGTGTTATCATTTTTGCATTATAATAATATTAGTCTCTTCACTAAATCTTGGAATGTTTCTTAAATAATAAAGTTTTAAAGATTTATTTTTCTTTTCAATATTTTTAGAAAGCAAATAAAGATTAATAAAATTTCTTTCAAATTCCGATCTACTGGAAGTATTTTTAATTTGATGTAGAATTTTCATCTCCCAATATTTGTAATCGAGTGATGATTTTTTTTCTGTCATACTTATAAGATCATAAAGTTTTTTACTATCTGGAATAGTAGTTTGAATATCTTTCTTTTTAAACATAAAGGGTTTGATAAAAAAAATTGAGTAGTTATATGGTGAATATTTGATAACTTTTGAAAAATAACCATCAATTTTAAAGCTAAAGGATATAATTAATATAGAGAAAATATTATATAAAGAGATTATAATTAAACTAGTAATTAATAATTTGCTTATGTACTTATTAAAAAAAAACACATTAAATTTTATCAAAATAAAATTAGTTTTACCATTACTTTTAACAATACTGTTTTTTTGTAATATTAGCTATTCTGAAGAAATATTTGTGGGTTTCATTGAAACTTTAGAGGGTCAAGCTAAAAAAAAAATTAATGGAAATTTTAAAAGACTAAGTGAGTATGATCAAATATTTACTAATGAGAATATAATAGTTGAGCCAAATTCATCTATTAATATTTCATTTATCGATAATTCTATTTTAACTATTGATGGGAATTCTGAATTCTTAATTAAAGAATTTAATAATGCTTCTCAAGAAGAAATATTTCATTTGGAAATTGTAAAAGGAAAATTCACTTTTGAATCTGGATCAATTGCAAAATCAAAAGATGATGCAATGAAAATTATTTTGTCTGAAATTGAAGTTGTTCTTAATGGAACACTTGTTACAGGTGAAAACTCAGAGGTAAGTAAGTCAATAGCCCTAATAGAAGACACTATGGGAAAAGTTGGAAGTTTAAAAATTATAATTGGAGATCAAACCACAACGATAACCGATCCCTCAGCTGGAGTAAATGTTTCAGGTTCTCAAATTCAGCAAACTATTCTGAGTACTGAACAAACAAATCAAATTAAAGAAATTAAAAAGAAAGCATTAGTTAAATCATCAACACAAAGTGAAGAGGATATAGATAGAGCTCTTTCAAAACAGTTAGCTAATGGAACAATACCTGATGCTAATGGAGATGGTATTACTGATGCAAATGATATTGAGGCTTATAAAAATGAGATTTACGATTTTAGGGGAGATAGGTTTGATTATTTTGTAGAATATTCCACAGGCGCGGACATGGAGTTAATGTCGGATATAATTATGAATTCTGACCCAAGTCAATCAATGTATCTTATGCAAAGTATGATTGATTATGATCAAGGTAATACTACTTTTCTTATGGATGAGGTTGCAAAGGCTGGATTTGATGTATTTTCACACATGGCCCAAGCTGATGGTTTAGATCCAACAATGCCTTACATGGATGAAACTTTTGATTTTAATGAAATCAGAACTTCAATAGTTGATGGAATGATTTTAGATCAATCTGAGCAATCAATTGATGCAATAGCTAGAGTAATGGCAGTAAGTGATCCTTCAATGAGCACATATTTAGTAGAAGAGATTTCTAATATAACACCACAAGGTGACGATAATTTTTCAATAGATGTTTTAGCTAGTTTTACAGAGATGGCGCCAGAAAAATTAGCTGAATTCTATGAAGAAGACCCTGAGACAATGAATAAATTAACAACCAACGCATTTCAGAATGCTGATGAAGGGGATATCGAAATGATGGCAACGATTATGCAGGAAACTTCTCCAAAAGATACTGCTTTATTGATGACAAATTTAGTAGAAAATAATCCTGAAATGATTGCTGGAGTTTATGGCAATCTAGCAGCACAAGATTTTGATCTATTTGATCACATAGAATCTGCAAAAGTTCAATCTGGTGAAACTGTAAGTGTAAGTATTGCAAACGACTCTATGTATGGAACAGAAATCAGCGATGGAAATGAAACTATGAATATGATTGTAGATGATAATATCGTTGCTTATCAAGATGAGTATTTTCAAAACTTTAAAGGAGAAGTTTTTGCTGAAATAATAGCTCATTCTGAAGGGACTTCCTCTGAAATTGTTGCTGAGCTAATGATGGATACAACTAATGGAGATACTGCGATGTTTATGATGGAAGCGGTAATGAATGAAAATCCAGATGTATTAGGTGAGGTTATGAATAGTTTTGCTGAACAAAATTTTGATATTTTCGAACATATAGAGGAGACCACTATTGAGGAAGAAAATATTGATATTGAGGAAAATCAAACTGAAAATATTTTAATTACAGATGAAAACTTATCAACCACCTCTTCAGCAACTGTTGCTATAAATGAAACAACCTCAAGCTCAGAAAATAAAATTCGATTGTCAAAAGCTGAAAGACAGGCTTTAAAAGAAGAAAAAATAGCTAAAAGAAAAGCTGAAAAAATTGCTAAACAAGAAAAAAGGAAAGCTGAAAGACAAGCTGCAATTGCTGAAAGAAAAGCTGCAAATAAAGCTGCAAGATTAGCAGCTAGGCAAGGTAACGATGAAGAAATAGAATTTTTTAACAATGAATTAGATGATTTAAAGGAATTTAAAACAGAAGTGTTTAAAGAAATGATAGAGAATTCTAATGAAAATACTATGTCTACAATGGCTAAGCTAGTGTCTACAACAGATAATTCTACTGCCTCATTAATTTTTGAAACCGTTATTGCTGAACAAAATAATCCTGAAGAAAATATTGATAATGCTTCAAGTCAAAATCTAGCTTTAGATTTTATGGACAGTCTTAGTAATGTCGAATCAGAGATGGTAGAAACAATTTATGAAACTCAAACCGATCTAGTGAATGATATTGTAAACACAGCTTTATCAGATATATCGGCAGAAGATTCTGATGCAATAGCAAATATAATTTCTTCTTCAGGTAATGATGAGATTAATGAAATAGTTTTCAATAATATAGCTTCCATTAATGATCAATCTTTAACGGCTGAAGTTTTCACAGTTTTAGCAGATAGCGATAGTGGAACAGAGGCTATAATCGCAATGGCTTCAAATAATCAAAGTCTTTATGAAAATATTGCTATGGATGTTGATCCAACATACATGACTGCTGCATCCTTGTATTCAGACACAGCCTCACAATACAATACTTCTACAGCAGCAACTAGTGCAACAACATCTGCTTCAGATACTACAACTTATGCTGCTGGAGATATATCTTGGACTACCTACCCTATGTCACCTGGAACTATTTCTACTAGTTATTATGTGAGTATAACTGGAACAGCTGAGTCTATGAATGGAGTAGTTTATTCTGTATCAGATTTACCTGATGGTTTAACTTTAGATTATACAACTGGGATGATTTTTGGAACACCAACAAGTCCTGGAATTTTTAATACAACGCTAACAGCTACAGATAAAATGGATTCAGCTAATTTTGCTACTGCTAGTTTAACTTTTGATATTATTGAAGACACTAGTGGAGGTTATGATGAAGGAGGCGATGGAGGTAGCTTTTCATTCATGTCAACTCCTTATCCTCCGGCAACTTTGACTGTTAATAATACAATTACACCAATATATCTTTATACATCGGGGGGTGTTGGTAATATCACTTTTACAGCAACTGGTTTACCTTCTGGTATATCTATAATGGGTGATGAAATTATGGGTACTCCAAACACTCAAACATTTGTTGGAAGTACTGTTAATATTATAGCTACAGATGAAGATGGAAATACTACGAGTATAAGTCTTACATTTCCAATGGTAAACTCTAATTCTGGAGAAGGTGGAGGAGCAAGTGGACCTACATGGGCAACTTATCTTTATCCACCTGCATCGCTAACAGAAGGTATTGAAATGCCTGATATGTATTTAGATGCTACGGGAACAGGATCTATAAGTTTTACAGCATCAAATTTACCGATGGGTTTATATGTTGATGGGGAGTATATTAGAGGAACTCCTAGTATGCAAACTGATGCAACTTCTAGTGTGATGATTACTGCTACAGATGATATGGGTTCGCAAACCAAATATGTTACATTCCCAAGTGTAGACTCTAGTAGTGGAGGTGGTAGTGTTACTTGGACAACTACACAAGCTGATTTTCCATCGACTATGACTAAAGGAACAGCAATATCGTCTATAACTTTAAGTGCAACAGGAAGTATGGAACCAATTACTTATACTGATGATGGTAATTTACCAAATGGGATTTCTTTAACAGCAGGAATAATATCCGGTACTCCTCAGAATGTTAGAGCTACAGAGACTACTGTAACTTTTACTGCTGAGGATATGGAGGGTAATGAAGAGACCTTGACAGTTTTCTTTCCGATAATAAATGCTGCAAGTGGTATTAGTAATCCTAATTGGATTACCACCCCAACAACTACAGGAACTTATACTACAAGTTCAAATATAAGCATAAGTGCTGAGGCAGTCTCGGTTCCGGCAGCAAATGGAGTGATTTATTCTGCTTCAAGTTTACCTCCAGGAATTACTTTAGATACAGCAACCGGACTTATTTCTGGAACACCTACAACTGCCGGAACTTATAACTCAGAAATAAAAGTAGAAGATGCAACAGATGGTACTTTTCAAATAACTGAAACTTTAACATTTAGTGTTACTGGCAGTGGAGGTCTAACTTGGAATACAACTGCTGCAGAGTTTTCGTCTTTAACTTTAACTGAAGGTACACCTATGTCTTCTATAATTTTATCTGCAACAGGAGTTGGTACTATAACTTATGCAGATGACGCAATGTTACCAGCAGGTATATTTTTATCTGGAGGAGTTGTTTCTGGAACCCCATCTTCGTCAACTGAAACAGAGACAACTGTTACTTTTACAGCACAAGATGAAGATGGTGATACTGAAACCTTAACTGTTTCTTTTCCAGTGATAAACGCTAGTGGAGGTGGAACCGTAACTTGGATTACAACTTCAGCAGATTTTCCAACTACTCTAACGGTAGGTGATCCAATTTCTTCAATAAGTTTATCAGCAACTGGAACAGGAAGTATCAATTATTATATATCTAGCGGATCCTTACCATCTGGATTAACTTTAGCAGGAGGATTAGTTTCTGGAACTCCCACTACAACGACTGCAACTTCGACTACTATTACTTTTACCGCAGAAGATGATGACACTAATACTGAGGATCTAGTTGTAAATTTACCACAAATAGATGGTGGAGATGAAAGTGAAACTGTTGAATTCGATACACCTGAAGGAACATTAGAGACATTTGATGCCGGAGAAAATATAACTGAAACAGTTGAAGCAACTGCTAGTCAAGGTTCAGCAATAACCTACACGTTTACAGCTACCAATAGTGAAAATGCGTTTGGTTTAACTGGAACTGGAATTTCAGTAACAGGAAATACAATTTCAGGAATAGCACCCAGGTTATATGTAGCAGCAACTTTTACATTTGATTTCACGGCTGAAATAGGTAATGGAGCTACTAATAGTAGAGCATTTGAAATTGATGTATTAGAAGACTCAACTTGCATTTCTCCAACAAATAATATTTGTACTTAATGTTATTAAGAAAAAATATTTTACAAAATTTATTTTTAATTATCTTGGGTGTTTCTACGAGCTTAAACGCAAGTATCAATCCTATATTAATGCAAGTCGCATCAATTAATTTTATTTCTCTTTTTTTTTTATGTTTAAAAAATAGTGAAATTAAAAAAAGTATAGAAGAAAATTATATAAATAATAAATTATTTTTTATTTTTTTTTTTATTTACATATGTTTCTTAATAATACAAATTATACCACTTCCATTAAGATTAATTGAAATCCTAGCTCCTAATAATTATAATCTATATAACTCCATAAAAATTGATAAAGAACTATGGTCACTGAGCATTGATCCTAGTAATTCATTTTTTGGAATTTTAAATTGTATCAATTTTTTCATAATTTTATTAATTTTCCCTGTTTTATTTAATAGAAGCAAGCACTTAATGAAATTTTTATTTTTTATTTCTGTATTAGGTTTTTGTCATGCAGCTTTCGCTACATATTGGATGTTAATAGGAAATCCATCAAATTTTTTTATTGAAAAGATTCATTATTTAAATGCTTCTACAGGTCTTTTTGTTAACCGGTCAGTATTTGGAACATATTTATTTTTATGTGCATTTTCAAGTTTATATTTTATAGTAATTTTTTTTCAAAAGTATCAAATAAATAATTTTACCTTTAGTGAACAAATTAAAAGTAAAATTTTTTTTATAAGAATTTTTATTATTTTTTTAACTATTGGTATCTTAACTACTTGGTCTAGAGCTGCAAATTTTAGTTATATTTTAATATTATTATCGTTTTTATTTTATTCTAAAATTTCATTTAATAAATATATAAATCCTTTATCAACTATAATTATCTTTATACTAATTTTTGATTTTTTGGTGATGTCAGTATTCTTTGGTAACGCTAAATTAATAGAAAGGTATGTTGAAACTTCTCTTTTGAAGGAAAATATAAGACTAAATTTACAAGCTTTTAGCATAGAACAATTTAAAAATTTTTGGCTTTTCGGCTATGGAAATGGAGCTTTCGGACAATTATTCAAAATCTTTTACCAGTTGCCAGAAAATTTTAATTATACTGTTGCAAATCATGCACATAATGATGGGTTAGAACTTTTAGGGGAAATAGGCATGGTCGGTTTTTCAATTTTACTTTTATCTTATATTTCCTATTTTAAAATAATAGTAAAAAATATTAGTGAAAAAAACAGACTGACAAGATTTATATTATTATCTTTTTTATTAATTGTTTTATTTATACAAAGTTTAGTTGATTTTTCTTTGCACGCTCCAGGTATAATGTTTTTAATAGTTACCATTCTTTCTATCGGTCTTATTAATCCTAAAAAGAGTATTCTTTAATTATCTTGTTCCATCACTTCTTGTTCCCCCACTAATTATATTTGCATCCTCACTTATAATATAAAAATCATCTTGTTCAGCTATATAAGGTTTATAGGTTTTAAAAAGTGTCTCTGATGGCGTCAGAAGACTTATCACGTTATTCCATTTAACCAATTTAGTTGATGGAATAAATACTATATCATTTGGTAGTATATAAAAATTATTTGCAGCAATAAATGCAGCTGGATTATTTAGATTAATTGAATATATATCTATATGTAAAAATTTTGTTAAGTCTTCCCTCATTACATAAATATTTTTCGTTTTCGCAGTAGCTTTGTTAATTCCTTTAGTAGCAAGTAATTCTGTGAGAGTAAGATCTCTATAAACAGAAATGGGACCAGAAGTAGTAAATTCTCCAAAAGCGTAAGCTTGATCTGTATCAGACTCAGAGACGTGTAAAACATCGTCTTTTCTCAAATATATATCTAAGTCAGTGTTATTTTTATTTAACAACTCATAAAGATCTATCTCATAAACTTCATCACCTCTCCTAAGCAATGCTGTTTTCATATAACTCTTTTGATCTTTTACATAACCTGCCCTTATTAGAGCATCTAAAACTTTTAATGGTTGTTCAGAAAGCAAAATTGCCAAAGGTCGGTTTATTGCTCCTGTAATGTACACATAAGCACTATTGTACTGTTCAATCTTGACGATAGTTTCTGGATCTTGATAAAAAGTTTTTAAAACTTCATTAATAAACGATTGAGCTTCTTCTTTTGTTTTACCATCTATTACAACTTGACCAACGTAGGGAATAGTAACATCACCATTTGGGCTGATAGTGTAGGAACCATCAATATCGTCTATATCTGTAATAGATACATTTATTATGTCTCCAGAGCCTATTGAATAATAATATATATTCTCCTCCATTAACTCTTCTAACTTTTTATTTTTTCTTTTTTTTATATCTTCGAATTTAGGAAGAGAAGCAGTATTGATCTTATTCAAATCATGAAACTTTAAAGTTACACCTCTTTGCTTAAGACCTATACTTTTTGGGTTCGATCCTTTCGGTTCACTTTTAAAACCTGTAGAATTAGTACAAGCTGCAATGAATAAAAATATAAATATTATTTTAAAATACATATAAATTTCTTATATATTATTATTCAAAAAAGTAATTCTTAAATAAAATACAAAATATACATTTTTTTTAGAAAATAATAGGATTTAACTTCTATTAATTCCAATCACTAGAATCATTTTTTTTCCAATCATCAAATGAACTGCTTAAATCATATTTAAAAATGTATTGATTTTTTACGAGAAACTGTGGGATTATAGTGTTAGATCTAAATAATTTTCTTAATCTATAATAATTAAATGAATTATTTTTCTTAAATATTTTAGTAAAAATTAAACTCACAAATAAAAAGAAATTTATCAAAATACCAGGTAAAGAAATAAAATTACCGGAATGATGAACTTTTTTAGAAATATTTTTTGCAAAATCTTCAATTGTTGGACAAGGATACATACAAGCATTATACAATACTGATTTTGGAAATTGACCTTTAGTTTGTTTTTCGTTTACCCAAATTATCATATTTATGAGTTCTTTAACGTATAAACCTCCTTTCTTTAAATTCTTATTATTCATATAAAAAAACAATCTATTTTTAATAAACTTTACAAGTCTAGTTACATTCCCTTTTTCTCCAGCACCAAAAACAACACCTGGTCTACAAATTGAAAGTATTCTATTTGTAGGTTCCTCATTTTGCCAATCAATATGTATCTTTTCTGCTTCCAATTTTGACTTACCATATGGTGTGGATGGTTTAGCTATAGTTTCCTCATTTTTTTCGTGCTCACCTGGACCATAAACAGCAATACTACTTGTAAATACTATGTTTTTACAATCATACTTTCTCGCAAAGTCACAAATATTATGTGCTCCGTTTATATTTGTTTCACCATACTCATGTTCCTCATGGCCTGGCTCTCTATGCACAGCTGCAAAATTTAAAATTGTAATTAGTTCTCCATCAATAATAATTTCTTTAAGATCTTCTCTGATATCTTTTTTTATAAATTTAACTCTATTGGTGTTTATCAATTTTTTATATTTTATTTTGCAAAAAGTATCTTCTGGTTCTCTAGTATCTACTATATATAAATTATCATACAAATGTTCATCTAAAACTTTTTCTATAAAGTATAAACCAATAAACCCAGTTCCACCAAATACTACAGCTGATTTCATAAATTAAACTATTACAATTTTTTAAAAATATTTACAAATTTAATCAAAATTTTTTTAATATCAAAATTTGTTTCAGCATACAATCTAGCATTTTTTGACATAATTAGTCTTTGTTTATTGTCATATTTAATTTCTCCAATAAATTTATTTAATCTATCTAAATCTTCAGGGTCAAAAGTTTTTCCAGCTTTTGCTTTGAGTATTATTTTTGAAGATAGATTCGTTAAAGGTGCAGACTGTATTATTGGTTTTCCAATACAAAGATAATTTAAGATTTTTGAGGGCACGGAAAACGTGCTTGCCTCTTTGTTTAACATTGCTAAAAAAAAATCTGCACTGTTAAGCACTTTATTAAAATTTTTAAAAGATTGAAGTGGTAAAAGTTTAATATTTGATGTGAGATTTTTTCTTCTCTTTAGATCATCAAATCCACTACCTCCAGCACAAATTAAAAACTCAATATCTAAGTTTTTCTTTGCTATCTTTACAATTAGATCTGGATTATGTTTTAAAGCCAATGTTCCACTATAAACTACTCTTAGTTTTTTTTTATCTAATCTATGTTTTTTTAAAAAGTGGTGATCTTTTTTTTTTACTTTGATTTGATCTAAATTCCCCCAATTAGGTATGAAAGTAATTTTTTTTTTATTTACACCCCATTTAATTAAAGTTTTATTAAAATCTTTAGAAATTGTAATTAAATGATCAGATTGATTAGTTTGTTTTTTTTCAAGTAAAGTAAAAAAAAATGATACGAAAATTGAAAAAATTGAGAATTTTTTTTTAAGAGTTTGATGAACCGCGATTGAATAAAAGTCTTGAATCCACATTATAAATTTTGATTTATTATCTTTCGAAGCAGTTAAAATACTTTGTTGTGCAAATGTAGGACAGTTCGCAGATATTACTATATCTGGTTTTATTAGATTTATTTTTTTTTTAACTTCAATTCCATATTGAATATCCTTAAAAAATCTTAGAAAAAAATTATTTTTATTATAACTAATTGTTTTTCCTATTCCAAATATACTTAAATTTTTATTTTTTCCTTTATAAAGATCTGACTTTGGTCCTGGATCATTAGCAAAAAAAAGGTGATAAACTTCATATTCTTTTGCTAATACCTTGGAGAATGAAAATGTAAAAGGATGACCAGCATAATCATGTACAACAATTTTTTTCATATTAATTAGTAAAACTTGTTATTTTTTATAAGTTCAGAGTTCCTTAAAATAGCCTAAAATTTAATATAATTTAAGTTTACTTTTATTATTAAATTTAACTTTAATCACACTTATAAACAAACATTATCAAAGACAATTATAGAAATATTGTATTTATAATATAAAAAAATTAATATTAATCAGAATCAATAATTTAAATAATAATAAATAACAAAATGAAAAAAATAGATATAGTTTTTGGAATTGATAATAATTACGCTAAATATTGTACAATAGCTATACAATCTATCCTCTCACATTTAAACTCTAACTATAAATTAAATATAACAATTATTTATGAAAAATTAACCTTAAAATCATTAAACAATTTTAAAACAATAAAATCTAAACAATTAAATAAAATTACTTTTTATAAAATTAATTTAAAAAAATATATGAAGTCTCAAAACTTGAAAGGTTATTATTGGCCCAAATCAGTTTTTTATAGATTTTATATTGATCGCGCACTTCCAAAAAGTATACAGAAAATAATTTATATCGATGCAGATATTTTTGTTAATGACAGTATCCATAAGTTGTATAATATTGATTTAAAAAATTATACTATTGGTGGGGTAAAAGATACAGGTGGTTTTAATAGAAATTATCTAGATAGAATTAAAATACAAAGTGACATATATTTCAACTCTGGAGTTTTATTAATTAATTTACAAAAATGGAGATTTGAGAAAATTACAAGTCAACTAGAAAAAAAAATAAAAAAATCTGGTCTTAACCTTGATATACCAGATCAAGATTTATTAAATATAATTTTTGAGAAAAAATTTAAGATAATTAATCCTAAATGGAATTTGCAAGCTTCAATGTACTCAAAATATAAATATTGGAAGTATTTAAAGAACAAAGGAGTACATCATTTTACATTTGTTAAACCCTGGAGGTCATATTCTTCACATCCAAAATCAAAAGTTTATAGAGAATTTGCCAAACAAAAAGGTTTTATATTCGAAACCAAATATTTAGATGTAAAAGATTTTTTATCAATGTTAAGATACTATATTAGATATTTTCTTATATTTAATATTTATCGGCTAATAAATTTTTAAAATGAAAAATTTATTATTAACTTTTTCAAGAACATGCAATTATGGGGCTGCTTTACAAACTTATGCTAGTATAAAATTCTTTGAAAATTCTGGAATAGAGCTTATTACACCAGCTTATTCGCCGATTTATTTAATGCCTACAACTTCTTTTTATAGAGGAATTGGACTTAGAGGAAATAAAAAAAAAAAAAAATTTAACTTTTTATACCCAATTTATAGAAGATTAAAAATGTATAAAAGGTACAAGTTATTCAAAGATTTTCAAAATGAATATCTTAAAATTGATTATAACCTCGACTCAGTAAATTCTATTATTAATTCTTCTAATCAATATGATTCATTTGTTGTAGGAGCAGACCAAACCTGGAATACAAATTTGAATTTATCCCCAAATTTTGAAAATTATTTTTTTTTAGGCTTCTTAAAAGATAGTACTATTAAAAAAATAAGTTTTTCATCTTGTTTTGGAGTAGATGAAAAAAACCAAAAATTTTCTAATGAAATAAAAAACTGTGTTGTAGATTTTGATTATTTATCTACAAGAAATGAATTTTCTAAAAAAATTTTAGAACAATACACAGATAAAGAAATATTTACTTTATGTGATCCCACCATCATTCATGATTTTAATGAGCTAACATATAATCCAAGAGAAGAGAATATAATTTTAATTTATGGCATGGATAGTTCAAATTCAAGCTTGATAAGAAATATTTCTGTAAACTTAAAAAAGAAGTATAATAGTAAAATATATTCTATAAGTTCAGAAACTAGAATAAATATGAATTGGGTTGATAAAATCATTGATAATGCAGGGCCAATTGAGTTTTTAAATTTATTTCAAAAATCCAGATTCATTTTAACTGACTCTTTTCATGGATCTATTTTTTCAATTAAATTTAAAAAAAAATTCTTATCTTTTTCCACAAATTATCGTTCATATAGAATTAAAAGTTTACTTAAATTATTTGATTTAGAAAGTTTACATTTTAATAATGATAATATTAATGAATTTAATGAAAATATTTGGAAACAAATTAATATAGAAAAAATTGAAAGTACTACCGATGATTTGAAAAGAAAAGCAGCAAATTTTATAAAAACGAGTTATTCTTTATAATCAACCAATGAATTTATACCCTAAGATTAGTATAACTATTCTAGCTCAGTTTTGGGTAAGAATAATATCTTATAGCAGTCATTTAATTCTCTCATATTTTTTAGCAAAAGATGATTTTGGTTTGTTAGCAGTTATAACAACTATACATCTTTTTGTTGTAGGATTTAAAGATTTTGGAACATTTCAATATTTATTGACAGCAAAAAATTATAATAATGAGTCTTATAACGTTTTACTTACAAATTATTGTCTTAATTTAATTGCTTTTATATTTGTATGTTTTTTAGCTTATTTTTTTTCTGAATATTATTCTGATTGGAGATTATTACCTTTAATAATAGGAATAAATTTTTTACAATTTTTTAATACTTATACTTCTGTAATAAAATTAAATTTATATAAAAAAAATAATTTTAAAACTATTGGAAGAATAGAAGCTACTTCAAATTTTGTAGGAATAATAATTTTAGTAATTGCATTGATCAATGATGCTAATATTTTTGCTTATCTATTTTCTCAAATAGGTATCACTTTGAGTTCTTTATACTTATATAAATTAAAAAAAAATAAACTTTTACAGAAAAAATACAACTTAAATGTTTTTAAAAAATATATTGGTAAGATTAAATGGCTAATTTTAAATAGGTACACTGAAAGTTTATCCTTGTATGGATTTTATATAACTCTAGTGTTTTCTGTAAGTCAAATTAGCTTGGGTGTTTTTTATTTTGGTATTAAGATCTACGAAATTATATCTGTTTATTTAGGCAATATATTAAACCAATTTTTAATTCCTTTTTTTTCAAAAACAAAAAATATAACTAAAGAAAGAGACCTATTTTTCAAAATTTCAAAATTATTATGTTTTTTTGTAGGTTATTTATCTTTAATCTTTATGATTTTTGCCCCTATATTAATCAATGAAGTATGGAATTCAAAATGGAATGAGTCTATTAGTATATTTATTGTTATTTTAACAGCATTCCCTATAGCTTTAATAGGAAACGTTCTATCCAGAAATTTTATTGAATATAAAAGAGAATTTAAAAGTATTTTTTTAATTAAAATTTTTGAAGGTATTTGTATAATAACTTTTACCTATATAGGTGTTAGCTATAATGGAATTTTAGGTGCCGCTATATCAATATCTATTTTAAAAATAGTTTTTTCTCTATATCAATATATTAAATCTTCACAAATTTTAAAAATTGGGTTAATTTATTCCTTAAAAGAATTATTTCTAAATGTTTTTCCATATTATTCAGTTTTAATATTTTGCTATATAAATAATATTGATATTTATAATTTTAAAATTTCATTAAGCATGCAATTATTAAGTTCGATAAAATTAATTACAATAATATCAATATATTATATTTTTTCATCCATCCTAATTAATAAAAATTTAATTAGTATTTTAAAAAATATTTCTATAGATAAGAAATTTGAAATTTAACATAACTAGCATAGAATATAATGATTTACTTAGTTTCATTACCTGATTATAAAAATAATTTTAATGTAAATGGTAACACAATTGTATGTGAAGGTGTTTATAAAAAGTATTTTTCAAAAAAAAAAGATAGACTATTTAATTTAACCGGGAAATCAAAGTTTTCTACACGACTAAAAAAAATATTTTTATATATTTTTATAATATTTTTAAAAAATAAAAATAATAATAAAATTTATACCACAATGGATGATAACTATGGTTTCTATCTACAGATTTTTTTTCTTAAATTGATCTCGTTTATCTACGATAGAGTTATTATTCATCATCATAGTTTTACCTATATCTCAAAAAAAAGTTCGCTTTTTAAACTCCTATCTAGTGAAAAATTTATTCACATATCAATATCTGAAAAACAAAAAAAAATTTTGAAAAAAAATTATAATCCTCAAAATATTTATTTAATCAAAAATAATGCGTTTGTATATAAAGGCACTATTTTTAAAAAAAAAACAAAGAAAAAACTAAAAATTATTTACTTTTCTGCTCTTACAGAAGAAAAAGGTATTTATGATTATTTAAATCTAACAAAATATTTTTTAAAAAAAAATATAGAATTTTTTGTGTATGGTAATAATTGTAATAACAATACCTTAAATGACATAAAAGAATTTAAAAAAAAAAAATTTATAATAAATTATAGACTTAATATATATAATAAAGATAAAGCTGCTTTATTTAAAAGCACTGATATTTTGATATTCCCATCTAAATATAAAACAGAAACAACTCCTATGGTTATTGATGAGTCTATAAATTTTCAAGTAGTACCAATAGCATATGATGTTGGGAGTATTAAGGAACAATTAGAAGGAGTTAAACTAACAGTTACAAACTTTATTTTACTTAAAAAAAAATTAAGGCAAGTTGTAAACAACTATGTTAGTTATCAAAAAAAAATTGTTTTTTTAAAAAAAAAAAAATTAAGAATGATTAATAAGGAGTTTAATGATTTAGATAATATTTTTTTATCTAAATAAAATAGTTTTAATGTATTTACTTAAATTTTTTGAGCACCCATCTTTTAAAAAAAATAAGTTTAAAACTATCTTGAATGGCATAATTTTATTTATTTTAATTATTTTTAATAAAAATAAGATTATTTCTTTATTCAATGACAATAGAAAGTTTTTTTTTAAGTTTATGCCTTTAAAAAGAGGTGATGGAACTAGAGGATTATTTATATATAGAGAAAATTATGAACCGCTTTTACAAAACTACCACAACCTTTTAAAAGAAAATGATGTTGTATTGGATGTTGGTGCCAATCAAGGAATTTACTCTCTAGCATTTGCCAAACTTATCGGGGAAAATGGAAAAGTTATTGCAATAGAGCCATTTAAACAAATGAATAATTATTTTAAAGACAATATAAGAATAAATGGTTTTCAGAACATTGAAATAATTGAAAAAGTAGTATCAGATAATATTGGGTATGAAGAAATAGATTTTGGTAGTGGTATAGTGAGCGCTTCTATCGTTAGAAATTTCAAAAATTCTGTAAAACAAAAAGTAAATTCAACAACTATCGATGAAATTTGTAAAAATTTAGATCGATTAGATTTTATCAAAATTGATATTGAGGGTGCTGAACTAAAAGCTCTAAAAGGTGCTGAAAAGACTCTAAACAATCATAAACCAAAACTAAGCTTAGAAGTGGATCAACATTCTTTTGAGCATATTAACTCATTTTTAGAAAAATATGGCTACAAACCATATATATTTGAGGGCCAAAATCTAATTCATATATCCAAAATAACAAAAGAGTACCCTACAATGATTTTTAAACCAAATTAGTATATAAAAGTTGTGATGTATGAAGAGTTAAAAAAAAGAGTAGAAAGAGAAAAAGCTTTTCATAACCAAGAAAAAGATGTTTCAAAAAAAGCATCTGACTTTAAAAATCTTTTTAAAAATTATTTTTTAAATCCTTCCCTTATTGAAATGGAAGAATATTTTAGTCAGGCTAAAAATATTTCAAATAAGAACGTTTTAGATTTTGGTTGTGGTTATGGAAAAGATTTTGATGATTTATTAAAAAAAGATAATATGCTTACTGGTATTGATATATCAGAGCTTTATATAAGACATTGCTCAAAATATTGTAAGGAAAAATTTCCAAATAAAAAATTTGATTTTTTTGCTATGGATGCACATGACTTAAAATTTAAAGACGAAACTTTTGACTTAGTAATAGGACGAGGAATCTTACATCATTTAGATTTTAATATAGCAATTCAAGAAGTGAAAAGAGTTCTAAAAAAAGATGGTAAAGCTTATTTCCAAGAACCACTTGGGGACAATCCTCTATTAAAATTATTTAGATTATTAACACCAAATTTAAGAACTAAAGATGAGCGACCTTTTTATAAAGAAGATATTTTAAATTTAGAAAAAGATTTTCAAATTAAATTTACGTATTATGGTATGTTTAGTTTTATAGCGTCTATAATCACCAGCCCGTTTACAAAAAATGGTAATAATTTTTTAGTTAAATTTTTATATAATATTGAAAAAAAACTTCTTAAGAATGATAAATTCAAATATTTTGCTCACTATGTAATTTTTAAAATTGAAAAATGATTGAGAATACAATAAATAAATGCCCTATCTGCGATAGTAAAGCTAACTATATTTTTACTTCCAAAAGGGAAAAAGAAATTCTTCATTGTTCATCTTCACTATGTGAGCATTTTTTTACCCCTATGATAAAATCAGATCAAGGAATTTGCTTAAGACCTGATGATCTAGAAAAAGAGTCGAATGAGTCTTTAGAAATGTTCAATGACCGAAACTTAAAACTTTTATCATTATTTAAAAAACATTTAAAAAATAAAAATGGCGTCTTAAAATTTCTTGATTTTGGTGCAGGAAATGCTCATATTTCAAGGACTTTTAAAAAAATTTTAAAAGACAATTGTTTAATATATTGTTTAGACACAAATCCATTAGTCAAAGATTTTTATTCAAAATATCAATTAAAACAAATTGAAAGCACAACAGAAATAAAAGAAAAAATTGATTTAATCTATATGGTAGAAGTAATTGAACATCTCGAAGATCCTGTTTCAACAATGAAAACATTAAGACCTCTATTAAATTCAAATGGTTCAATTTTCATTTCGACACCACTCGGAAAAAAAAAACAAAATTTAACTAATGCCTATGATACAGAATCTCACCTGCATTTTTTTTCTGAAAAATCATTAAATCTAACCTTAAAAAAATCTGGTTTTTCTCAAATAAAGTACAAGTTTTATACAGAAATGCATGGACCTCCATTAAATAAAAAAATTATTTCAAAAATCTCAAATTTTTTAAAATTAATTCTTAAAATTATAATTTCTAAAATTACTTTTTTAAAAACAATTAATCATTTAGTTGGGTTTACAAATCCTGAAAAATAATTTCCTGTAAATATGGATATAAAAAAAATATTTCCTAAAAAGATATTATTATTTAGACAAAAAATTTTAAACTATTTATCAATTCTTGATGAAATGATTTTTTATTATAACTTTAATTATAAAAAGATGAAACAAGATAATAATAAATTTTTGACCCAACTTACTAAAACTAAATTTATAACAAGTCGTGGATTTTTAAATATCTCAAATATTAAAAATGAATATCAAGAAGCAAATGATTATACAGTTGATATAAATGGATACACACCTGAAAACCTTGTTATTTATATATGTTCAGATGGTTTAGAAAACTTTATAAAAAAAACATTACAAAAAATATCAAAACCTTTTATTTTGATTACTGGAAATTCCGATAGAACCATAACAAAAAATATAAAATCTATAAAGATATTAATAAATAATAAATTTTTAATTAAATGGTATGCGCAAAATTTAAATTTGAATAATAAAAAATTAATACATTTACCAATAGGACTTGATTATCATGCAGGTTTTAAATTTAGAAATAAATATAAATCTATTAAGGAATTTCCAAGTTATAAAGAAAAGTATTTAATAAAGTTATCCAAAAAAAAAATTAAAAAAGAATTCAAAATGTACGCAAACTGGTTATTTAATATGAATAAAAAGAGAGAAAAATGCTTAAATCAAATTCAAAAAAATCTTGTTTATTTTGAAGAGGATAAAGTTTCTCAAATAAAATCTTGGGAGAACATAACAAAATACAGATTTTGTCTATGTCCTGAAGGTTATGGTTTAGATACACATCGTGTTTGGGAGACAATAATACTGGGCTCTATACCCGTAGTAAAATCTGGTCCACTGGATGTCATGTACAGTAAATTTCCAGTCATAATTGTTAAAAATTGGAAAGATGTAACAAAAAAACTTTTGTTAAACGAATATAAAAAAATTAAAGGAAAAAGATATGATTATTCGTATCTTCACCTAGATTTTTGGAAAAAACAATTCAATACCAAAAAAATTAATTTTTTTTTTAAATAATTATTAATGATTTATACAATTAGTTTATGTTTGATATTAATCTTTTTAGTAATTCAAAAATTTAAAATTTGGTCACCGATATTCTTTTTTAGTTTTTATCTTTTTTTACAAATTTTACTCTATTATCTTTTCATAAATGATTTTGTACCAAACAATGCCTATTATATGTTGCCTATACCCTATGACCTCATCGGATTTCAAATAAATAAAACATTATTTTTTTACACTATAATTATATTATTTTTTTTAATTTTTACTTTTTTTAAAAAAAAAGAACCAGTTGTACCTACTGCAGAGGGTATTCAAATTTTAAATGAATTATCTAATGCAATTCCAAGAAAAGGACTTACCTTAAGTTCCATTTTTATCTTTATCTGGTCTATGATCTATGCCTTTGATGTCAAATGGTCAATAATTCTTGAACATCAAGAATATTTAGCTGCAACTAGTCAAAAAGTTCTTGATCTAAACAATATTTTTTCAGTTGTTTACAACAACTCACTTCTTTTTTTAATTACTTTTACTATGTTTTCTTTTTTTCTTTGTTCAAAGAAAAAATATAATTTTGAAAAATATTTATTTTTTATAATATCAGTATTTATTTTTTTACTAATTATTTCTAGAGGTAGCAGATCCGCAGTTTTTATATTTATATTTTATGCATTTGGTGAGGCTTTAATTTTAGAAAAAAAGGTTAGAGTCTGGAAAGTTTTGCTATACTTGATTCTCTCTGTTCAAATGTTTACTTCCTCCATAGCTATAAGAGGAGCTGACTCAGGTGGATTAGTTAATATTATTCCAATTTTTTTTGATTATACAAGATTTAATTTAACAGATAATTTATTTTTTATTTATCAAAATACTTCTTTTGGGGTTTTAAATTTCGATATTGGTTTAAATTATAATCCAGATTATTCAGTTATTCATAAATTTCTATCTAACTCACCATTGCTCTCTATAATCGATGGTTTCAGAGAAATTTCTCAAGAAAGAATTTTCAGAATAACTGTTTACACACCTTTTAACTCTTATATAGAGGCTTATCATTTTGGACCGATTTTTCTGATTTATTTTTGTGCCTTACAATTTAGTAATATTATTTGGGTCAGCAACAAATTAAATTCTTATGGTTTTATTTATTACTTGCCATCAGTGATTTTTTGTTATTTATCTATAATCTATTCTACTCAATATAGTGTTAGAACTACTACAAAGTACATTTTTCTAAGTTATCTATTTTTATTTATAGCAAATTATTACTTAAAAAAGTTTATAAAACAAAAAACGAATATTTAAAGATTTATACTGATTCTTAAATAAGACAATAACTATAATAATTTAAAAGTTATTTGATCTAATTGAATTTTTTGATAATATTAAGATAGTAAATATGATTTCGTTAAAAACTCCAAATGGCTTTGATGTTGAAGTTCCTGAAAATATTAAAGAAGATAATAGTCCAAGGTTTGATGTAAATTCAGATGAAAAAGATGCAATTGAATATTATAAAGAGAATGGATATGTTATCTTTACTAATTGTGTTTCAAATGCAATTTGTGAAAAAATAAGAGGTATTTGGGAAAAAAAAATAAAACCTTTCAAAGGTACAATTTACAGACAAACAACTGCAAAAGCAGAAAAAAATCGGTTTAACGATAAGAATTGGATAATGAACCCGATACTTAATCTCCAAAGTTTAAATCCAGATTTATTTGGTGAATTTAGAAACACAGTCGAGAATGAGATTTTTTCAAATCAATCAGTTTGTTTAGCGGCAAAAAAAATATTAAGAGAAAGACCTAAAATTGTTCAGTCTATGTACTTTGAGGGTAATTCAGCTACATGGGAACATCAAGACTCTTATTATCTTGACTCTGAAAAAGTTGGAGAAATGACAGCAGCTTGGATAGCTTTAGAAGAAATTAAAGCAGATGCTGGAAGATTTTTTATTTGCCCAGGAAGTCATAAAATTGAACACGGTAAACAAAATATAAATAATAACATCGCAGAGAACCACGATAAATATATTCAAGAAGTAGTTTCAATTATGAAATCTAGAAATATGACAATTAAAGCTCCTTATATGGGAACAGGAGATGTTCTTTTTTGGAACTCTTGGACAATTCATGGTTCAATAGACTCTCAAAATACAAATTTTAGTAGATCTTCAATCACTATGCATGCAATACCAGAAAGTCATGAATTTTTACAATTTCACAGTCGTAAAATGAAATTACCTACAGATGATCTTGTTAATTCAGTAATTTACAGACCTAAGGATCAATCAAAGTTTAAAAATAGAATAGTGCTTAATGTAGAATCTAAATTCCCTGGAACTTTTTATTGGTTAAAAAATAAAGCAATTAAATTTTTAATAAAAAGAAATTCCTAATAAAAAAAATTAGTGAATAAAATTAGAAATATTTTAGTTACTGGTGGGGCTGGTTATATAGGTAGCCATATTGCCGAAATACTTATTCAAAAAAAAACAAATGTTTTCATATTGGATAACTTTGCTACCGGGTTTAAAAGATTAATTATCAAAAAAGCTGTATTTATTAAGTGCGATATAAAAAACTCATCTAGAGTAAAGGAGATTATCCTTAAATATAATATTGATAGTATAATTCACTTAGCAGCCCATTTGAATGTCAGTGAGGCAGAAAAAAACAAAAAAAAATATAATTCTAATAATATTTTGGGGACTTTAAAATTAATAGAGGCCTGTAAAAATTCAAATGTTAAAAATATAATTTTTTCATCAACTTGTGCGGTTTATGGAAGTGTTAATGGATCAGTTAATGAGAAGAAAAAACCTAATCCACAAGGTTATTATGCATTTACAAAGTATAAAGGAGAACAAATAATAAGAAAATATGCGAAAAAATATAATTATAGATATGCAATTTTAAGGTATTTTAATGTTGCTGGAGCAAGCGAGTCTAATAAAATTGGTGAAATTCAAAGATCATACGGTCACTTGATTAAAAATTTAGCCATACAATCTTTAAAAAAACAACCTAAAATATTTATATATGGAAATAATTACGGTACAAAAGATGGAACTTGCGTGAGAGATTATGTGCATGTTTCTGATCTTGCTGATGTTCATATTAAAAGTTTAAACTATATAAACTTAAAATCTAAATCTCTTGTTCTTAATTGTGGTTATGGCAAAGGATATTCTGTTCTACAGATTGTGAATATTTTTAAAAGAATGAAAAAAAAATTAATAATTGAATATACAAAAAGAAGACCAGGAGATGTAGCGAAAGTTTATGCTGATACAAGAAAAATAAAAAAAATTTTAAAATGGAAACCAAAACATAATAATTTAAATAAAATTTTAAAGAGTGCTTTTAAATGGGAAAAAAGTCTTAGCAAATGAGTGTTGATTACTATATAAACAATTGATTAAATATTTAATTAAGAAATGTATAAAAAATTTCCACAAAAAAAAATCCTTAATAGTAAACAATTCTATTTCGAATATATCCTTAAAAAAAATAATTTACTTGAAAAAATTGACTTTAGAGAATTAGACAAAATAATTAAAGCTATCAAGAGTTGTATAAAAAATAAAAATACAATTTACTCCTGTGGTAATGGAGGATCTTCGTCTTTAGCAGATCATTTTGCCTGTGATTTTATAAAACAAACTAATTATAAAACAAATTTAAAATTAAAAGCGGTTTCTTTAACATCAAATTTTTCTTTAATATCTGCTGTTGCAAATGACATGAGCTATAACAAAATTTTTTCATTTCAAATTGAAAAATTAGGAAAAAAAAATGATCTTTTGTTTTTATTTTCGGTTTCTGGCAAAAGTCAAAATTTAATTGACGCTGTTAAGACTGCAAAAAAGCTTGGTATTAAAACAGTCTCTTTTACAGGATTTAATGGTGGTAAATTATCTAAAATGACAAATTTAAACATTAATTTTCCAGTTACGAATTATGGTATTGCTGAAGATTGTCATCTAAGTTTAATGCACTACCTTTCTCAATATTTAAGAGAAAACAGTTTAAAAAAATAATCTTTTAGAAATTAACATAATCTTTATTTAACAAATCGTTTGATTCGATTTGGCCAATTAGATTTAAAATCTAAATTTTTATCATCTATATAAAAATCAGAAGAAGGTTTTCCAAAATAAATCTTATGAAATTTAACTTTCCATTTTTTTAACTGATTTAATGTAATTTTTTTTGCTTTTTTTGTTGCCAATCTGCTATTGTCATTTGTTCTACCCATAAATCGTGCTGTATAAATTTTTATTATATGTCCTTGATTATAAAGATCATTTATACAATTTATATTTTTTAAAATTGGTTTAGATTTTTTATAGTCAGATCTAACAGTTTTACAAATTGTATTGTCTATATCAAAGCAAAATGTTTTTTTCATATCTGTAAATTTATTTTTTATTTGGTAAATTCTTTGAATTAATTTTGTAGTATTCAAAATACCAATTTAAAAAATTTTTAATTCCTACTTTATAAGTAGTTTTTGGTTTATATCCGGTAATTTTTTTTAATAACTTAGTGTCTGATAAAGTAGTTTTGACATCACCTTTTTGCATTGCCATATAATTTCTTATAGCTTTAATGCCAATTTCTTTTTCTAAAGTATCAATAAAATCTAAAAGATAAACTTTTTTTGTATTTCCCATATTAATTATTCTAAAAGGTGCTATCGAGGATTTGTGACTATTTGTTGATTTTAAAAGTGGAGTTTTATTTAACAATTTATTTATTCCATCAACAATATCATCGATGTAAGTATAATCTCTATACATTTTACCTCTATTATAAATATCAATTTTTTTTCTACTTATTATTTTTTTAGCAAATTTAAAATAAGCCATATCTGGTCTTCCCCAGGGACCATAGACTGTAAAAAATCTCATAACAGTGATTGGAAGTTTCCATAAGTTTGAATATGAGTGAGCTAAGCTTTCAGTTGATTTTTTTGTTGCGGCATAAATACTTAATTGTGTGTCGGTTTTGTCAGTCTCTTTAAAAGGTATTTTTTTGTTAGCTCCATAAACAGAAGAGCTCGAAGCTATCAGTAAATGTTTTACATTAGCTTTTTTTGCAAATTCAATAATGTTGTAAGTTCCAATTATATTGCTATCTAAGTATGTTCTGGGGTTTTTGATACTGTAACGAACTCCTGCTTGTGCAGCTAAATGAATTATAATTTTTGGTTTAAATCTTAAAATTGATTTTCTTAATATTTTTTGATTTTCAAGCTTACCTTTAGTAAAAGAAAAATTTTTATATTTTTTTAAAATTTGGTACCTAGATTTTTTAAGTTTAACATCATAATAAGCATTCATCGAATCAAATCCATGAACGATATGACCTTTTTCTAAGAGATTTTTTGATAGATGTAATCCAATAAATCCTGATGAACCAGTTATGAATATTTTCATACCATATATTTATAGAGTATAATCATACCAATATATAGACTTTAAAGATTAGAAGTTTAATTAAGGTTAATAAGAGTTCCCGCTAAAATTACTCCCCAGTAAGCAGACAGTCCTAAATATAAACCAGTTTTAACTTTATTTTTTTTAATTTTAGAGGGTAGTTTTTTAATTAATTCAGGCATGCTTAATTTTTATTAACATGGCAATATTATTTGTCAAATATATATTGGATATCTAAAAAAATGTTTCTTGGCTTAATCTTACTCTGTTAATAGATGGTTGCTCCAAAAATTTTTATTTCTTCCCCCTCTAAACCAATAACCAACCTTCCTAGAAATTCCCCTGGGATTTCTTTGTTTGTTTGTTTAATTAATATAGTTATATGATCACCTCTTTTTAAAGTACCAAATGGCTCGTAAGTCTCTTTTAAATTGGTTATCAGCTTATTATTTGCCCATTGTTTTCCAAGCTCAACTTCATTAGCCCCAAAAAGCATTTGTGTAGAAAAATCTCTGGTAAATCCTCCATAATCTTTCATGTTTGATGATCTCACTAAATTTTCCCAAAAGGGCCTACCGATTTCAAAAATTTCTTTATCTGACTTTGCCAAAAGATCCATATGCTTTTAATCCTTTTGAACTATAGGTGTTTAAGAAGCTTTTTTCTTCTCGTTCTCATCAACAATATGATAGACAGGGACTTTTTCCATTAAAAATTTACCAGTCTTAGGATCTCTTCTTGAAACCGTTAAACAATGCCAATTTTCATCATCTAATTTCATGTGATCACCTCTATAATAATACCCCGGCCAACGAGTTTCTTCTCTAAATAAAGTGTGTTCAGTAACACATTGAGAGGTCAAAGCCCTATGTTTTAATTCCCAGGCTCTCATTAATTGATGGTAATCCTCAGCTCCAACTTTTTCTAAGTCTTCTTCTAACCAAGCTAATAATTCTAAGCCTCTTTTGAGCATGTTATCATTAGTCATGTAGTTGGTCGCAATACCACCAACATATTCATCCATTATTCTTTGAAGTCTTTGAAGACCTTGAATTGGTGATATATAACTTGGAGAAACAGTTCCACCCGTAATTTCATTTTGAGCAACGGTATAGGTCTCTAATGGCTTATAAACCTTAGTTTTAAAATCCTCGCATTGTTTATCAGATACATTTATGCCTTCAGCTTTTTTATCCTCGATATATTTAACAGCTGCTTTAGCTGCTAGTCTACCTTCAGTAAACGAACCTGATGAAAATTTATGTGCACTTCCTCCAACCGTATCACCGGCACCAAACAATCCATCAATAGTTAACATTCTGTTGTATCCCCAAAAATATTCAGGTGGAGATAGATCTTCTGGTCCACTAACCCACGCTCCAGAACAGGTAGCATGAGAACCCATAACATAAGGTTCTGATGTAGTTAATTCTGGATTTGTGTATTTTGGATCAATATTTTGAGATGCCCAAACGACAGCTTGACCAACTGTCATTCCTAAAAAGTTTTCCCAACCTACTGTTTCTAGGTGTGGATCTTGAAAAGCCTCAGTTGTAACCATTTGAATTGGTCCACCACCGGCCATTGTCTCTTGAATGAAAGCATGATTTCTTAAACAAGTTGGAGTAGGATGATGATCGATATATTCACCAACTAATTCTTTAGTTTGATCATACCACTTTTTTTCATAATTCTCACCATTTGCATTTTGTGTATAAGTTTTCAAATGTAAAAAATATGCTCCTACAGGACCATAACCATCTTTAAATCTACATAAAACAATTCTGTTTTCCATTTGAGTCATTTTTGCTCCAGCTGCAATAGGTAAAGCATAAGCTGAACCGTTACTCCAAGGAGCATACCAAGTTCTACCCATTCCCTCGCCAACAGCTCTAGGTTTAAAAATATGTGAAGCACCACCAGCAGCAACAATCACAGCTTTAGCTCTAAACACATGAAAATCTCCTGTTCTCATATTGAAACCAACTGCTCCGCCTATTCTATTTTCTTGGGCTTCATCCATTAATAAATGTGTAACCATTATTCTATTATAAATTTTATCTGCAGATTTTTTAGCTGCTTCAGCAACAATTGGCTTATAACTCTCTCCATGTATCATTATTTGCCATTTACCCTCTCTTAAATATCTTCCAGTTTTTTCATTTTTCATCATTGGCAAACCCCACTCATCAAACATATGTACAGTTGAATCTACGTGTCTAGCCATATCATACCCTAGATCTTCTCTCACCATTCCCATTAAATCATTTCGAGCGTATCTTACGTGGTCTTCAGGTTGATTTTCATTCCACTGCATTCCCATATAGCAGTTGATTGCATAAAGCCCTTGAGCAACTGCACCACTTCTATCTATATTAGCTTTTTCAACACAAACAATTTTTAGATCTCTACCCCAATGTCGAGCTTCAAAGGTTGCACCGGTTCCAGCCATCCCTCCACCAACGACTAGTACATCACAATCTTCGAAATGGGTTTTGTGTTTAGCCATTAATAATAAACTCCTTTTTTAAAAGATTCCTTTGGTACAGATGGTAATTCTCCATTTGTGTTTAAACCCTCAGGCTCAGTATAAAGTCTCTGAGAATTGATTTCTCCTTGATTTGGTTTATCACCCTCAGCCAATTTAGGAATAAATTTTCCCCAAGGCTTTGTTGTAATTGGCGAAACGAAATTTTTTTCTGTACCGTTTCTAAATTTTATTTTCCATGAGATTGTTCCTTTTTCTTCCTCTCTTCTTACCCTAACACTATGCCCCATTGGAGCAAAATCGGCGTAACCCCTAACATCTATTGCATGATTTGGACAAGCTTTTACACATGAATAGCATTCCCAACAAAAATTTGGCTCTATATTTTTTGCACGTCTAATATTTTCATCGATATGCATAATGTCCGATGGACAAATATCTACACAATGACCACAACCATCACATCTTGTCATGTAAACAAAAGTTGACATAATTTATTTTTCTCCTCTTATTATTATTATCATATTAATAGTGCTTTGGCTCTTCTCTTTTTATACCGAGGCCAAATTGCTCAGGCGCATCTGCTGGGGGTGGAAGATTATCTCTTGAACCATCAGCTTCAGCTAGATTTTTTTGTATTGCTGCTCCAGGTTTATAAAACATGTGAGCAAATTTTGACCAATATACACCGCCAAATAAAACTAAATTTGCTGCAACAAATAAAGTAAAAAATAAATATGACAAACCTATTTGTCCATTAAATTGTGTAAACGACCAAGCTAAACCAAAAGTTGCACATGCTAAAAGAGCCAAGACAAATAAATCGGCTTTAATAATTCTATACCAAGGATGTGCTTCTGCTGAGACATCAACTCTTAAAAAAAACCAGAACCAATATCCACCTAAACAAGTTAGAATAGCACCCAAATGCCATAACATCGACCAAATGTCAGAATTAGTTTTATCTGCTCCGGTATAAGAAAAAACTAATACAGCTGATGAAACCCAAAATAAAATTGTTCCATACATTCCAAGAACATGTGCTAATCTTCTTTTACCAAAACCAAGTTCTGATGTTGTGCCAATATCAACAACTGTTGTTTTGGCAATAATTGAAGTTTTTTCTCCTAAACCTAATTCTTTAGTAGCAGATAATTTTGCTTTTTTTGCATTGCTAAAAAAATAAGTTAAATTTTTATGATTTATCATCTGAATAATGGTTCCGATCGCTATTAACAGTATCATAGCGACTATAAAACCCTGCATCGCTATAGGGGAAATTGTTTCTGCCAAAAAAGAAAATGGGTTCGTGTTAAACATATCCGCCTTATGTTAGATTATTTTTTTCTAATTTTAAAGTATCTAATCTATTTGAAAAAATAGTTCAATTACTAACTCATCGCAATAAAACTATGATAATAGGCTATTTTTTTCTTTTATAGTGTTGCTTATTAGGAATAACTGATCTGATTCCACCTTGAGGATTCTCTACATCTCCGAACCTTCGAGGAATCAAATGAAAATGACAGTGTAAAATTGATTGACCTGAGACCTTACCTATATTTGTTCCAAGATTAAAACCATCTATATTTGGATCTTTTTTAGTCACTTCTTTTTTTACCTTCTTGATAAGATCATTGCAGGCCACTAATTCTTCATCTGTCAATTCAAAAAAATCTTTTATATGTCTTTTGGGTATTATTAAGCAATGATATTTAGAAACAGGATAAGTATCATAACTCGCATAACTTAATTCGTTCTCAAGAGCAAACCCACTTTCTTTAGTATTACAAAATAAACATGGATTGTTTGGATCTTTCATTAATTAAACCTATACAAATCGCAATTTTTTATCGCTGAGTGGTAGTAGTTGGAAAATATCTTATAGTGTTTCAATTTTCTTCTTGTCCAACCAATTTGTTTAATTGTCTTAACTGAAGTCACTCCTTTCCCTGAACCAATCAACAATATTTCATCAAATTTCTTCAATTCATTAACTTTAATTTCTTTTTTTAAAATTTTCTTTATTTTAGATTTAAAAAATTTATATGTAACCCCCTTATAATAACCTTTTTGTGGTGTAAAAATTATATCATCTTTTATAAATAAGAGATTAGAAGTGCCTGTTTCAAAAAGTTTTTTATTATGAACAAGACCAATATCGGATTTAGTATTATCCATTTTAGATAAATAAGATAATATTTTTTTATATTTTAAATTTTTAAATTGTGGTCTTTCTCTTTTAAGATTCACTAGTTTTAAATTAAAATTTAATTTTGGAACTAAACGATTTCTTAAAGAAATTGATATAATAGTTTTGTTTAAAGCAATTCGTAGTAGGTGATTGTAATTTTTTTTTTCAGATAAATTTTTATTTATTATTTCTATAATGTCGCTCTTAATAGATACCTTGTTTATTTTATATTCTTTTAGAGATTTTAGAAGATTTGATAGATGGTTTTTAAAAAATAAAATTTTAGGTGGTTTGCCGAAAATCCACATTGTTGTAAAAATTCCGTGGTCTCCCCATAAATCTTTAAAATCTATTTCTTCTAGATCTTTAAGACGATAAGACTTTTTTAATAAGAAAGTTGCCATGTTCAGTTAGAAATGATTCAGGGTGAAATTGAAATCCATAAATTTTATCCTTATTATTTTCAAAAGCCATTGCTACTTTTGATTCTACACATCTCATAGTTATCTCAAAATCTTTAATTTTAAAAGGTTCTTGTAATTTTAAAGAATGATAGCGACCAACCTTGAATATTTGATTTTTTTTAAATATCGAATTTTTTGTATCAACTTTAATATTAGATTGATATCCGTGATAAATTTTAGTTTGCTCTATAATTTTTGCACCTTCACAGAATAATATTTGTTGAAATCCTAAACAAATTCCAATTATTTTTTTTTTTCCTTTAAATTGGTTGTAAATCTTTGATGTTGAGGGATAGTTTTTTGGATTACCAGGACCTGGAGAGAAAACAATCACTTTTGCTTTATTAAGTTTTATTTTATCAACGTTATCGTAGTTATCACATTTTACCTTATCAAATAACGAAAATTGATGTACAACATTGTGTGTAAATGAGTCGTTATGGTCTATTACATAAATCATTTAAAAAGATCAATTAATGCTTTTGCTTTAATAAAATTCTCTCCAAATTCGTGTTTTGCATTACTGTCAACAACAACACCTGAAGCTACAGAAATTTCAGAAATATTTTTATAGTTTAAAATTGATCTAATAATAATATTAAATTTCATATCTCCATTAAATTTTAGATACCCAAAACTCCCTGTATAGATATTTCTATTCTCTTTTTCTTGATTATTAAGAAGATTAAGAGTGCTAATCTTAGGACAACCTATTACCGACCCACCTGGCATCATAGCTTTAATTATATCTATATTTTTTATATTATTTTTAAGTGTGCCTTTGATTAAACTTACATAATGAAAAAGATCTTTATATTCCTCAACAGCTTTTGCTTTAGATAATTTAACAGTTCCAACTTTACATATACGTGACAGGTCACTTCTTTCCATATCTACAATCATATTATGTTCTTTAGTTTCTTTGAGATTATTTCTAAAATAATTTAAAGCTTTAATTTTGTTCATATTTTTATTCTTTTTTACTGTGCCAGCTATTGGTTTAGTAGTAATTGATGAGCCTTTTTTTATAATTAAGTTCTCGGGTGAGCAACTTATAATAGAATAATCTTTATCTCTGATCATAAAAGCTTCTGGAGCTAAATTTGTTTTAGATAATCTACAAAAAAAATCTAGCGGATCAATTTCAGATTTCAATTTATACTTAGTACAAATCTTAATTTGATAGGTTTCTCCACTTTTTATCCTTTTCTTAAATTTATCAAAAATTTTTGTATAAGATTTGTTATTTATGTTAATCTTAAATTTCTTTTTAAATCTAACTTTATCAGTATAATAATTAACTAAAGTATTAGAATAACTTATTTTTTTTTCTGGTTTATAAAATATTCCTTTTGGAAAATTAATGCTTTTTTGTTTTGGAATTTTTATCCCGATAAGATTATTTAATAACTCATAACCAAAAAAACCTATAAAAAGATCTGTGCCTTTACAAATTTTTTTTGATTTTTTTTTATTTAAAAAATTATAAATATTTTTATTATTAAGAATAATCTTTTTCGAGAAATCAGTGTATAAATCGAAACCATTTACTGATTTATATATGGCATAAGATTTTCCGGATTTGTGGATCTCTTTAAGTTGATTTTGTTTACTCAATTTATTCTGTTTTAAGTCTTAATACTGGTTTTTCAATTATTGGAAGGTGAATTATTGCTGCAAAAACTGATAAAGCAATTGCTAAATACCACGCATAATCATATGACCCATAAAGATCATGAAACAACCCCCCTAAATATGCGCCAAAGAAAGAGCCAATTTGATGACTTAAAAAAACTATTCCATATAACAATCCTAAATATTTAGTGCCGAACATATGCGCAACTATTCCGCTAGTTGCTGGCACCGTAGATAACCATAAAAAACCAAAACTTGCTCCAAATATAAAAGAATTAATATTACTAGCAGGTAAATATATAAATAGAATAATTGATAATCCCCTAAGACTATAGATTGTACTTAATATTATTTTTTTACTCATTATGGTAGATAGGTAACCGCTAGTGAGTGATCCAAAAATATTAAATAAACCTATTAAAGATAAAATTGCTGCAGCAGTCCAACTTTCTAAACCTCTATCAATTACGTATGTAGGAACATGTGTACCAACTAAAGTAATATGGAAGCCGCATACAAAAAAACCCGAGACTAAAAGTAAGTAACTTTTAGAACCAAAGGCCTCTTTGATTGCTTCTAAAGTGCTTTGATCATTTGGTTGTTCAATAGCTTGAGTTAACGAAGGAGATCTAACGAAAAATGAGATAACCAAACCAATTATTAAAGCAATCATAAACACAACTAGAGTAGTTTGCCAGCCATTTTCAGTTAGAGAATATTCTGTCAATATAGGAGACAAAAAATATCCAAAAGATCCCACCGCAGTAACAATGCTCATAGCAATTGTTCTATTTGATAATGGGAAATGTTTTCCAACAACAGACATTGGAATACTGATAGCAGTACCACCTAATCCAATTCCAACTAAAATGCCTAAATCTATTTGAAAAAAAATCCCAGTATTTGGTCCAGCATATAAAAAATAGATTCCGGCTATAAAAAATACAAATGCTAATGAAATTGCTTTATGACCGCCATATTTATCAGCTATTGCTCCAAAAATAGGTCCCGTCAATCCCCACATTAACATTTGAAGTCCAATGGACAGTCCTGATTGAGTTAAGGAAATTCCCAAGTCATCTCTAAAATCCATAAAGAACATTCCAAAAGTTTGTCTTACACCTAATGAAATCAAAACAACCAAACTAGCTGCTACTAATGTAAATAAGGCTGTTTTATTTCTAATAAAATTTTCTGAATTCATCAAAATTACTTTAGATGTTTTAGAGCTTGTTTAATATCAGAAATAAGGTCACTTGAGTCTTCCAGACCAATGTGAAATCTAACTAAATGTTCATCTTTTGCCAAATTCATATAAGTTCTTTTCCCAGTCTCTTTCAATTCCTGATGTAGGACTAAGCTTTCAAAGCCACCCCAACTATAGCCGTAACCAAATAGTTTGAGAGAATTAACAAATTTTCTAACTGAATTAATATTTCGAGCTTTGATTTTGAGTCCCATTAAACCAGAGGCCCCAGAATAATATTTTTTCCACATTCTGAAATTAATTGTGTCATTCTTATTTGGATATAATAATTTAATTCTTTTATTTTTAGATAAAAAAGCTGCAACCTTCTTTGCATTTTCACTATGTTTATCTAGTCTGACATCTAGTGTCCTCAGGCCTCTGGTTATAAGATATGCATCGTCTGGTCCTAATCTTAAACCAGTAATTTTTTCAGTTCTTTTTACTTTATTAAAAACTTTTTTATTCACAGCTAAACTGCCTCCCATCACATCTGAATGGCCTGAATAATATTTAGTTGCTGAAACAATTGACATATCGAAACCAAATTTTATTGGTTTAAAATAATACGGAGTAGCCCAAGTATTATCTATTACTGATATAATCTTATTTTTTTTAGCAATTGATATAATTTTACCTAAATCTTGAAACTCAAAAGAGTTACTACCAGGATTTTCAACAAAAATTAGTTTTGTTTTATTATTTATATTTTTTTCTAAAGTCTTTAAATTGTGAGGATTGTAAAAAATTGTTTTAATATTAAATTCTTTCAAGTAATCCTGTGTTAAAATTCTTGTTGGACTGTATACAGGATCTGCTATTAGTATTTCATCGCCAGGTCTAACAACACTAAATATAGCTAAAAAAACTGAACCAAAACCAGTTGGTGTTGTAAAAACATGATAACTTTCCTCAAGTTTAGTCAAAATTTTTTGTAATATATATGTGGTTGAAGTTCCTTGTCTCCCATAATCATAGTGACCACTTGTGGGTTTTTTTTGGGCCTTAGTTTGTGTCTTTCTAAGATGTTTCATGGATTTAAATATAATTGTAGATGCTCTAACTACCGGTGGATTTACTGACTGATTATGAAAATCTTTTGCTGTGTGTTTTAAAAATGTTCTAAAAGATCTGGACATAAAAAATTTGATAACTCTTGTCGACAATGCTATATCCCACAAATAATTTCAATTAAATTATACAAAAAGGAAATAATGGGGTATCCAAAAAAACACAGAGGCCGAAGAAAAATGGGCTCAAAAAAAAGACGAGCTAGAAAAAAAAATAAGAAGAAGTAAGCCTTTATGGATCAAATAAATAAGATTAGATCCATAAGTATATGGATATTTATTATTCCATTTGTAGCAGTCAATACTTGTTTAATTTTGATTACCCAATTTCACGAATTATTTCCTGATCATAAAGATATTATACATAATACTTTTCCATATTTAGATGGTGGAGCTTCTATAAGCCGAACCGCAAGACCATACCCTTCTTGGCTTATCTTTAAACCGGCTATGTTTTTAACCTCCTATCTTTTGATTAAATATTGGCTTTTCAACAAAACTATAATTGAATTTTTTAATCATAATCATAAATACAAAAATAGAATCATTTTTTTTGGTATAGCGTCTGCAATAGCTTTAACCATTCATGCTATATTTTTAGGAATTAAGTTTGATAATGACCTTTATAAATTATTCAGAAGAGTAATTATGTTATCATTCGTCATATTCGAAATTGTTGCACAGGCATTTCTCGTAGCTTCTTTTTATTCATTTAAGGATAAACTCAGTAAATATATAAATTTAACCTTTCTTAAACTGAAATTAGCTTTAGTAACTTTACTTATTGTTGTGGCTATAATTAGTATTCCAATTATAAGTTTACCTGGAAATGATTTCTTGGGATTTAACTTAAAGTTTTTTAAACATGCATTGGAATGGGACTATTTTTTAGGGGTTATATCTTTTTATTTACTAACTTTCTTCATGTGGAAGAGAAATTAATTCTTTATCCATCCACCACCTAAAACTTTATAACCTAATTTATCTTTTTTATAAAAAACGCATGCCTGTCCAGGTGAAATGCCATCTTCAGAAATCTTTAATTTCACCTCTGCTTTATCTTTGTCTTTCAGTTCAATCTTAGCTTCTAAAAGTTTTCCAGTAGATCTCACTTTCACAAAAATTTTTTCATCAAACTCACTTTTATCAACTAATAGGTTTAAATTATCTAAGGAAATTATCTTTTTACCTAATTTATCTTTTGGTCCAACTATTATTTCATTCAGATCTGAATTTATTTTGATTACGTATAATGGGATTTTATCTGAAACTTTAATTCCTTTTCTTTGACCAATAGTAAAATTAATTATACCGTCATGGACACCTATGACTTTGCCGTCAAGATCTTTAATATTTCCTTTTTTATATGACTCAGGTCTGAATTTTTGTATCACAGAAGCGTAATCTCCATTAGGTACGAAGCAAATATCTTGGCTGTCAGGTTTATCCGCAACATTTAGTTCTAATTGTTTAGCTATTTCTCTAGTTTCATCTTTTAACATTCCACCTAATGGAAATCTCAAGTAGTTTAATTGATCTTTAGATGTATTAAATAAAAAATAACTCTGGTCTCTATTCTCATCAATGGCCCTATACATACATGTCTCATCTCCAGATGTTATGCTTTTTACATAGTGACCAGTGATCATTGCATCAGCTTTTAATTCTTTTGAAACTTCAAATAAATCTTTAAATTTGACAGTTTGATTACATTGAACACAAGGTATTGGTGTTTCTCCTTTTAAATAACTATCAATGAAATTATCAATTACTCCCTTTTTAAACTTATTTTGGTAGTAAAGAATTTTATGTTCAATACCTAATTTATCAGCAACACGCTTAGCATCCATAATATCTTGACCAGAACAGCACTGTTTTGAACTTGCAACATTTTTTCCATCATCATAAAGTTTTAACGTGATACCAATTACTTTGTATCCCTCTTTTTTCATGATTCCTGCTACAGTTGATGAGTCTACTCCACCAGACATTGCAACTACCACGGTTGTATCTGAGGGTTTTTTATTTAATCCTATAGAATTTAGATCATTATTCATTTGATGGTATTTATACTCATTTCTAATATAAGTTAAATTAAATGATTTTTGATTTTGAGCCAGGTGACAAAGTTTTCAATCCATTAAATAAGGACTGGGGAATCGGTCAAGTTCAATCAATAATTAAAGATAAAGTAACTGTAAACTTTGAAAATGTTGGAAAAAAAGTAATTAATGCTGAAAATATAGAGTTAAAAAAAATAAATGAAAGAGATAAATATTAAAAAAATTGTAGAAAATTTAATTGAGACATTTTTAAATGCTGGAAAATTATCTTTAGAATTAAGAGACAAAGGACTTATAAAAACAATAAAATCAGACAATACTCCTGTCAGCAATGGAGATTTAGAAGTAAACAAAATTATAACTGATAAAATTTTAGAGTTAACTCCAAATATACCAGTTGTATCCGAGGAAACTTCTGAAAATAAATCTATCAAAAACCTTAAAGATTTTTGGTTAATTGATCCCATTGATGGGACTTATGATTATATAAACAATCTTGATGAATTTACTTTAAATGCTGGTTTAATTATTAACAGAAGACCTGCAGCAGGTTTGATCTATGCTCCTGCGAAGAATAGAATGTTTTTTTCTTATGGAATTAATTTAGCATTTGAATTGATTAATGATAAAATTATTAAATTAGACAGTACAAAAAATTTTAATAGAAACGATATTAAATTTGTTTCTTATTCAAAAAAAATAAAACCGGAAATTGAGAAAATCCATAACAAATTAAATGTAAAAAAATATACACGTATGAAAAGTTCATTAAAGTTTTGTGTAATAGCTGCAGGTGAATATGATGGTTATGTAGCAGAGCCTAGAGCCTGTGAATGGGATATTGCCGCAGGACATGCAATATTAAAACATGCTGGTGGTAACGTCACTGATTTTAATGGTGATGAAATTTTATATGGTAAAGAAAATTTCAAAAATCCAAGTTTAATTCTAAAAAGCAAAAGTATTTTATAATGGATGAGCAAATAAGAATTATACTAATTATTATAGTTTCTGTCTCAATTTTTGGATTGCTGGTATTTGTATTTGTTAAGAATTATATAAGAAGTAAGATTGATCATCTTGTTAAAATTGAAAAAAATAAAAAACTAAAGTAATTTTATTATTTTTAAATAATCTTCTTTCTCTAAATCCATTATTTTTTTTGAGGTTTCAAAATCAAAACCATTTCTAGCTAATAAAGATATATCTTTTTTATAAAATAAGGTCCTATTATCCTCTACTCTTGCTGGTCCAATTCTTTTTTTTTTGCAAATCTTAATAGCAGAAAAAAAGTCTTGGTCTGAGTTTTCATCTTTAATTTTGTTAACTGTTTCTTTGATAAAATCATCTCTAATGCCTTTTCCAATCAAATAACTTCTAATCTTATTAATTGAGTTTCCTCTTCGAATCATACTTTTTGCCTTGGTTTCAGAATAAAACTTGTCATTAATAAATTTATTTTTCTCTAAATCTAACAAAACAATATCTATTAAATCATTTAAATCTTGTTTTTTTATATTTGTGACTGAGATTTTTAAATATTTCTTTAATAAGTAAGTTTTAAGCTGTTGTTTTGATGGCGCATACTTTTCAACATAAGCAAATGCGAAGTTTCTCATCTCGTCGACGGTTACTTGGAGTGTTTTTTTTTTATTTCTTATGGGAATCATCACTAGATTTAATATAATATACTTTAAAATGGTCGAACAAATTTATAATTATTTCTCAATCGAAATGCTCTATTATTGGGTAAATTTCGGAGTTTTACCCTTTTGGTTTGTATTAATCTTTTTTCCTCAATCTAATATTTGCAGATATTTAGTAACTTCAATTTTTCCAATCTTCATTCTTGGTGGAGCGTACATTTTTGTTCTTTATAAAGCTTATTTGAGTTCTTATACATTTGGAAACAATTTTAATCTCTACTTGGGTATTGATAATATTTCAGAATTATTTTCTAATAAAACATTTCTCATGATGTTTTGGATACATTTTATTTCTATTAATCTCTTTACTGGTGGTTGGATAGTAAAAGATTCCCAGAAATTTTCAATTAATAAAATTTTAATGACAATTCCTCTTTTAATTACATATCTAATTGGTCCGTTAGGGTTATTCATATACTGGTTAATAAGAATTTTTCATTCAAAAAGTATTAGTTTATATGACTAAATGTTTAAACTTTTATTTTGATTTTATTAGTCCGTATTCTTTTTTAGCCTACAAAAAATTGAATGCATTAGATAAAGAAAATAAAATAAATATTAAATACAAACCAATATTATTAGGGGGACTTCATAACCTTGGAGGGATAACTCCTCCTGCATTTAATAAAAGTAAACTGAAAAATATGAAAAGTGATTGCGAGTTAATAGCGTTAAAAAATAACATCGAATTTATATGGAATATAAAATTTCCAATAAATTCTTTATACCTAATGCGGGGGTACCTTATAATTAATGAAAGCCTTAAAAAAAAATTTTTTGAAATTTGTTTTGATGCTTATTGGAAAGATAATTTAGATATTTCTGATAAAGAAATTATTGAAATGATTTTAAATAAAGTTGGATTAAATAAAAATGAATTTTTTAATAAAATTCAAGACAAAAATGTAAAGGATTTATTGAAAAATTTAACGAATAGTGCTTTTGAGGACGATATTTTTGGTGCTCCGACATTTGTTGTTAATGACAAAATTTTTTGGGGACAAGATCGGCTTGATTACGCTTTAGATGAATACCGTTCTTAAACAATTTTAAATTTACTTTGTTTAATAGCGCTAAAACCTCCATCTATGTGAGAAACTTTTTTAAAACCCATATCTTTTAAAGATTTAGCAGCTAAGGCAGATCTCAAACCTCCTGCACAAAAAAGAACCATCTCTTTATCTAAGTCAAGTTTACCTTTTTTAAAATAAGCGCTGTCAGGATCTAACCAAAATTCAAGCATTCCTCTTGGAATGTGATTTGCATCTTCTACTTTTCCCTCTTTTTCAAGTTCCCTGATATCTCTAATATCAATTAAATTACATACATTCTCACTCAACATTTTGTGTGCTTCGTCAGTAGAAATTGTTTTTATTTCTTTTAAAGCCTCAGAAACAAGAGTTTGAGATGATTTAATTGTCATAATAAGATAAAATATTTATATCATAAATTTAATATATATGAAAAAAATTTTTATAAAACTTGCAAGACTACTTGGATACGAAATTATTGATCAAAATAATTTTATATCTCCAACACTTAACAAAGAATTAAATGATGATCTTTCAATTATTAATGAAAAGTCAATTGTTTTACCTTTGGGAGATGTAAATATAACCAAAAAAGTTAATTCTTTATTGATAATTTTAAGAATGAATACTGAGGTTGAAATATGGGATCAAAATAAAAAAAGGTTGTTTGAGCAACCAAAAATTGAGTATTCGATTAGATCTATTAATTCTCTTATAAAATCTATAAAATTTTGTCATGACAAATACCCACTTATAAAAATTAAAACCGTAATTATTGAGGACCATTCAAAAAAAGAGAATTTAGACAAAATTAAAAAATTAATACAACATCAAAATATTGAAATCATTTCTTTAAATCATGAAAAATATAAACCACTCATTAAAGAACAAAAGTCTCTAGAAACTTTCTCTAATTTAGCAAGTCTACTTCTAAGTTTTGAAGTTGGTAAAAATCAAGGTGATGACTTAATCTTTTTTGTTGAAGACGATTACATCCATTTTGAAACAATGTTAGATGAAATGATAGCTTCATACGAAAGGATAGCTTCTCAAATTAAAAAAGACGTCATTATGTGTCCATCAGATTATCCTTATCTCTATATGAATAATGAAAAAACCAATATTTTAATTGGAAGTAAAAGACATTGGAGAACTATAAAAAAGAGTCTCTGCACTTTTATGACTAGCAAAAATTTATTAAATAAATATTGGGATAATTTTTACAAAACATGTATTGACCGCCATGATCCTTTTGAAAAATATATTAATGAAATTTATGAAAATGAAATCTGTATATCACCTATTAAAAGTTTATCTTTACATTTGGCTAATATAAATTCTAGTTATGGACTTGCCCCTTTTATTGATTACAAAAAGATTTGGGAAGATAACGAATAAAAAAGCCCCCTAAAAAACAAGGGGGCTTTAAGTTAACTAACTAGAGAGTGTTTTAGGGGACTCTTCGATGAGTAATCGCGGAGATACAGAGAGCGAAGAGTCCCCTTATTGTTATTTAAAACAATTAGTCACGTATGGCATATGCAACTACGCCAGTTTCTGTAACATCTGTACCTTTAGTTTCAGCTTCTTTACTTAATCTGATACCAATTGTTGATTTCATGATTTGCCATACAATTAAAGCAACCACGAAAACAAAGATGTTAATAGAAAGAACGCCTAATAATTGAGTTCCAAATGAAGTATCTGGGTTTGTAATTGGAACAGCCAATGTACCCCAAATACCTGCAAACAAGTGAGCTGGTATAGCACCTACTACATCATCAATCTTTAATGTGAATAGAAGTTTAGTACCATATACAACAATTATACCACCAACACCACCGATTAGAATTGCAGCTAAAGGTGAAGGCATTAATGGTTCAGCAGTTATTGCAACCAATCCACCAATACATCCATTTAACATTTGAACAACATCTGTTTTTCCAAAATTTAACCTAGTCACAGTTGCTGCAGCCATTACACCACCGGCACCTGCTAAGAAGGTATTTAGAAAAATTGTCGAAACTGCAATCGCGTCATCTGCAGTTCCAATAGCTAATTGTGATCCACCATTGAATCCAAACCAACCTAGCCATAAAATAAATACTCCCAATGTAACTAGGGGGATTGATGATGAAGCAAAAGGCTTAAGCGGTGCTGGAGCACCTGATTTTGTAAATCTGCCGATTCTTGGACCTAAAAGAAGTGCACCTGCAAGAGCGGCTGCACCACCAGTTGAGTGTACTAAAGTTGAACCAGCAAAGTCTGAGAATCCAGCTGCAGCTAACCAGCCACCACCCCACTGCCAACCCATTACGATTGGATATATGATTCCAGATAAAATCGCTGCAAATAGAAAGAATGGCCATAATTTAATTCTTTCAGCTAAAGTTCCAGAAACAATTGAAACTGTTGTTGCACAGAATACCATTTGAAAATACCAATCCGAACCATCTGCGTAACCAGTATCAACTGCGCTAGAGTCCGACCATGGAATAAAACTTCCGATATATCCGCCCTCTGGTATTCCATAAGCAAGATTATATCCAAACATCCAGAACATAATTCCAGCAATTGATATTAAACCTATATTTTTTGCACAAATAACGGATACACTTTTCGATGTAACCATTCCTGACTCTAACATTGCAAATCCACAAGCCATAAAAAAGACTAGAAAACCACAAATTAGAAATAGCAAGGTATTAAATATAAAACCTATCTCAGCAGAAACTGTTGTCTCCGCCATTGATGTGCTACTCATGCTCAATAGAAATATTAAACTTGTAAGTGGCACAGTTATTATTTTTATTAATTTAGTCATAAAGACCTCCCTGTTAAACAATAGGTATATTTTTTTATTATTTTAAAAACTAACGCTGATTAAGAAAACTGGCTATGCGGTAATTGCATATAGTAACAGCCTTAATGAATTTTATCATTAAGGCTGTTGATTAAATACTATCTATTAAAGACCTCTTTTAGTGCTTTTGCTGGTAAGAATTTAACTTTTTGTGAAGCAGCAATTTGTATCTGTTCACCTGTTCTGGGGTTTCTTCCAACTCTGGCTTTTCGTTTAGCAACTTTGTAAGTGCCAAATCCAGCGATTTTCACTGAATCGTCACCTTTTAAAGCGTCTAAAATAGTGTTGGTTATTGTGTCAAAAGTTCTTTCTGCATCTGCTTTACTTAAGTTTAAAGCCCCTGAAAGCTTGACTATTAGTTGTTTTTTATTCATTTTAGCTCCGGTTATTAGATTTTAGTTATCTTTATCAAAAGTGGGGATAAATCAAGATTTTTTTTAGTATATAATTAAAAGTTATACACAATATGTAGTAAAAACACTAAAAAGTGTTGATTTTGTTGAACTTTTTTAATTTTTGAAAAATCAATTTAATTAAATAGCCCTAGGTCTTTTAGGTCATTAAAAGTTGTGAAAAACATCAATAATAGCAATATAAACAAACCGATTCGAAAAAAACCTTCTTGTGTTTTTTGTGATAAAGGTCGGCCTAAGACTTTTTCGAAAGCATAAAACATTAAATGACCCCCATCTAACATGGGGATAGGAAATAGATTAACTAATCCTAAGCTGATTGAAATGTAGGCCATCATACTTATAAAAGCTAATAAGCCAAACTCAGCAACTTGTCCTGATATTTTTGCTATTCTTATTGGGCCTCCTAATTGAGATGTATCAGCTTTTCCGAATATCATTGCTCCAATGTATTTTAATGAAGAAATGCTTACGAAGTATACCTCATGAGATGCGTGGTAAATTGATTGTGCTGGTCCTAATTTGACATGATTAATCTCATTATTATATGCACCTAATTTAATACCAATGATACGTTTATTGATTTTATTTCCTAAATTATCTTCACTTGGAATTATAACTGGTTTAATTTTTAAAGTTAACTCATCGTATGATCGTTTTACTTTAAAATCAATAATGTCATCTGTTGACATTGTAATATATTTTGAAACGTCTAATATGCTTTTAACTTTATTTCCATCAATTTCTAAAATAACATCATTCTGTTTAATTCCACCAATCATTGCGGGACTATCTTTTTGTACTTCATTAATTACTGCAGGAGTTAAATCTTTTCCTACAAAGGTATAAATTGAAAAAAATATAACTAAGGCTAATAAAAAATTAGCTAATGGACCCCCAAAAACAATCAGAACTCTTTGATATAGAGGTTTTAATACAAATAATTTCTGACGTTCTTGTTCATTATATTTTGAAACAATCTTTTCTTGATCTGCTTGAGAAAATACATTTCTGTCACCAAAAAACTTGACATATCCTCCAAGAGGTATCCAGCAAATTTTCCATCTAGTTCCTGCTTTGTCATTCCATCCAAATATTTCTTTACCAAATCCAATTGAAAAATCTGTTACTCCTACACCGTATTTTTTTGCAAAATAGTAGTGACCGTATTCATGAATAAATACAACTACTAATATCAATGCGATAAATGGTAAAATATAACTAAACATAATATTTAATCTTAATCAGATATAAACTCATACGCAATAGTACATTTTGATCAAAAAAAATCCAAAATACCAATACTACTAAATTAAGCCGGATTAATAAATTCAAGCCAATTTTCCAGTTCTCTCATTCTAGCATCTTTATTTGAAATTTTATCTTCCTCTTCAATAATTTCGACATGATTGTCTATTTCCGATTGATCAACAAACGCCTTTTTTTCAAGGAGTCTGTCTCTTCTAAAATGTATCAAACTTATCATTTTTTGATAAGTTATTTCCGGATGATATTGAATGCCCCAAATGTTGCTTATACCAGCATTAAAATGCACGCCCATTACTTTATTGATTGGATTCGAAGATAGTAAAGTTGCGCCCTTAGGTAATGTCACGACCTCATCGAAATTAAATGCCGGAGTATTAAACCTTTTATCTTTTTTTTTATATAAAGGATGTTTGGATCCATTTGTATTAATCTTAATATCGTGAGCTATACCTCGATGAGGTCCATTTAAACTTTTTTTTACTTCTCCACCTGCTACAGTTACTGCAACCTGCATACCCCAACAAATAGCCAGGATGTTTTTAATGTTTTTTTGGCACTCTTTCATGAAGTCTAATTGTTTTCTTATCTCTGGAGTATCATTATAAATGTTTAAACTACTGCCACCCCAAATTAAGCCATCGTATTTTTTTAAGTTATTTACAACATTTGATACATTTTCATCTGAAGATGGGTTAACAACGTCTAATTTCAAACTATTTGTAAAATAACTAATACTATCCTTTAAACTTTCAGTATGAGTTTTGATCCCTCCATCAGTAAAACTCTGATTTTCCTCACGTAAATTTCCCTCAACAATTAATATATTTAAATTATCCATAATTGAGTCAGTTCTTAATTATATTCAAAGTCTCCATAAAAATCAGAAATACAACAGAATAAAAATAATTCCTAAGAAAATTAAACTAACAAATATAATTATATAATTAATCTTAATTTTAAACTTATTGTAAATATATTTATTTATTTTTTCCCAAAATAATACTATTAAAAAAAAAATAATTGCTGGTAAGATAAATTTAATCATAGTAAAAAACTTCTAGCTTTTATCTCCAACATAGACTGAAACTCCCCTTGAATTGATATCAACATCAAACTTTTTATGTAGAGGAGGAAAAGCTCTTTGTGAACAGTCTAATCTATCACAAGTTCTACATGATACACCGATTGGTATTTCTGACGATTTATCATTTATATTTATATTTTCTGTATATACAAAATCTTTTGCATATTTCGCTTCACAGCCAAGTCCAATAGATAGAATACTTTTTGATTGACCAAATCTTCCAATTCCTTTTTCTACTGTCCTCGCAATACATACATATTTTTCACCGTTAGTCATCTTACTTACAGCAGCCTGAATAACTCCTGGTCTTGTTAATGCTGAGTAAACATTCCATCTTGGGCAAGCGCCCCCATATCTTGGTATCTCTATTCCAGAGAGTGAGAATCTTTTTGATATATTCCCTGCCATATCTACTCTTAAAAAATGGAATGGAATACCAGGTAATTTTGGATCTTGTAGACACGTAACTCTGTGAGCAACTTGTTCAAATGATGTTGCAAAAGTATTTTGTAATAACTCTAGATCGTATTTAAGTTTTTTACACTCAGAGTGGAAAGGTTTATAAGGCATTAAGATAGCGGCACCACAATAATTTAATAAAGCAACTTTTGTCAATTTTTTTGACTCTTCGGATGGGAAAGTAAATTTAGATAAATATTCCTCAATTTCTTTATTTGCGCCCTCTTGTGCTATTTGAGCAGCTGCATGAAGTTTTTTTGTTTCTAAAGAACTGTAATCACTTAGTAGAAGTACTTTTTTATTTTTATCAAAGATTTTAGAGAAGGGTTTGTCCTCTTCTGGAATGACATCTTTAACAGTTATACTGTGTTCTGATTTTAAATATTCACAAAGAGCTATATATCTTGTTCTATTATTTTTTTGAACTTTTTCGAAAACTTTATTTGCAAAATCTTCGAGTTTAGGAAAATAATTTTTATTTTCTTGTAAAAAGTCTGATATTACTTCCCCCGGAAAAGAATTTTTTCTATTATCAACAATTTTACCTGACATTTTTTCAATTTTATTTACAAGTTCATGGTCTTTCTTTTTTAGAATATCACCCAGTCTTACAATTGCTTTCCCAATTTTTGGATTTGTTCCTACAAGGTCTTTTACTTCTGGGCCCAATATGTCTAAATCCTCAAATAGTTCGTCATCTAAAATTTCTGATAATGTATTCTCTAAATTTAAATCAGTTTTTGAGGTAAGTTGTGAAAGCTCAATGTTCAATTTTTCACAAATTTTAAGTAACAGATCTCCATCTATCTTTCTTTTTCCACCTTCAATTAAGTTTAAATAACTGGCAGAAATATTTAATTCCTCAGCAAGTTTATTAGCTTGTAGACCTAATTGTCTCCTAAAAGCCTTTATTTTTGGACCAATTTTTAAATCAATTTGACTCATATTTACTATTAGTAAATTTTGTAAATTTAAATTTACAATTTTTTTCTTTAATTTACAAGCCTTTTATAGTTTTTTGTAGATTTTGTAAATCCTGTAAATTATAAGATTTACATGGACGAAAAAATTAAAAATAGTGAAAATGAGGCTCAAATCATAAGACATGAAGATCTAGCTAGACACAACAGCAGAGGGATCTACATGAGAGATGATCATTGTGATTGGGGTTCAAGTGGAATGCAAGATCTAGTTGAGACCCTAAGCGACTCAAACTAATCTTTACTTTTTCTACTTAAAAATTCATTTCTTACTAATAATATTTTAACAGTATAGGATCTCCTAAATGAGTGCAGAAAATATCTCATACGATTTAAAAAGATTTGCTGGAATAAAGAGAGATTATACTCCAGAAGATGTAAAAAGGCTTAGAGGATCTATCAAGATAGAATACTCTTTATGTAAACAACAATCTATAAAGTTATGGAAGCTTTTAAATACAGAAAATTATGTAAACACTTTAGGATCTTTATCAGGTAATCATGCTGTTCAACACGCTAAGGCAGGTTTAAAAGCAATTTATCTAAGTGGATGGCAGGTTGCTGCTGATGCTAACAGTGCTGGCGAAATGTATCCAGATCAATCATTATATCCTTATGATAGTGCACCAAAATTAGTAGAGTCAATGAATAATGCTTTAATAAGAGCAGATCAAATTCAACATATGGAATTAACAGACGGAGATATGAACAAAGAAAAAAGAGTTGATTACATGCTTCCAATTATAGCAGATGGTGAAGCGGGTTTTGGTGGGCCGTTAAATGTATTTGAGCTAGCAAAAAAATTCATTAAAGCTGGTGCTGCAGGAGTTCATTTTGAGGATCAATTAGCTAGCGAAAAGAAATGTGGTCACATGGGGGGTAAGGTCCTTGTTCCAACTAGCACAATGATTAAAAATTTAAAAGCAGCTAGACTTGCAGCTGATATTGCTGATGTCCCATTAATAATATTAGCAAGGACTGATGCTAATGCTGCAAAATTAATTACTAATGATCATGATGACAATGACAAACCCTTTATGACTGGTGAAAGGTCACCAGAAGGGTTTTATTATGTAAAAGCAGGAATTGAGCAAGCAATTTCAAGAGGTCTTGCATATGCACCGTATTCTGATTTAATTTGGTGTGAAACTGCAACACCAAATTTAGCAGAGGCTAAAAAATTTGCAGATGCTATACATGAGAAATTTCCAGGTAAACTCTTAGCTTACAATTGTTCACCTTCTTTCAATTGGAAAAAACATTTAACTGATTCTGAAATAGCTTCTTTTCAAAAAGAAATTAGTGCGATGGGTTATAAATTTCAATTTATTACTTTAGCTGGTTTCCATACCCAAAATATCGCAATTTTTGAACTTGCAGAGAAATATAAAAAAGAAGGAATGTCTGCTTATTCAAAAATTCAAGAACAAGAATTTGCACGTGAAAAAGATGGTTATACAAGCGTAAAACATCAAAGAGAAGTTGGTACATCTTATTTTGATGCTGTCTCTAACACTATAAGTAGTGGTAAAAGCTCAACAACTGCTATGGATGGCTCAACAGAGTCAGAACAATTCTAATTAAAATATAGTCCGTTTTCACATAGAAAAATTACTATTTGATTTCTTGGATATTTGATTATCTATTTTGCTAATTATTATAAGAAATATGTTAAAAAACAAAATGCAAAATATTTCATTTAATAAAATTAATAAATTCAATAAATATTTTCTAATATATCTCCTCTTTTTAGGATTTTGTGGAATTGTTTTTTTATATTCTAAATATGACGTTTCTAACGACTCGACTATTTCAGAGTGGTTGATTAATTACCAGGGAGGCTTTACTAGAAGAGGTTTAATTGGGGAAATTTGCTTTCATTTAGCTAAATTTTTCAAGACTGACTTAAGATTTGTTATTTTCTTACTTCAGGTTTTCACTTATTTGACCTTTCTTTTTTTAACATATAATTTTTTTAAAAATTTAAATATAAATTCTTTTCTTTTATTCGTTATTTTTACCCCCATTTTTTTACTTTATCCTGTAGCTGAAATTGAGGTTTTAGCAAGAAAGGAACTTTTTCTTTATATATATTTTTTATGTTTTTTAATTTTATCTAACCCAAATTCAAATTATCACAAATACGTAAATCTATATATTGTTATAATTACACCAATTGTTTGTATGATATATGAAGAAATAATATTATTTTTTCCATTTATAGTAGCCTGCTTAATAACTCAAAGAAATGTTAAAAAATTTAGTACTTTTTTTAAAATATGTTTTTTATTTTTACCATCAATATTAATTATAATTTATTTCTTTTTATTCCCACTTACTATTGAGGATCACAATATAATGAAAGAAAGTCTTTTGTCTAATTTCAACGAAAAATGTTATATGTCTTGCAGCCTTTTAATAATAAACGACATTAATCAATTTGGGACAATGATTGATTTTATGTATGGTAAAAATTCTACTCAAGATATTTTAAAATTTGTCCTAAGATATTTTTTGATTATCTTAATTGGTTTTTTTCCTTTATTTTTTATCTCTTATCACTCTAAATTTAAAAATGAAAATATTTTTTCTATATTTAAATTTGAAAATATCTTATTTTTAATTTTATTTTTATTTATACCAGTAATACCTCTTTTCATTTTTGCTTACGATTGGGGAAGATGGGTTGGTATGATGATTTCTTTCTCAATTTTCTTTTATTTTTTTCTGTATAAATATCAATATATTGATGTGGACTTCAAGACAATGTCTAATAGATTAATTTTTTTAATGAATAAAAAAAAACTAGTTATCTTTATTTTTATAATTTTCGCTTTTGGATGGAACCAAAAAACTGTTATGAGTGGGGATGTTGCAACTAATCCACTTTGGAAAGTGCCTTATAATACCAGTAAATTAATCTTTGGGGTGAAAAGTTTTAGAATATTTCAAGATTCACCTTTAATTCTATGGCATCGAAAATATATTGAGTAAGTATTAATTATTTAGATTTACTTATATATTAGCTCAAATATGTTATTTTTTAATGAATAATAAAAATTTTGGTTTTGGAACACAGATAAGAAAATCCCCATATTTTGATTCTACAGTTAAATGGGGTGCAAAAGGTTTTTCAGTTTATAATCACATGTATATTCCTAGAGATTTTGGAAACCCTGAGGAAAATTTTTGGAATTTAATAAAAAAATCCATTTTATGCGATGTAGCAGTTGAGAGGCAGGTAGAAATAACGGGTCCCGATGCATTTAAATTCTTACAATTAATCACTCCTAGAGATTTATCTAAGTTGAGCATTGGTCAATGTAAATACGTTTTAATAGTAAACAACAAAGGTGGAATAATAAATGATCCTGTTCTTTTAAGATTAGCTGAAAATCATTTTTGGTTATCACTTGCTGATAGTGATGTTTTACTGTGGGCGCAAGGAGTTGCTATAAATTCAGGTCTTAATGTCAATATAATTGAACCAGATGTTTCCCCGCTACAATTACAAGGACCAACATCCAAAAAAATAATGATAAAATTATTTGGGGAAAATATCAAAGATTTAAAATATTACTGGTTCAGGGAATTAGAATTAGACGATATACCTTTGATAGTTTCGAGAACAGGCTGGTCAAGTGAATTTGGATATGAGATTTTCTTGAGAGATGGTTCTAAAGGAAATCAACTTTATGAAAAAATTATGCAAGCTGGCAAAGACTATGGTCTCAAACCAGGTCATACCTCTACAATAAGAAGGATCGAAGGAGGAATGCTCTCTTATCATGCAGATGCTGACATCAACACAAATCCATTTGAACTTGGATTAGATCGATTAGTAAGTTTAGATGGAAATGTCAATTTTATAGGAAAAGATTCCTTAAAAAAAATTAAAAACGATGGAATTAAAAGAAAACAAGTCGGACTTGAATTGCACTGTAAGTCATTAAAAGGACCTAATACAAAATTCTGGCCAATTACTATTAATGGAAAAAAAATAGGTAAAGTTACATCTGCAGTATATTCTCCAAGGTTAAAAAAAAATATTGCACTTGCTATGGTTAAAGTAGATCAATCTGAAATTGGTAATAACTTAATTGTTAATATCAACGGTACAAAAATTCCTTCTAAAATAATTGAAAAACCCTTTTATGATCCTAAGAAAAAAATTACCAAAGCTTAAGATTTTATATTATATCCTTTTTTCAAAAGCATACTAACAATGATAATACAAAAAACTAAAAATAAAATCATTGAGGAAATACTTATCCAAATATTAAAATCAGACACCCCATAAAATGAATATCTTAAACCATTAATTAAATAAACCACTGGATTAAAATAAGTCACTGTTTGCCAAAACGGTGGTAACATATCTAAAGAATATAAACTTCCACCTAAAAAAACCATTGGTGTGATAACCAAAGTAGGGACAACTGACATTTGTTCAAAGTTGGAACTCATTAAACCTATTAAAAATCCAAATAAAGCAAATGTAAAAGCTACCAATATGAGTATCATGATCATCAAAAATGGTTTTTGGACATAAACATCAACAAAAAAAGTTGATGTTATAAATATTATAACGCCAACAATTAAAGTTTTTGTTGCTCCTGCCCCCACAAATGCTAGCACTATTTCAAATGTAGATATTGGCGCAGCTAAAATTTCGTAAATTGTGCCATTAAATTTTGGGAAAAATATACCGAATGAGGTGTTACTTATTGATTGAGTCAATAAAGTTAGCATTAATAAGCCTGGAACAATATATGATCCATAACTAATCCCATCAATGTTTTGAACATAACCACCAATAACTGAACCAAATACAATAAAATATAGAGAAGTGGATAAAACAGGTGAAATTAAAGATTGGCCTAAAGTCCTTTTAAATCTATCCATTTCATGTAAGTAGATTGATTTAAAAGCAATATAATTAAATTGCATTATCTTCCCTTACTAAACTAACAAATACTTTCTCTAGTGAATTTTGTTCTGTTTTTAAATCAGCGAGTCTTAAACCTGCATCTTTCAAATCTTGCAATAGGTTTGTTATACCCGTTCTTTTTGCTTCGACATTATAGATATAATCTAATGACATATTATTATTTCCAATAGTCAAATTATACTTACCAAGTTTATTAGGAATTTGTGATATTTTTTCTTGGAGTTCTATTGTCAATTTTTTGGTACCCATTTTTTTTAAAAGCTCTTTAGTTTGATCAACTACTATAATCTCACCCTGATTTATTACTCCAACTCGATCAGCTATCGCCTCTGCTTCTTCTATATAATGAGTAGTTAGAATTATTGTAACACCAATTTCTCTTAAAGATTTTACAATTTTCCACATATCTCGTCTTAATTCAACATCAACTCCAGCTGTTGGTTCATCTAAGAATAGTATACTTGGTTCATGAGATAGGGCTTTAGCTATTAAAACTCTTCTTTTCATACCACCAGATAATTGACGAAGTCTAAGATTTTTTTTATCCCACAGACTTAGTTGCTTTAAAATTTTTTCAATGTGTTGTGGATTAGGTTTTTTCCCATAGAGTCCTCTTGAATATGAAACATTATTAAAGACAGTTTCAAATTGTTCCAAAGTTAATTCTTGAGGCACTATTCCTATTCTCGATCTTGTTTCTCTAAAATCCTTGATAATATCATAATTATCTACCAAAACTTTTCCAGATGATGGAGTTACAACGCCACAAATAATGCTTATGAGTGTTGTTTTGCCTGCCCCGTTTGGTCCGAGCATTGCAAAAATTTCACCTTTTTTTATATTCAAATTAATATTTTTTAAAGCTGTAAATCCATTATCATAAACTTTTGATAAATCACTTATTACTATTTGATTGTCTGACATTTCATCAGATATATAGCAACTAATTACCTTAATACAATCTACTAAAATTTAAACCTTTTAACGGTGAGAACTATTAATGGTAGAAAAGTTGCTATTACAAATGATAAAAATAATAAAGATTGTGAGACAAAAGGTGCAAATATTTTTTTGGATAATAAAATTCCTACTAATAAACTTTTAGAGAAATCAGGTGTGGGGAACATTAAAAAACCACCAATTAATCCAATAATAATTGATACATACGCTGTTTTTTCATTGATGCTCCTATTATAAAAGCTATAAAAAACAGTGAGTACAAAAGCGCAACAGAATAAATCAGCTAATAAAAATAAATATAAGATGTCAAATCCTTTTGATGCAACAATAAAAGAAATAAGACATAAAAATAAAATCACATATTTAGAAAGCTTCAAATAGTTTGTTTTTCCATTTATGTTAAGTGATGCTTTTCCATCAACAACAATTAAGCTTGATATTGCATTTACTAACGTGTCTATAGTGGAAATGGTTAATGCCAAACCTAATACAATTATAATAAAAGATGAAAGTTCAGTCTGTTGTTTAAGTAATAATGTAAAAAAACCAAGATCAGGCCTTATTGTTGGATCTATAGAAAAAGCAATCATTCCTGAAAAACCCATATAAAATACGACAGGTATTATTATAAAAAAAGAAATGATTAAGCTTTTTTTTAAGGTTTTGAAGTCTTTAGCAGCATACACTCTTTGCCAATTACCTTGGTGAAATAAATTTGTAGCAGCCACAGCAATAAAAAAAGTCAAACTAGCTGTATAATTAGGTAGATAGGATAAACTTAAAAGATGAGGATTTTTTTCTTTAACAAACTCAAAAGAAAATTCAGATCCTGTATAAGAGTTTATGTATACAAAAGAAATCAATAAAAGAATTAAGATTACAACCATTTGAATATTGTCAGTAAAAATTGAAGCTCTCAGTCCTCCATACAAAGTGTAGATAAGTGTAGATATAAGTACAATTAAAGCAGTTTTCCAAAGCTCTGTACCTGAAATATAATTTATTAAAACTGCAACTGCAGTTACTTCAGCACATAAAAAAATAAACATATAAAAAATTGTCATTAACAAAATAAGTTTAAATAAACTTTTTCCAAACTTTTTTCTCATGAACTCAACTAAAGAAGAGCCTTTCGGGAATTCTTTTCTAATTTTTTTTCCAAGATAAATTAAAAAAAACATTGGAAAGGCTGTGCCTAGTGAATATCCAATAATAGCTCCTATTCCTCCCCAGGTAGCCGCAGAAGCTGGACCAAATAAAATCCATGCACCCAAAGCTGAAGCAGTTAAACTTGTAGTTAAAGAAAATAATCCAATATTTCTATTTGCTGTTAGATAATTGTTAAGGCCTTGGTAATTTTTTGAATTGTACAGACCTAAAAAAACAAATATTAAACTGATGAAAATAACTAATGTTAACGATGTATATTGACTTAAAAAATATGTTTTATGCATTAATCCCTTTCTGAATTACCGGACAGGTTCTTAGGGTTTAATCTCAGTCTGTAAAGACACCCCTTAAGAGGATAATTACACTTTATTATCCATAATTTCAACCATACATTTGGTTGCGTATTCTTTCCACTCAGTTGAACTTTTACCTTTAAGACTATCTAAATGATTGCGATTATTTTGGATATCCTCTTTGTGTTTAATTTTATCTTTTTCATCTAAGTTTTCTTCTATATTCATTAAATTTTTCTCCATAGCTTTAATCCAATTATTTCCTAACTCAACACACTTTTGGTCATCTTTTTCATCACAAATTTGTTTAAAAAAATTAAAGATAACGTCATCAGTTTTTACTGAGTTACTCATTGAAAAAAATATTATTTTTTAAAGCAGTTGTTGACTAAGATTGCCATTAAAATCCAAATTACAAAAACCTCACCGTTTGTAAAAGAATAATCGGCACCTGCAAAACCTGCAACAATGTTTATGGCATAAATGATAACTGTTGATGCTACCAAACTTACTAACAAACTTATCAAACCATTTATATATTTCATTAGTCAAGATTATATATATTTATTCCCAAAGCAATTTAAAATTTCTATTTATAAGTGAATTTTTTTAATGCGCGAATATTATAAAAACACGAGGTTGTATTCAATTAATTTATTTTAATTTATGCTAAATATATATCTTGAATACAACCCCCTAAAAATTTAACTTTTTATCAAGGAGGTTATTCACATGAATCAAAAGCCACCTGATACTTAGCTGGCTAATTACATAATCAATACAAATATAAAAAATAAGATCCGTTTGGATTTAAAAGCCAAAAAGGCAATTTAGAGGAGCTCTTTTGGAAAAAAAACTAAAAGAGCAAACCTCTTTTTTACAAATTAATGCGGAGCTCTAAATTTACTGTGGCAAGCTTTGCAATTAGACCACATAAATTTTCCGATAGTACCTCGTATATCATCTGATGTCTCAATTATTTTAGTTAGTTTAATCATATCATTTGATGATTTAGTCATTAGGTCGTTAAATTCATTTTTATTTTCCCAAATAATCGGTAACGCTTCTGTCTTAAATCCCTCTTTGGAATTATCAGGAAAATATTCAATTAATGTTTTATAATTTTCACTCATTTCTATCATCAAAGTTTTCGCTTTTTCAAATTCACCTTTACTAGCTAAAGCTTGAACTCTTTTTGCTGTACTATAATTCTTACTGAATAATGCTTTTCTTCCTTTGATTATCTCTTCAACTGAAAGCTCTGAGTTTGCTGGAAGCGACAAAATAACAAAAATTGAAATAAAGAAAATATACTTTAACCCTATAATATTATATTTTATTAACATATGAGAATTACCAATAGCTTAACAGAATATGGGACTATTTCCAAAATATTTCACTGGTTAAGTGCCGCAGCTTTAATTATTCAAATTCCTTTGGGCTTCTATTTAGTTGATATGGATTTTAGTGAAAGAAGGTTAACTGTTGAAAGTATTCACGTAACTTTAGGACTGAGCATTTTTTATTTAACTTTATTGAGACTTATATATAAAACTTTAAATCCAACTCCACGCTTATCACATAGTCTTTTTCCTGGACAAAAAATTATTGCAAAATTGAATCATATTTTTTTATACATTGCAATTTTAACAATAACTATCTCGGGTGCTTTAAAAAAGCTATATAACGGTGAAGAACTTGACATGTTCTTTTTTAATCTTGAAATTAAGGATAATTTTGAATTAGCAGAAACATTCTATGAAATCCATATTGTTGGAAATTACACATTAATAACACTTATATCATTACATATTTTTGCTGTAATAGTTCATAAACTTTTATTTAAAGAAAATTTACTTAAGAGAATACTATAAAATAATACAAATTAATTTATCCTTAAATCTTAAAGTATCTTTAAATTTTAATTCAATTTCCTCTGTTCCCTGAACAAGTTGCTTTTTAGAAAAAGCTAATAATGTAGATATATATCTATTTTTTATCATTGTTATATATTTTCGTTTATTAATTCTTACATTAAAAACAAATTTTTTTTTAATACTTTGAGGATATAATTTTTTAATAATTTCCAATATTTTTTTGTCCCTTACAAGAGATTGGTTAAGTTTAAATTTCATAACTTTAAAAGTTGGAATTTCATTTTTATCTGGGTCTAAAGTAAAAATTAGAATTTTACCCATTGGGTTTAATTTTTGTTTTAATAGTCGTAATAATCTTTTGATTTCATTGAATTTCATTAGATGTATGGTTTGTTTAATTAAGATTAAATCAAACTTTTGATTATCAACTAATGAAAAGTTTAAAGCATTAATTCTCTTAAAATTAATTCTTTTATCCAGGTCTTTGTGTTTGACAATATCTATTCCTAATGGCTTTATCTTAAACTTAAGCTTAGAGTTTAAAGCACCTAAAATTTTCCCACGACCACATCCAATATCCAGAATTTTAAAACTTCTGTCCAGATTAATATTTTCGATCAAAAATTTGTTAAATTCACTTATATATTTTTGTGAAGATAGCCAAGTTTTATTATCCCAATTTTTAATGGCAGTTGATGCCATACTTTTTTAATCTCCAATAATTATATGGCCAAGGTGTCAAAAACCCAACAATTAGCATTAAAGGGATTACCCACCATGTTAATATTGCTCCACCAGTTAATAAGTAATCTGTTAAATTCATCGCAATTTCCATACTTACCATTGATATAAAGCTCATACCCATTGCTGTTTTAATTGCATTGTTAAAACTAAAATTTTGTTTAATTAAAATGATTGTTTCAAGAAGTATGCTAGTAATTAAACCATTAATAATTGCTAAAATCATTACACCTAATACCGGGAAAGGTATTTCTGTTAATTGAAAATATAAGATTGTTCCAAAATCTCCTATAGCACAACCTAATAAACACCAGCTAGTATTCTTGGCACTTTGTTTCCAAGTATTTGTACAAAACCAGTCTAAGGTAGAAGATTCCATATTTATGTGATAATAATATTTTATGATTTTTAAACAAGTTTTTGATAAAAAATCCAGCACTTACACTTACATAATTGCCTCATCAGAAGGAAGAGAGGCTTTAATCATAGATCCGGTTTTAGATAATGTTGAGGACTACATAAAAATACTTAATCAATTAAATTTAAAATTAGTTAAAGTAATCGATACTCATATCCATGCTGATCATGTTACTGGTGCGGGAAAATTAAGAGATAAAACAAAATGTGTAACTATAATGGGCGAGCATACTCCAACAGATGCAGTGGAATTAAAAGTCAAAGATGATGAAATAATTAAATTAGATAAATTAAATTTTAGAGCAATTTACACTCCTGGTCATACATCAGATAGTTTCTGTTTTTTAATGGATAAATACTTATTTTCTGGTGATACATTGCTAATTAATGGTACTGGAAGAACTGATTTTCAAAATGGCAATTCCACAGATGCATACAATTCTATATTCAATAGGCTATTGAAGCTGCCTGAAGATACACTTTTATATCCTGCTCATGATTATAAAGGTGAAACGGTTAGCACTATTGGAAAAGAGAAGAGATCCAATCCAAGATTACAAGTAAGAAATGTGGACGAATATATTGAAATTATGAATAATTTAAATCTGAAAAAACCAGAAAAAATTGATTATAATGTTTCTAGCAATCTAAAACTTGGTGTTTAAGTCTTTATAGAAGATTTAATAGCTTCATAAATTAAATCTTTTGTAGTTTCACCAACGCTTCTATATATTTCTTTATTATCCTTGAAAATCAAAAGAGTTGTTTGAAACTGAACATTCAACATTTTTGAAATTTCTGTCTCCGTTATATCAAAAGAAAAATATTCAATATTATCAAATTTAATGTCCGATAACTCACCCTCTTTTTGAGCAGTTTTTAAAATTTTCATCTGGCCAGCACAAGAAGAACAGTACTTTACCCATGAGCTTACTATTACAAATTTACCCTCAGATTGGGCTTTATCAAACATTTGTTTATTAAAAGTAGTTTCTTTCTCTAACGCAATAGCATTAAAAGTTATTACACAAAAAATTATTACTAAAAATTTTTTCATAAGATTTTATACAACAAAAATTAAAATCCAGTAAGAAGCTAATCCGGAAAATATTGTCGCAATAATATTTCTGGTAAATATTCCAATTACCATGGCAATAATTGCAGCCAAAATTTTAGGATTATTCTCTATTTCTAATGATCCAGTATTATCTAACAGGAGCGCTGGAAATATAATTGCAGGAAAAATTGCTGAAGGCACATATGATAAAACTTCCCTCATCTTATCGTTGAACATTTCTTTTTTTAAGATTGCAATCATTGAAAACCTAGTTAGAAAAGTAACCAATCCGCAACAAATTATTAAAAACCAATCACTCATTTTTTTAAAAATTTAATTAATATTCCAGCCACACATAGTCCTAATAAAGCAGCTACTATTACATATGCTTTGTAAGGTATGTGATGATAACCAAAGGTAGCAACTAAACCTGAAATAATAATAACAATCACATTTATTAATTTTCTAAAATCATCAACTAATAATGCCAAAAATGTTAAAGGAACCGCAAAACTTAGTCCTAGTTTTTCTGGGATAGCAGCCCCTAAAATAATTCCTAAAAATGTTGTAGATTGCCAAATTACCCAACAAGTAACTCCTCCACCAATTAAATGAAAATATTTATTTTTATTGTTATTCTTTTTAAAATATTCATTTGATCTAGCAAAGGCCTGATCAATCAAAAAATATGAAATTATGATTTTCCAAATTAATTTTAAATCAGATAAATGTTCTGATACAACTGCGCCGTATAATAGATGTCTTGAGTTAACTGCACCAACTGAACTAATTATGACCAATGAAGATGCTCCACCAGAAAATAATTGTAGAAGTACTATTTGCGATGCACCACCAAAAATAATTAATGACATACCCATTGTAGCTAGAGGAGTGAAACCAACATCTATCGCTAAAATTCCAAATATTAATCCAAATGGAATTACAGGGATCATTAATGGGCTTACATCAATAATTCCTTTTAAAAAGATTTTAAAATTACTATTCATTTTATCAAAAACGCTTTTATTAGAAGCAAACTATATGATCAATATGTATCGGCCTTTTAATACCAAATTTTTCATCTACTTCGTGTTGATGAATATGATGCGAATGAACAAAAACTGGGATCAAAGTGTTGCTAGGCGTCCTTAAGGTATAAATAAAATTTGTGCCTCTAAATTTTCTATCAACTACCTCGAGTTTCAAATTACTTTTATCATCATGTTCAAGATCTTCAGGCTGAATTAGTAGTTTTACATTTGATCCTTTCGGATAATGTTTTATAAAATTTCCCTCTATTGTTCCCAAATCATCATTTTCCAAAGAATTTTCACCAGTAACCTCTGCTGGTATTAGAATTCCTCTATTCAAAAAATTTACCACCTCAATCGAGTTTGGTAAGTGATAAACATTATAAGGATCGTCAAATTGTTTAAGTTCTTGATTTATAATTATTCCACATTTTGATCCTAAATAAAAGGCTTCGTACGAATCATGCGTAACAATTATAGTTGTAATTTTTAATTTTTTTAATATCTTTTTTAAGCTTACTTGTATTTCTTCTTTAAAGCTTTGGTCAACATTTGATAAAGGTTCGTCTAATAATAATAAATCAGGTAAAGAAATTAGAGATCTTGCTAGTGATGCTCTTTGAGCTTCCCCAGCACTTATTTGATGGGGATACTTATTCAAAATTTTAGAGATATTCAATAAATCTACTAACTTTTCAAATCTAATACTTTGATTTTTTTTTTCTTTATTTCTTTCAGCGCCTAACAAAATATTTTTTTTTACAGAATAATGTGGAAACAGACTGTTTTCTTGAAAAGCTAAAGATATATTTCTATCTTCTGGTTCAATATTTATTTTTTTTGAAGATAAAGTTTTTCCATTTAATTCTATTGTACCATTATTTATTTTTTCTAACCCTGCAATTGTTCTTAATATAGTAGTTTTTCCAACACCAGATGGTCCTAGAAGACAAATAATATCTCCTTCTTTTTTTATAGAAAATGAAACGTTCTTAACTTTTATTTTACCTCCAGCACTAAAATCCACATTTTTAACTTCTAAAAAATTTTTATTCATGAGTTTCTCTTAAAATATATTTTGATGTAATCATAATGAAAAAACTTGCAATTAAAATCAAAAATAAAGATGGCGCAGCTGCTGCTTCTAGTAAATCCTCTGATGCGGAAATATAAGCTGTAGTAGCAAAAGTCTCAAAATTAAAAGGTCTCAAAATTAGGGTAATTGGTAATTCTCTTATTATTTCTAAAGAGATTAGAATTATAATAAATAAAAGAGAATTTCTTAGAAAAGGTATGTGAATATTCATAAAAGTTTTCTTTTTGGAATAACCTAACAAATAGGCGCTTTCATCAACTGAGATATTTATCTTTTCATAGCCGGATTTTATTCCATTAAAAGCCAAGGAATAAAATCTTACAAAATAAACTAAAACTAATCCCAGAACTGAACCTATAAATATTTTTTTAATTGAATTAAATCCCAATGTTTTAATTATACTGTTATCAAACCATGCTATAAAAGTAATAAAAGCAATAGCTAATATCACACCTGGGATTGCGTAACCTGAAATTGATAAAGTAGATAAAATATTTAAAGATCTATTACCAGAAACTCTATTACCATAATTAGATATCAATGAAAATATTATCAAAACTAAGCTAGACATTACAACCAAATAAAGTGTGTTTAAAACTAAATTTAATTTATCTAGATCAAATAAATTTTCAGGAAACTTTACAGTCCAATAAAACATTTGGCTTAGAGGAAATAAAAAACTTAAAAAAAATAAAAAGAAACAAAAAATAAATGCAAAAAAAGAATTATAACCTAAAAGTTTAGCTTTTTCTTTTTGTTTAAGACCTTCTCTAGTATTAAAATGGTATTTAGCTTTTCTTCTAGATAAATTTTCTAGAATAAACATTGTAAATATAAATAATAATAAAAAAAAAGATATTCTGTTTGCAAAGGCTAAATCATCGAAATATATCCAAGAATTATAAATACCTGTTGTCAAAGTATTTATTGAAAAAAAATCAACTGCTCCGAACTCTGCCAATGTTTCCATAGCAACCAAAGATAAACCAGCAACAATTGCTGGTCTTGCAGCCGGTAATATAATTTTATATAAAGATTCAAACTTAGAAAAACCTAGATTTTTACCTAAATCTATTAAATTTTGTGACTGGTATAAAAATGATGCCCTAGTCAGGATATATACATACGCGTAAAGAGAAAAAGAAATAGATAATATTGCGCCAAACATCCCATCAAATTTTGGAATACTTTTATTATAATTTGCATCACCAAATAAAGTTTTTAAAAGAGTAAATGCAGTTCCATAATTTTCAAAAAAAGCTGTTAAAGAGTATGCATAAATATAAGGTGGGACTGCAAAAGATAGAATTAATGCCCATTTAAAAAAATTGCTTCCAGGAAACTCATAAAATGAAACTAAATATGCTGCTCCAGCACCTAATATAAATGTAAAAATTAATACTGATATTAATAAAATTAACGAATTAAAGATATACTCTATTAAAAAAGTATCTTTTAAAATTTCATAGTAATTAGAAGTACTTTCAAAAAAACTGAAAGACACAGTAATTATTGGTATTAATACAATGATTGAAATAAAAAAAGATGAAATATACCAGATGTTAAATTTCATATTATATCCGCCTATAATCATGAAAAAAGTAAGGCACCCACAATAAATAACCATTTATTGTGGGTACTATTTAAGTGAAAATCAAAAATTAAATACTTTTAGGATATGCGGAACCTCCTTAGCTTTAATCTCTGATATTTTTCTTTTATTTATTCTTTCATTAACCTTTTTACACTCCAGTAAACATGGAGAACATGCACTGGAAGATTTATTTAAATTAATTTCAGAAATAAATTTTTTTTGTTTTTTCACTTATTTCCATCCTGCAGCTGTCATTATTTCTAACGCAGCAGCTTGATTTTTTCCATAAGAAGCTAGCTTAGTTTTCATATCTTGTTGAAAATCTAATCCTAAGTTATTTACTACTAATGGACTTGGTGAAACACCATCAATCATTGGAAACTCAAAAGTATTGTTTGTAAAATGCTCTTGAGATTGTGGAGTTAATAAAAACTCTACAAGTTTAACGGCATTAGCTTTATTAGGCGCCCCTTTGACTAAAGCTGCACAACTAACATTCATGTGCGTTCCTCTATCATTTTGATTAGGAAAGAAAGCTTTAACTTTTTTAGCAGCTTCTTGTTGTTCTGCGCCTTTTTTACCTGATAACATTAAAGCTAAATAATAGGTGTTAGCTACAGCAATATCTGCCTCTCCAGCAGCTACTGCCATAATTTGTGCTCTATCATTTCCCTTAGAGTCTCTGGCCATATTTGCAACAACTCCTTTTGCCCATTCAGCTGTCGCTTTTTTTCCATTATTTTCTATTAATGAAGCTACAAGAGATTTATTATATATGTTGCTAGATTTTCTTATCACCAATCTTCCTTTCCATTTGGGATCAGCAAGACCCTCGTAAGTCATTCCAGATAATTCAGCTCCAGTAACTCTTTCAGGAGAGTAATAAATTATTCTAGCTCTCTTTGCTATTCCAACCCATTTACTTGTTCTAAAGCTTTTTGGGACAGCAGCTTTTATAGCAGCAGATGTTAAACCACCTTGAAGATGACCTTTTGCATCCATAGCACCACATCTCCCCGCATCAGCAGTGATATAAAGATCTGCAGAAGCATCAGCTCCCTCTTCGATTATTCTTTTTTCTAAAGCACCTGACTTTCCATTTATCAAATTAACTTTGATTCCAGTCATATTAGTGAATTTGGAATAAAGCTCTCCATCCGCCTTGTAATGTCTTGCATTAAAAACATTTACTTCATCCGCAATAGAAAATGTGGACACAAATAAAGATGTGATTAATGTTAATATACTTAATTTCTTCACTTTTTCTCCATATCTCCGCATAAGTTAATTGAAAATGATAACTATTCGCAATGAGAATGATTATCAATCGCATCATTGTCGCACCTAAACCTGAAGTTGATTTGGATTAATTAAGCTTTCCAGTCGCCTATTTTACTAAAAAGGAAATTTCTAAATGCTTGGACTCTAGCGGTGTTTTTAAGCGATTGTGGATAAACAAAATGGGCCTCTGTTATTGGACCCTCTAATTTAGGTAGTACTTTTATAACGTTATTAGAACCAATAACTAAGTATTCTGGCAGTGCGGCAAGACCAACTCCTGACTCCACTGCTAAAAGTAATCCCATTACACTATTAACTTTCATTATAGTCTTCCTTTTTTTTCCGTCATGCATACCAAGTTTTAAAGCCCAATCAGGGTTATAGACTGGAGAAGGAGCGCCTTTACCAAAAGAAATAAATTTATGTTTGTTTAAATCACTAATAGTTTTTGGCATTCCATAATTTTCCAAATATTTGTTTGAACCATATATATAGTATTTAATATCGACAAGTTTTTTTTGAATATAATTAAGCTGCTTAGGTCTTCTCATAAAAATACCAATATCTGCTTGTCTAGTACTTAAATCTAATTCTTTATCATCGAAAACAAGCTCAATCTCAATTTCTGGATTAAGACGCATAAATTCCTGTATTCTAGGGGTTAACCAATGGGTTCCAAAACTTCTAACAGTTGTAATAGTTAATTTTCCTGTTGGCTTGTTTTTTTGATCCCCTAATGAATTTTCCACTTCTTTTAATTTACCGATTACTTCATGTGCTGTTTTGAATACATATTCTCCGTTTTCAGTAAGTGTCAATCCTCTTGCATGTCTCTCAAATAATTGAACTTTTAAATCTTGTTCAAGTGATTGAATTTGTCTACTAATTGCCGATTGGCTTAAATTTAGATTTACCGTAGCATTAGTAAAACTTCCCGCCTCTGCTACCGCATGAAAGATTTTTAATTTATCCCAGTTCATTATTTATTTAGATCAACTAAAACTCTACCTGAAATTTCACCTTTTAAAATTTTAGGATAGATCTCGATTAGTTCCTCTAAGCTTGCTATTTGAATAGATTTTTCTAATAAATCGAAATCAATTAAATTTGCTGCTTCACCCCAAATAAATTCTCTTCTTTTAATACTACAGTTAGCAGAGTCCATTCCCCAAAGTTTAATTCCTCTAAGCATGAAAGGAATTACGCTTGTATTTAATTCATTTGTATTTGCATTTCCGCAAACAGCTATAATTCCATTTGAATTAGTTTGAACTATAGCATTAGCTAATATTTTTCCCCCTACAGTATCAACAACTCCATCCCACAATCCTTTATCTATAAGTCTTGGATCCTTATCAAATTCTGCTCTATTTATAACAGTTTTAGCTCCTAATGATTTTAAATAATCTGATTTGGAGTCCTTACCGGTTACAGCAGTTACGTTATAACCCATCTTATTCAAAGCGATTACTGCAATGCTCCCTACTCCTCCTGTTGATCCTGTTACTAAAACATTATTTACTTTTTCACCTAATAAAATTTCTTCTCTCGCTTTAATCGCAAACGCACTCATTAAAGAGGTAAATCCTGCAGTACCAAGTATCATTGCTTGCTTACTAGTTATATTTTTTGGCTTATGAATTAAAAAATCTCCACTGACTCTCGCAATTTGAGAGTACCCACCATAAAAAATTTCACCTACTCGAAAACCTGTTAAAATTACTTCATCATCTCTTTTAAATTTTGAATTCTCACTTTCAATAACTGTACCTGAAAAGTCTATACCTGGAATATGAGGGAATTCTTTGACTAATCTTCCTCCATTTTTCAAAATCATTCCATCTTTAAAATTTAAGTCCGAATAATCTACTTTGATAGTTACATCTCCATGTTTTAAAAAACTTTTATCTATAGATTTAACTTCTCTGGTAAATTCTTCCCCTTTTTGATCTAGAATTAGGGCTTTAAATTGATCTGACACTTTAATCTTTAGCTATGCTGATGAATCTTAAATACCTGTTTTGATAACTAAGATCATCTTTAAATTGACCTAAATAATAATTAGTAACCGTTGTAGCTTGTTCTTTTTTAATTCCTCTCATAGTCATGCATTGATGAGTTGAGTCTATTGTTACAGCCACTCCTTTGGCGTCTAATGACTCCATTAGGGTATTCGCTATTTGCATAGTAAGTCTTTCTTGTGTTTGTAATCTTTTAGAAAATACCTCAACCACTCTAGCTAATTTACTTAAACCAACAACTCTGTCTTTTGGAATATATGCAACATGAGCTTTTCCAATGATAGGTGCCATATGATGCTCGCAGTGACTTTGAACAGAAATATTCTTTTGAACAACCATGTCGTCATAACCATCAACATCTCCAAATGTCTTATCTAAAATTTGATGAGGATCTTCTTTATACCCTTTAAAATATTCTTTGAAAGCTTTCACCACTCTTTTTGGAGTTTCTAATAATCCCTCTCTATTAGGGTCCTCTCCCATCCAGGCTAAAATAGTTTTAAAAGCATCCTCGGCTTCTTTGTCTGAAATTTTTTTAATGTTGTCAGTATTTGTATCTTTAACAAGTTTCATGGATGTTTTTATACCTATATTTTGATAATTTTAAAATATTTAAAATATGGCCATATGTGCTACATAATAACTTAGTATGTTCAAAAAAAGAGAAAATGTAGTTGAAATCGAAGAGGGTAATCTTTTATCTCCAAAATTTGATAATGACGGACTTATACCCGTGATCACAATGTGCTCAAAAACTAAAGAAATTTTAATGCATAGCTATATGAATGTCGAAGCACTTAAGAAAACTATAGAGACAAAAGAAGCTCATTATTTTAGTCGATCAAGAAAATCTATTTGGCACAAAGGTAAAACTAGTGGATTTATACAAAAAGTTACTGAAATAAGAATTGACGATGATCAAGACTCTATTTGGTTGACAGTTGATATTGGAGATGGTGCGAGCTGTCATGTAGGTTATAGATCATGTTTTTATAGATCAATTCCTTTAGGGACTATTGATAATGCTAGAAAAGTTGAGATGGAATTTTTAGAAAAAGAAAAAAAATTTGATCCTGAGAAAGTTTACAAGGGTCAGCCTAACCCAACAAAAATATAATTACCATGAATGACAAGTTAGATAGTAGAGTTATTAAAAACTTTGGACCATCTGTCCTAAAAGTAAAAATTCCAAAAAAAATAGTTGAAACGATAAATGATTATATCGATAAAATTATATTAGATAAAAAAAAAGCAGAAAGTTTGAATGCCGGAAATAATTTAGTTGGAGATGTAACACACGAATTTAATCTTGAACAAAAGTTTATGAAAGCTTCAGGTTGGGATATTTTTTTAGCTTCTTGTGTAAATAAATGGATTGAATTCGAAACAAAAAAAAAAGTAAAAAAATTAACGATTTTAAATTCTTGGGTAGTTAGACAATTTGCAAATGAATACAACCCAACTCATTGGCATAGTGGACATATATCTGGGGCAGGGTTTTTAAAGGTTCCCTCTACTTTTGGAAAACACACTCAAAAAAAAAAAGAAATAGACTATAAAGGAGGTAATTTACAACTAATTCATGGATCTCAAATGTTTTTATGTAAATCAACGTTAAATATAAGACCTGAAGTTGGAGACTTTTATTTTTTTCCTCATTATTTGATGCACACGGTATTCCCATTTAAAGGCACTGATGAGGAAAGAAGATCAATTTCATTTAATGCTAATATTGATGAAGATATTTACAATGTCTACAAATAATGAAGATCCAAAAAATGTTTTAGGTGAGCATTTAGAAAGCTGTTCGAAAGATCCATTAACAGGTTGGTATAGAGATGGCTGTTGCAACACTGATGAAAATGATCATGGATTACACACAGTTTGCGCAAAAGTTACAGATGAATTTTTACAATGGTGCAAAGATGCTGGTAATGACTTGATAACTCCTCACCCTGAGTTTGGTTTTCCAGGTTTAAAAGATGGGGATGGATGGTGTGTTTGTGCCACTTGGTACGCAAGAGCAGTAAGTGCAGGAAAAGGTTGTCCAATATATTTAAAAAGCACTCATGAGAATACTTTAAAAATATTGCCTATCGAAACATTAAAAAAATTTGCGATAGATATATCTTAAATTACATATTTCCATACTTAGGCCCGCCGCCGCCCTCAGGAGTAACCCAAGTTATATTTTGAGATGGTTCTTTAATATCACAAGTTTTACAATGAATACAATTTTGAGAATTTATAACGAACTTATTGATATCATTTTCTTTTTGAACTTCATAAACACCCGCAGGGCAATATCTTTGAGCGGGCTCGTCGTATTCCTCTAAAGTATAACTAATTGGTAAATTTGGATCCCTCAGTTTTAAGTGAACTGGCTGATTATCTGCATGATTTGTTCCAGTTAAATAAACAGAGCTAGTTTTATCAAAAGTTATGATATTATCAGGTTTTGGATACTCAATCTTTGGCATTTCTTTTGCTGGTTTTAGTGTCTCATGATCTGAATGTTTGTGTTTTAAAGTGAACGGGATCTTGCCTCTAAATAGAATTTGATCAATTCCTGTAAAAATAATACCTAAGATTAAGCCCCAACTAAAACTTGGTTTTACATTCCTAGCTTTATAAAGTTCCTCAAATAACCAGCTTTTTTTAAATTTTTCTTCAAAGATTGATAAATTTTTACTGTTGTTAATGTGCTCGTTGATAGCTTCTGCAGCTATCAATCCACTTTTCATTGCTGTGTGAGAGCCTTTTATCTTTGGCATATTTAATGTCCCAGCATCACAGCCTATCAGTAGTGCACCAGGCATAAACATTTTTGGTAAACTTTGAAATCCACCTTCAATTAAAGCTCTTGCTCCATATGAAATTCTTTTTCCTCCCTCTATGATTTTTTTTATTGCAGGATGAGTTTTAAATCTTTGAAACTCATTATAAGGCGATAGATGAGGATTTTGGTAATCTAATCCAATTACATAACCTAAAAAAATTTGTTTATTTTCTGCATGATAGATAAAACTTCCTCCATAAGTATTATTATCTAACGGCCAACCAGCAGTATGCATCACTAAACCTTCCTCATGATTTTTATCTTCCACCTCCCAAATCTCTTTAAAGCCGATACCATATTGTTGAGGATCTTTTCCCTTATCAAGTTCAAACTTTTTAATTAATTGTTTTCCTAAGTGTCCTCTACATCCTTCAGCAAATACAGTTACCTTTCCCAATAATTCTATCCCAGGTTCAAAACTGTCTTTTTTATTTCCCTCTTTATCTATACCCATATCCTGTGTTGCAACACCTTTAACTGAACCATCTTCATTATATAAAATTTCACTAGCTGGAAAGCCTGGAAAAATTTCAACACCTAAGCTCTCCGCTTGCTCAGCTAACCATCTACACAAATTTGCAAGACTTATGATATAATTTTTATGATTTTGCTGAACAGAAGGAAGTAACCAAGTTGGCCAACTTAATGATTTAACTTTGCCTAAAAATAAAAATTTTTCTTTTGTAACTTTAGTTTTAATTGGAGCATTTAATTCTCTCCAGTTAGGAAATAATTCATTTAATGCTCTTGTTTCAAAAACATTTCCACTTAATATGTGAGCACCAATTTCAGATGCTTTTTCTAAAACGCAAATATTTAAATCAGAGTTTAATTGTTTTAATTTAATAGCTGTAGTTAAACCTGATGGACCACCACCAACTATAACAACATCATATTCCATCGACTCTCTGGACATAGTTTAATTTTTTACAGATTATATTATTTTTGTATAGTGTTTAATTTGTTCAATTCCTCTAGGAACTTTGGAAGTGCTTCAAAAAGATCTGCTTCTAGTCCATAATCTGCGACACTAAAAATTGGAGCTTCTCCATCTTTATTTATTGCTACAATTACTTTACTTTCTTTCATCCCAGCTAAGTGTTGAATTGCTCCAGAAATACCCACAGCTATATACAAATCTGGAACTACTACTTTACCTGTTTGTCCTACTTGATGATCGTTAGTAATATATCCTGCATCTACAGCTGCTCTAGAAGCCCCAATCGCAGCATTAAGTTTATCTGCAACTGCAGTAATTAATTTAAAATTTTCACCACTTTGCATTCCTCTGCCACCAGAAACAACTACTCTTGCTGTACCTAATTCTGGTCTATCAGATTTTATTTCCTCTTTTTTAATGAATTTTGATATTTCAGAAGCCTCACCAGCATCGCTATTTTGTATTTCGGCAGAACCTCCTGAAGTTGGTGCTGGATCAAATGAAGTAGGTCTGATTGTTACACATTTTATCTTATCATTACTTTTTACTGTAGCAAAAGCATTACCAGCATAAATTGGTCTTTGAAATGTATCTTCAGATATTACTTTAGTAATATCACTCACTTGAGAAACATCTAATAATGCAGCTACTCTTGGCATCAGATTTTTTCCAAATGTGTTTGCTGAACATACAATATGTGAATAGCTCTCTGAGAGTTTAAAAATAACTGATGTGTAATTTTCTGCTAAATAATTTTCATAAATTGAATTATTAACATGTATTATTTTTTTAACATTTGGTACTAGTGATATTGACTTGGCAACAGATTCAGAATTAGACCCAATTACTAAAACATGAACATCTTCATCTATTTGAGAAGCTGCTGAAATTGCATTTAAAGTAAAAGGTTTAACCTCTTTATTATTGTGTTCTGCAATTAATAAAACTGACATTATATTACTTTAGCCTCATTTTTCAATTTTTGAACCAATTCTTCTACACTTGCGACTTTTATCCCAGCTTTTCTTTTTGGTGGTTCCTCAACTTTTATTTGTTCAATTCTTGGGTTTGTATCAACACCTAAATCGGATGCATTTATTTGCTCTATTGGTTTTTTTTTAGCCTTCATTATATTTGGTAAAGATGCATACCTTGGCTCGTTTAATCTTAAATCACAAGTTACAATAGCTGGTACATTAACTTCTATAGTTTCAAGTCCTTCATCAACCTCTCTGGTAACCTCTAAAGATTTTTCTTTAATTTGTATCTTTGATGCAAAAGTTGCTTGAGGCCAATTAAGTAGAGCTGCCAACATTTGACCAGTTTGGTTACAATCATCATCAATAGCTTGCTTACCCATAAATACTAAATCAGGTTTTTCTTTCTCAACAATTTTCTTTAAGATTTTAGACACTGCTAGAGGTTCAATGACACTATCAACTTTTACTAATATACCACGATCTGCACCAACAGCTAGCGCCTTTCTTACAGTTTCTTGCGCTTTCTCTTCTCCAACTGATACTGCGATAACTTCTGAGGCCTTGCCTGCCTCTTTAATTTTTACTGCCTCTTCAATTGCATTGTCATCTGGAGGATTAGTAGACATCTTAACATTATCAGTTACTATACCTGAGTTATCCTCTTTAACTCTTATTTGAACATTATAATCAATAACTCTTTTTACTGCGACTAAGATTTTCATTAAGCTCTCAATAATTTGTTTTCAACATCATAGGGGCTCTCTTCTAAAATTGTAGCATCATACATTGTCCCTAGTATATCAACTTTAAGTTTTTCCCCAACATTCGCTAAATCGGGCTTAACCATTGCTAGTGCTATTGATTTATCTAACCTAAATCCGTATTCTCCTCCAGTAGCTCTTCCTACAACTTTATCATCTTTATATATAGGATTGTTACCCAATACATCTGAGTCAGTGGTATCATGAACTTCAAGAGTGACTAATTTATTTTCAAAACCTTTTTCTCTCCATTTATTGAGGGCCTCTAAACCAATAAATTTACCTTTGTTTGGATGAATAAATCTATCTAAACCTGACTCATAAGGTGAATATTCTATAGACAATTCAGTACCTACAAGTTTGTAAGACTTTTCAAGTCTTAAACTATTCATTGCCCTTATCCCGAAAGGTTTAATTCCTAAGTCTTTGCCAGCATCCATTAACTTATCAAATATGTGATTTTGATACTCAATTGGATGATGTAGTTCCCAACCGAGCTCTCCTACAAAATTTACTCTCATGGCGTTTACTGGAGCGTATCCAACATTGACATTTTTTGCAGTTAACCACTTAAAATTTTCATTAGAAAAGTCATCAGTTGAAATTTTTTGCATCAGCTCTCTTGATTTTGGACCAGCAACAACTAATACACCAGTATTGTTTGAGAGATCTTCAAATACAACAGAGCCATCATTAGGCATCCATTTTTGGATCCAATCATGATCTAATCTTAAATTTGCTCCAGCTGATACTAAATAATAACTATTTTCAGCTTCTTTCATAATTGTAAACTCTGAATGAACACCGCCTTTAGTATTAAGTGCATGACACAAACCAATTCTTCCAATTTTTTTTGGCAGTTTATTAGCTACTAAATAATCTAAAAATTCCTCAGCTTTCGGTCCTTTAATTCTACATTTTGCAAAAGCTGTCATGTCTAAAAGACCAACATTTTCTTTTACATTTTTACATTCCTTTTTGATTGCATCAAACCACTTAGATCTTCTAAATGACCAGTCATCTTTTTGTTCCATGCCATCTGTTGCAAAAAAGTTTGGTCTCTCCCACCCAAATTTTTGTCCAAATACTGCTCCTAGATTCTTCATTCGTTCATAGCATGGCGATGTTCTTAATGGCCTAGCGGCTGGTCTTTCCTCATCCGGATAATGAGTTATAAAAACGTGGCTATAAGCTTCTTCATTCTTAGCTTTTAAATAAGATTTAGTTGCATAATTTCCATATCGTCTCGGCTCAACACCAAGCATATCGATAGTTGGTTCTCCATCCACAATCCATTCTGCTAATTGCCAACCAGCTCCTCCTGCAGCTGTAATTCCAAAACTGTGACCTTCATTAATCCAAAAATTTTTTAAACCCCAGGCAGGACCTACAATTGGGTTTCCATCCGGAGTATAACAAATAGCTCCGTTATAAACCTTTTTAACACCAACCTCTCCAAAAGCAGGTACTCTATGTATTGCTCCCTCTATGTGAGGTGCAAGTCTATCTAGATCTTCTTGAAATAATTCATACTCAGAATTTTTTGATGGTCCTTCTAAATAACAAGCAGGAGCTCCATCCTCATAAGGACCTAATATCAATCCACCAGCTTCTTCTCTCATATACCATCTACTGTCACTATCTCTCAATACTCCCATTTCTGGTAGACCATCTTTTTTTCTTTTTTGAATTTCTGGATGTGGTTCAGTAACAATGTATTGATGTTCAACTGGTATTACTGGAATGTCTAATCCAACCATCTCTCCTGTTTGTCTAGCAAAGTTTCCTGAGCAAGAAATTATATGTTCGCATTCTATTGAGCCTTTGTCTGTTTCAACAATCCAACCATCTTTAGTTTGTCTCATTGCTACCACTGAAGTATTTCTATAAATCTCTGCTCCCTTATTTCTTGCACCTGTAGCAAGAGCTTGTGTTAAATCTGCTGGTTGAATATAGCCGTCCTCTGGATGTTGAATAGCTCCAACTAAATCATCTGTATGACATAAAGGCCAAATTTCTTTCACTTGTTGAGGTGTTAAAAATTTTACATCGACTCCTATAGTTTTAGCTACACCGGCATACTGATGATATTCGTCCATTCGATCTTTGTTACTAGCTAGTCGAATATTAGAAACAACACTAAATCCTACATTTTTTCCTGTTTCTTCCTCTAATTTTTTATAAAGATTGACTGCATATTTGTGAAGTTGTCCCACCGAATAACTCATATTAAAAAGTGGAAGCAAACCAGCTGCATGCCAAGTCGAACCTGAAGTTAATTCTTTTCTTTCAACAAGGACAACATCTGACCAACCTTTTTTTGCTAAATGATAAAGTGCGCTGACTCCTACAACTCCTCCACCAACTACTACTACTTTTGCTTTAGACTTCATTAAGCGATTTCTACTAAATTTTCATTGATTTCGAAACAAAATTGTATCGAATATTTCAAATTGAACTTCCTAAAGGAATAGGGCTTGATACCATCGTAGTCAACCAACAGTCCTTTAAAGGTCCATCCTCAGTATATTTTTCGACCTGCCAACTGAATTTATGATAAATTTTTTCTTTATCTAATATTATTACTTCAAATTGTACCCAACTGTCTCCACCTGTCACTTGCGTAATAGTGTGACTTAGATGATCTATCATCATTTGATAATTATTCCCTTTTATCATACTTTTAAACTTTTCTAAAGGTCCGGTGGCTTTTTTATTATTTGGATGAGCAAAGTTCCAGGTTTGTTCAATTCCACTGTCTATAAATCCATCGTCATTTTTTTGTAAACCTAACAATTGTATTTTAACAACTTCTGAAGGATTGATTTTACTATTTGGCTCAAGCAATTCTGCCTTTGAAATTGAAACTGAAATCAAAAAAATTATGAAAAAATTAAATACTATTTGCAGTTTTTTGAACATCATCTAAGAATTTTTTTCTTTTTTTTTTTCAGACAAATGGTACAGCAAAGTATCTTCTATATATAACATCCGTTATGCCGCATATGTTAAACACACCTCTTCTTATGATTTTTTTATTACTAAAAATAAAAATCTTAAATTTTTTGATCAAGACGTGGCTTCCAAAAAGGTCTAAAGAGCTCTATCTTTGGGCACCTATTCATAACAACTTTAAGACCAGCATCTTCAGCAAGACGAGCTGCCTCATGATTTATAACCCCTATCTGTCCCCATAATACTTTGGCGCCAATAGCAATAGCTTCTTCAGCAACGCCATATAAATCTTCTGGCTTCCTAAAAACTTCAACCATATCGACAGGTCGATCAATCGAAGATAAATTTGGATATACTTTTAAATTACGAATTTCAGTTATCTCTGGTTTTGGATTAACTGGTATCATATCATAACCAGTTTCGTGTAATACTCTTAAAACACCATAACTAAATTTTGTTTTATCTGGGCTAGCACCCACCATAGCTATAGTTTTAACTGACTGTAAAATGTTTTTTAGATACTCATCACTATAAGGTTCGTTATGATTCATTTTTTTTAGTAGCTATATCAGCTTTTAACTCATGAGGTGCTAGCGGGTCAAGAAAAGGATTGCGGTAAAGTTTGTCATGGCTTTCAACTCCAATTTCAATTTCACAATCAGTTTTAGCACGGGCAACACATAAAATGACATAACCATCATTAATTTGTCTATTATTTAAAGCTACCTGAGAACGTTGATCTACTTCTCCTTTGATTAGTTTTGCTGCACAAGTTATGCAACCTCCGTATTCACATCCATAAGGTAGATCAACACCTTGAGTACGTAATTCTTGAAGTAAGGGTTTTCGATCTGAAACTTCAAAGGTTTGATTTTTACGATTAGTAATAGTTATTTTCTTTATAGCCATATA
>CABXZD010000004.1 GCA_902516465.1 uncultured Pelagibacteraceae bacterium
TTTTAGCTAAATTAAATAATCTTTGATGACCCAAATGGAGGCCATCGAAATTTCCAATTAAAATTATTGAGCCTTTATGTCGAGCTTTAATACTAAAACTATTGTATAAAAAAATTGATTTTACCATTTAAGCTCTGACTGAATATAATTACAAATTGTTTCATAGGATTTAGATATTTTTTCAATCCCATATTCTTTAATCTCATTTTTATGAATACCATTAGAAATGATTAAAGAATCGAAATTTAAAAGATTGGCTCCTTTTATGTCTGTGTTGAAATTATCACCAATAGATAAAATTTTTTTATTCTTATTATCAATAGACTGATTGTAAACTTCTGGATAGGGTTTTCCAAAATAAATAACCTCACCTCCCATTTTTTCAAAAATCATTGCTACTGAACCAGCGCATAATTCTCTCACATCTCCTCTATTAACAATTAAATCAGGATTGGTGCAGATCATTTTTTTTTTTAAATTTTTTTCTAATAAGTTTTTATAATAGTTTAAATCTTTATTGTGTTCATCAAATAATCCTGTACATAATATATATTCGCTGTCATCAAAATTATCTTTTTTTAAATGTTTGAAGTCATTAAATAGATCAAAATCCCTCTGAGGACCAACATGAAAAAAACTTTTATTATTTAGTTCATTTTTTATATATTTGAGAGCAGCTTCACCTGAGGTAAAAACGTGATCTCTTATTTCTTTTTCTAAACCCATTTTTTCTAAAAAAGATTTAACTGTATTATTAGGCCTTGGTGCATTTGTTAGAAGAATATAGTCTTTATTTTTTTTTGTAATCTCTTTGATAGTTTTTATAGCGTCTTTATGAAGAGTTATACCATTATGAACTACTCCCCATAGATCTATATAAAACAATTGATAATTGTCTACAATTGTGCGAAATCCATCTTTGTCTAAATTTTTGGTCATCAAAATAACCTATAAACCAAAAAAAGCTTAAATTCCCACATTTTTTAGCTAACTAATTTATAACTATATCTTGAAATAGTGTTCTCAATATCTATATGAAGACCATATTTATAAAGGAGAATTATGAAATTTAGACCGTTACATGATAGAGTTTTAATTGAAGTTTTAGATAGCAGCGAAAAGACAGCTGGCGGAATAATCATACCTGATACAGCTCAAGAAAAACCTCAAGAAGGAAAAGTTGTAGCTGTTGGAGGTGGTGCCAAGACCGAGGATGGGAAAAAAATACCAATGGATGTTAAAGTTGGAGATAAAGTTTTATTTGGTAAATGGTCTGGAACTGAAGTCAAAATAGACGGTAAAGAGTACAGCATAATGAAGGAGTCTGACATTATGGGTATTTCAAGCAAGTAACTTAATTTAAAGGAGAATATAAAATGGCAAAAGTTGTTAAATTTGATGCTGAAGCAAGAGCGGCAATGATAAGAGGTGTAAACATCTTGGCTGACACCGTTAAAGTTACCTTGGGTCCTAAAGGAAGAAATGTTGTAATGGATAAATCTTATGGGGCACCTAGAATTACTAAAGATGGTGTTTCTGTTGCTAAAGAAATTGACCTAGAGGATAAATTTGAAAATATGGGTGCTCAAATGGTAAAAGAAGTTGCGAGCAAAACAAATGATGAAGCTGGAGACGGAACAACTACAGCAACTATACTTGCACAGGCGATTGTTAGAGAGGGAGTAAAATATGTTACCGCTGGAATGAATCCAATGGATGTCAAACGTGGCATAGATGCAGCAGTAGATATTGTTAAACAAAATCTCGTGTCCTCAGCAAAAAAAGTAAAAGACAGTGATGAGATTGCTCAAGTTGGAACAATTTCTTCAAACGGTGATAAAGAAATTGGTTCAATGATTTCTAAAGCAATGCAAAAAGTTGGCAACGAAGGAGTTATTACAGTTGAAGAAAATAAGGGAATTGAAACAGAACTAGACGTTGTTGAAGGTATGCAGTTTGATAGAGGATATTTATCTCCGTACTTTATCACTAATAGTGATAAAATGACAACTGAGTTAGAAAATCCTTTTATTCTTTTGCACGAAAAAAAATTAACAAATCTACAACCAATGGTTCCTCTTTTAGAGGCAGTTGTTCAAGCTGGAAGGCCATTGATGATTATTTCAGAGGATGTCGAAGGAGAAGCATTGGCTACTTTAGTTGTAAATAAATTAAGAGGTGGTTTAAAAGTTGTAGCTGTAAAAGCACCAGGATTTGGTGACAGAAGAAAAGCTATGCTTGAAGACATCGCGATTCTTACTGGAGGTTCGGTCATTTCTGAGGATTTAGGGATTAAACTTGAAAATGTAAAACTTGATGACCTTGGATCTTGTAAAAAAGTCAAAGTCGATAAAGATAACAGCACTATAGTAAACGGTTCTGGTAAAAAATCTGATATTGAGGCAAGATGCTCATCTATTAAACAACAAATTGATGAAACAACATCTGACTATGACAAAGAAAAACTTCAAGAAAGACTGGCTAAATTAGCAGGTGGTGTTGCTGTAATTAAAGTTGGTGGAGCAACAGAAGTTGAGGTTAAAGAAAGAAAAGACAGAGTTGAAGATGCTTTAAATGCTACAAGAGCTGCTGTTGAGGAGGGTATTGTAACAGGTGGCGGATGTGCTTTATTATACGCGGCTCAAGATCTTGACAAAGTAAAAGTAAAAGGTGAAGATCAAAAAGCTGGGGTTGACTTAGTAAGAAGAGCATTAGAGTCTCCAATCCGACAAATCACTAAAAACGCCGGAGTAGACGGTTCAGTCGTAGTCGGTAAATTATTAGAACAAAATAAAAAAACTCAAGGGTATGATGCGCAAAATGAAGAGTATTGTGACATGTTTGCTAAAGGTATTATAGATCCAGTAAAAGTTGTCAGAACAGCTCTTCAAGATGCAGCTTCGATTTCAGGATTATTAGTAACAACTGAAGCAATGATAGCTGACAAACCTGAGGAAAAAGATGCTTCAGCTCCTGCTATGCCTGGTGGAATGGGTGGCATGGGAGGAATGGGTGGCATGGGTGGCATGGGAATGTAGTCCTCAATTCACTCAAACATAAATTCAAAAAGGCCATCTTTTGATGGCCTTTTTTTTATAAAAATTACAATAATATTATGTCCAAACGATATAGTGGTAAATCTTTTAAAGACTCGAGTGTAAGTAAAAAACCAAAATTTAGTCTCAAAGAAAAAAGAAGATTAAAAAGAGAAAAAGCAAAAAAAACAAAATAACAACATATTTTTTTCAAAATTATAATATTTCTTAAGGTTTTTTAGAGTTTTCAAAAAAAAAAATTAATATATAAGAGCCACAAATTATGAATGACAATATAAGAAACATCACAATTATTGCACATGTTGACCACGGCAAAACTACTTTAATTGATAATTTGATGAAACAAAGTGGGTCTTTTAGAGAAAACGAAGTTGTTGATGAAAGATTAATGGATTCTGGTGAACTTGAAAAAGAAAGAGGTATAACAATCTTAGCAAAACCTGCCTCGATCAATTGGAAAAACTCAAGGATTAATATTATTGATACTCCCGGCCACAGGGATTTTGCTGCGGAAGTTGAAAGAGTATTGAGTATGGCTGATGGAGCTTTGTTATTAATAGACTCAGCTGAAGGTGTAATGCCTCAAACAAAATTTGTTTTGTCAAAAGCTTTGCAGCAAGGCTTAAAACCAATTGTTGTTATTAATAAGTTAGATAAAACTGATCAAAGAGCAAATGAAGTTTTAGATGAAACTTTTGATTTATTTGTGAGTTTAGATGCAAATGAAGAACAATTAGATTTTCCGGTTTTGTATGCAAGTGGAAGATCTGGGTGGGCTGATAAAGAAGTAGATGGCCCTAGAAAAAATTTAGACTCTCTTTTAGATCAAATTATTGAACACGTAAAACCTGCAAAATTAGATAAGTCAAAACCATTTGCAATGCTTTCCACACTTCTTTATGCAGATAACTTTCTAGGTAGAAGTTTAGTTGGCAGAATTACTCAAGGTACAGCGAAAGCAAATCAAGTTATTAAAGCCATAAATTTAAAAGGTGAAAAAGTTGATGAGGGAAGACTTACAAAAATTTTTAGATACGAGGGAACAAAAAAAGTTCCCATTGAGGTCGGCGAGGCAGGTGATATTGTTATAGTGGCGGGTTTGGAAAAAGCGAATGTTGCAGATACAATTTGTGATCTTGATGTAAATGAACCAATCAAAGCTACTCCTATTGATCCTCCTACTATGTCCATTACTATTACAGTTAATACTTCTCCTTTAGCTGGCACAGAAGGTAAAAAACTTACTAGCACACAAATTAGAGATAGGCTTATTCTTGAAGCACAAAATAATGTTGGGATTACATTTTCAAAAAATAATGATAATGACTCTTTTGTTGTTAGTGGCAGAGGTGAACTAATGTTGGAAATATTGCTTACTCAGATGAGAAGAGAGGGATTTGAGATGACTGTCAGTCCACCAAAAGTTTTATACAAAAAAGATGATAATGGTAATAAACTTGAGCCCTTAGAAGAAATCACTATGGACCTTGATGAAGAATATTCATCTAAAATAATTGACTCGATGAATAAAAGAAAAGGTAAATTAATTGAGTTAAAAGATACAGGTAAAAATAAAAAAAGATTAATTTTCCACGCACCTACAAGGGGTTTGATGGGTTATACTAGTAAATTTCTTACACTTACAAAAGGTAATGGTGTAATAAATAGACTTTTTCACGGATATGGAGCATTTGAAGGTGAAATGGAGGGGAGAAGAAATGGTGCCTTAATATCTATGGAACAAGGTAAAGCTGTTGCTTTTGCAATATTCAATTTACAAGCTAGAGGTGAGATGTTTGTAACTCATAACGATCCTGTTTATCCCGGTATGATAGTAGGTTTATCTCCAAAACCAGGTGATATGATTATTAATGTAATGAAGGGAAAAAAATTAACTAATATGAGAACACAAGGAACTGACGAAAACATTGTACTTACCCCAGTAAGAAAAATGTCGATAGCAGAACAATTAAGTATATTAAATTCAGACGAAGCTTTAGAAATTACACCAGAATCGTGCAGATTAAGAAAGGCTATTCTTGATCCACATGAAAGAAAGAGAAATGAAAAATCTGGAGCAGCAGCTTAGTCAAACATTCTGCCGACTAAGTATAAACCTAAAGCAACACAAGGACCAATTCCAAAAGCAAAAAGTAAAGTTCCCACTCCTACAGTTCCACCTAAATACCATCCAATACTTACAACAGAAATCTCTAAAAATGCTCTTACAGCAGCTACTGGTAGGTTTGTTTTTTTTTGCAGACCAATCATCAAACCATCTCTTGGCCCTGGCCCGAGATTAGATACTAAATAAATACCTCCGCCAATGCCAACAATAATCACTGAAATTATTGCTAAAATTAATTGATGTAGGTAGTTAGATGGGGTTGGAACAAATTTTATACAAAGATCAATCATTAATGCAATTATGATTGCATTTAAGATTGTTCCCATTCCAGGTTTTTGACCAAGCGGTATCCACAGAATTAAAACCGCAACACTAATCAAAAATGTTATTGTTCCTATACTTAAGTTAACATTTAACGAAATACCTTGCGCTAAAACACTCCACGGAGATGCACCAGTAAAAGATACAATTAATAAACCCTCTCCAAGACCAAACAAAATCAGACCAAAACATAGAAAAAAGAAGGTAGAGAATTTTGGTTTAAAATTATAAGGCTTATCTGAACTCCAATTGACCCTTGGTATTTTCTTAATTTTTAAAAACATTCTAATAAGTTATTTCTATTGTTAATAAAGTCTATTAAACTATTAGTTAATGAAAAAAATTATAGTCATTTTATTTCTCTTAATTTATCCAACAAATTCAATTGCTCATATTGGACATTATATTAAATACAAGAAAATAGAGATGGAAATTTATAGAAATGGTGAGCTGATTGGTTATAATCATTATTTTTTCAATAGAAATGGGAAGGAAACTATTGTTACAAATCAAATTAAGTTTGTAGTGAAGATTTTAGGAGCAACAGTTTTTCAAGTTGAGGGCTATAGTGAGGAAAAATATATCAAAGATCAATTAGTTTCTTACAACTCTAAAACTTTACAAAATAAGAGAGAAAAGTTCGTAAATCTAAAATTTAATGAAATAAATAAAAAATTTGATATCAAAGGCTCTTCCTATAATGGAGAAGCCTCAACTGATAATGTTATTGGAAATTGGTGGAATCATAAGATTTTGCAAGCAAGTTCTCAAATAAGTCCAATCTCTGGAAGTATAAAGAAACAGGTAGTAACTTTTGTTGGCAAAGAGAAAATTGATCTTAACGGAAAGTTTTATGAAGTAGATCATTTTACACTGAAATCTAAAGATATGAATATACCTGAGGATAAAAGATTGGACTTTAATATTTGGTATGATCAAAAAAATTTAAGGATTTTGAGAGTCTCTTATTCAAGAATGGGTAATTGGGAATATAGAGTTAAAAATTTCGAGTAATTTATTTCGAAATTTTTCTAAATAAATCTTGTGCACTTATCCATCCAGATTCTAGTCTAGGTCCTACTAACCAGTCAGCACAAACACCTAATTTTTTGTTTGGGTCCCAATAACTTTTAATTCTAAATGGTTTTGAATTAGAAGAATATCTCCAACCATGATTGAGAGAGTAATTAATTTTTGTTTTTTTAATATTTGAAAGTTTGAAAAATTTATCAATCATGATCTTTGAATTCTCATTTTTATTATTCTTATTTTGATTAATATTTTTATTAGCCCATTTAAATGTACTTTGAAGCGTCCATAAATCATACTTTGATTTAAATCTTTTTTTAGAATTTTCATTTCCAGCCCAACCAAGAATTGGATCTTCAAAAAGGTAACTACTATTGGATTTCTTGTTTTTTTTTATAGCAATCATGGTAGTAATATTTGCATCCATTTTTATAGATTTATTCAAAAAAGGATTATTTATAAATTTTTTAGAAAGTTTTTTTAATTGTGGAAAAGGACAAGTCAAAATTAGGTTTTTAAAATATCTCAATTTTCCATCATTAAATAACAAATACCAAAGCTTATTTTTATAATAGATTTTTTTTAATTCACTGTGGTATTTACAATTAATTTTTTTTAGTAAATATTTGCTAATATCATTGTTTCCATTTTTACCAATTATTTTCAGATGTTTTTTATCCTCTTTTTTTTTTGAATTAAGAAAAACGTGTTTGCCACCCCATACCTTTAAAATTCTTTTTTTTATTAAATCTTTAGTAAATTTTCTAAATTCCCTAGTTTTTGGTGAAATATATTGGGTACCATGATCAAAACCTGTTTTGCCTTTTATTCTTTTGAAAGATGCACGACCTCCTGGGCCTCTTGCTTTGTCAAACAAAATTACCGAATGTTTTTTATTAAGAAGATTTGCAATCGTGGCTCCGGAAATTCCAGAACCAATTATACAAAATTCACTCATTTACCGGCTACAACCATTCCCTCTATCAACATGGTTGGTGAGTTAGTTGCATATTTGAACTCCAAGTCATTTGCTAAGGTAATACTTTGAAACATTTCCTTGAAATTACCTGCAATGGTAATTTCATTTATTGGGCACTTAAATTCACCATTTTCTACTAAAAATCCTGTCGCCCCTACTGAATAATCACCAGTTACAATATTGCTTCCATGACCTATGGTTTCTGTAATATATAGACTTTTTGAACTTGAATTCAATAAGTCTTTAAAACTAATGTTTCCATTTTCAAAATAAAGATTACTTGTTCCTCCACATCTTCCATTTGATTTAAGATTTAATTTTTTTCCATTGTAGGTATCAATTAGATAATGTTTTAAAATTCCTTGATCCACTAGTTTAAGTGTATCAGACTTTACACCTTCGTTATCAAAATTTCTTGAACCTAAACCTTTAAGTATATCAGGTTTATCAACCACATTAATATTATCTGAAAATACTTTTTGATTTACTTTGTCTTTTAAAAAAGAAGTTCCTCTTGATATTGCTGATGAAGAAATAGCACCTGCAAAATTGCTCAATATTCCCTTGGCTATTCTTTTGTCAAAAATTATAGCAATTTTTTCACTCCCAATTTTTTTTGGACTTAATTTTCTTATAGTTTGATTAGCAGCTAGTTTGCCTAATACAGCAGCATCATCCAGATCTTTAAGAAAACATTTGCTAGTATATTCATAGTCTCTCTCCATACTTTTTTCATCTTTTGCAACTGTTACGCTTGATGCTGTAAATGAAGAGGTTTTATAACCGTCACAAAAACCTTCACTATTGGCTAAAACAAAATTAGATTTATTTTGAGCAAAACTAGACTCAGTATTAATAATTTTTTCATCGCTGGAAGCAGCAGATTCTAATTTTTTTAAGTAATCTATTTTTTGATCATTTTCTATATAAGTTTCATCATAGAGATCTAAATCTTTAACTTCTTTTGCCAATAAATCTCTGTCTGGTAATGAGTTAAATTCGTCCTCAGGAGTATTTTTTGTTGTCTCAACACATTTTTCAATCAAAATATTTAAATTATCATCTAGCAAATTTGAGGAAGATATTGAGGATTTTTTTTTACCAATGTAAGTAGTAATACTTATACCTAGATCATCTGACCTATTAGACTCATCTAATCTTTTATTTCTAAAATTAACAGTTTCAGAAACAGAGTTCTTTACAACTACACTTGACTCCGTTGCACCTAATTTCTTCGCTAAGTCCAAACAATATGAGGCTTTATCCTCTAAGAATTCTTGATCTTTGACCATTTAAAGTTTGGTACCGCCAACAGTCATCTTATTGATTAATATAGATGGCTGTGCAACGCCTACGGGGACCCCTTGGCCAGCTTTACCGCATGTTCCAATACCAGGATCCATCATCATATCATTCCCTACCATAGAAACTTCTTTCAAAATTGACGGACCATCTCCAATTAATGTTGCACCTTTAATTGGTGACCCAATTTTACCATTAACAATTTCATAAGCTTCTGTGCAATTAAATACAAATTTTCCAGATGTAATATCAACTTGTCCGCCACCAAAACTAACTGCAAAAATACCTTTATCGACAGCCTTAATCATTTCATCCTGAGTTTGATTACCACTTAGCATCATAGTATTTCTCATTCTGGGCATAACTATATGTCTGTAATTTTCTCTTCTTCCACTACCAGTAGATCTTGTTTTCATTAAACGTGCATTTAATCGGTCTTGCATAAAATTTTTTAAAATTCCATTTTCAATTAAAACAGTTTTTTCTGTTGGTGTTCCCTCATCATCTATTGTCAAACTACCTCTTCTATTATCAATAGTTCCATCATCAACAATCGTTACTCCCTCGCTTGCAACTTTTTGGCCCATCAAATTATGAAAAGCTGAAGTTTTCTTTCTATTGAAATCTCCTTCTAAACCATGACCAACAGCTTCATGAATTAATATTGCTGGCCAACCTGGTCCTAGCACAACCTTCATCTCACCAGCTGGTGCAGGTTTACTTTCTAAATTCACTGATGCTATTCTTAAAGCCTCATCACAAACACTTTTCCAATTATCATCTTTTAAATATGAATCATAAGATTGTCTTCCACCAACACCATATACTCCTGTTTCTTTTCTACCATCTTTTTCAAGCATTACTGATACATTAAATCTTATTAAGGGACGAACATCTGATAAAGTCTCTCCACCAGATCTAATTATTTCTACAGACTTTTGCTCACCCAAAAAATTAGCTGTAACTTGTTTAACTTTGTCATTTTTAGATCTTAAATAACTGTTTACATCATTAAGTATCTTAATTTTTTCATTAAGCGATTTTTGTTCAATAGGATTAATATTGTCATAATATTTTTTATTAGATTTTGGAATTTCATGATTGTAAGTACCTTTTGCAGATTTAAGCGTTGACTTTAAATTTTTTGAAGATTGTCTTAATGAATTTTTTGAAATTTCATTAGAATGTGAATAGGCAACCACTTCATCAGAAATTGCTCTAAATCCAAATCCTAAATCAGAATTATAACTAGAGTTTTTTATCTTATTATCGTCTAATAAAATTACCTCAGATTTTGAGTTTTCTAAGTATAATTCGCCATCATCACATTTTTGTAAAGTTTCAGAAATAATATTTTCAGCCTCACTTCTAGATAGATCTGATTTTTCAAAGAAATTACTCATAAGCGACATTAAATAGATTGTTTCACGTAATTTTCAACTAGAGTATTTTACGCATGTACACATTTCACATATATTAGTAAATAATGCTATTATGAAGGTATATTTTAACAATTCCTGTAAAATTTGTAAGGCTGAAATCAACTTATATAAAAAAGAGAAAATCGAGGATATTGATTGGGTAGATATCACTGATAATAGTTTGGCGGAAAAAGAAACTTCAAGAAATAGTAAACAACTTTTAAGAAGACTTCATGTTAAACAAGACGAAAAAGTTATTGAAGGTGCTGAAGCATTTCTATTAGTATGGAAAAAAATACCTAAGTATAATTTTCTATACAATTTTTTCAAAATACCCATTATTTTTCATTTGTTCTCGTTCGGATATGAAATAGTCGCATATTTTCTATATCTTAAAAATAAAAAACAATTAAAAAATTAATTAAAAAAAAACAACAGAAATTGACTTAATAATGACATTGACGCCATAAACATTATAAGAACAACAGAATACATTAATAGGACAATTTTATTTTTTTTTCTTCTTAATCTAACAAAATCCTTATCATCTAAATCTGAAATATCTCTTTCACCACTTACAGGATAATCATAGCTAAATCTCCAAGTACTATCTCCAAGCCTCGGATCCAAAGTATTAAAGAAAGTTATCCAAGCAAGAATATATTTTAATATTAGATAAAGAATTACTAAAAAAATTGAACCTAAAAGCATTTTGGATTGTGCATAATCTTAATAAACATTTAATTATTATTTTGATCTCTTTTTCTTGCAATAAGCTGTGTTAAAGAGTCTACCATTGTGTCTGATGCTTTAAAAATATCAATATTTTTAAATTCATGGGAAATATTTTTTTCAGGATTTGTTTTATCTTCGATTACTATTCCTTCCTCAGGAGAATTATTCTTAATATAAATTAACAACAGCCAATCTTCATCGACGGACTCATCCCACTTAATAAAAATTTCTCCTGTTTCAAATCTTCTATCAACACATCTAAAAATAGACATTTGTCTTGTGATATGTCTTTTGTTAAGTTGAAACACTAAACTACTAGCACTTCTGTAAAAACTCTCTAAGGCAAATTCAATTTTTTGTCTTGCTATCGTATATTCTTTTTCTTTTAATAATAAAGTTTCTCTATCTTCATTTCCTTGAAGATTTACCCCTAATGCCTCTACTCTTTCTTTAATTTTTTGATCTCTTATAACTCTGTATTTTTCCTTAAGTTTATCTATTCTTTCTTGTAATTCAGAATAGTCTTCTCTTTTTTCTCTTAATGAGATTTTTTCAAGTTTTTCTAATTCCTTAAACTCTCGAACTCTAAACCTTTCTATTTGTTTATCTAATTTTAATTGCTGTAAAAATTGTTTTTGTTTTTGAGCTTGTTCTATTCTTAATAATGCTTGTTCTTTTCGTAAAAAAACTTTTATATCTCTTGTTCGTTGTTTTTCTATCCTCTCCTCATCTTTTAATGCCTGTTCCTTTAACTTTACTTTTAACACCTCATCTTGTTTTTTTTGACGTTCTAATTTAATTTTTTCTTTTCTTTCTTCCTCGATTTTTTCTATTTTTAATCGTTTTTTTTCCTGTGTTTTCAAAATTTTATAACTCGAAATTGCCTCAGAAATTTTATCAAAAAATTTTTGAACATATTTCTCAAAATTCAAATTAATATTAAAATTAAATTTCGGTTTTATAGATAATTGTAATTTAACTAATTTTAAAACAATTCTTTCAATAGTTGTTTTTTTACGACTAAAATTATTTTCTTTTATTTTGAAGATATTCGATTTTAATTTTTTAATTTTTTTTTTTAGTTTTTTGGAAGATTTAATCTTATAAACTTTTTTAATAATTTTTTTTTTTTGTTTAAATATTTTTTTTTTTCGAAATTTTTTCTTCTTTTTTTTCATTTTTGAGGAAGTAAGATTCTATCAAATTTTATTGATAAATATAGTCTCTTGTCACAGGGGTTGATTGATAATTTTTTGTAAGTTGTAATTGATATACAACTTGATCACCCCACTTGAATGCCATCTCGCATCCTGCTAGATAAAATTCCCACATTCTGAAAAATTTTTCATCGAACATTTCAATAATTTTTCGTTTATTTCGAATACAATTTTCTTTCCAATGTCTCAATGTATGAGAATAATGAAGCCTTAAGACTTCTATATCAGTAACTATTAAGCCTGCTTTTTCTATCGGAGTAGTTACTTCGCTTAAGCTTGGAGTATAACCGCCTGGAAAAATATATTTTGTTATCCATGGATGAGGGTCCCTGGGAGGGTTTACTGAGCCAATGGTGTGAATTAGGGAAATACCGTCTTCTTTGAGTAAATTTTCAATCTGATTAAAAAATTTTTTATAAAATTTCCTGCCAACATGTTCGAACATCCCAACACTTACAATTCTATCAAATTTTTCGTTAAGTTCTCTATAGTCGATTAATCTAAATTTAACCTGATTTTCTAAATTCATTTCTCTGGCTTTTAGTTTACAATAATTAAATTGGTTATCTGATAATGTAATCCCCGTAACTTCACACTTCGCACTTTTAGCTATATCTAAAGCTAAAGATCCCCAACCACAACCAATATCTAAAACTTTTTGATTTGGTTGAATATTCAGTTTTTTTATAATGTGTTGGATCTTATTATTTTGCGCAGTCGTTAAACTATCACTTTCATTTTTGAAATAAGCGCATGAGTATTGTCTCTTCGGATCTAAAAACAAATCATAAAGATCATCAGAGATATCATAATGATGTGATACATTCATTTTAGATTTTTTTATAAAATTAAAATTTGTAAGGTATCTAAAAGAGCCTCTTATCCTATTTATCAAATAGCTAAAAAAATTTAATTCACCTCTCCCAAAGTTCATTAAAGCTAAATCTAAAAATTCAGTGAGCGTTCCATTTTCTATTATAATTTCCCCATTCGTATAAGCTTCACCAAAATATAAATCTGGGTGAAACAACAATTTATAATGGAGGCTCTTATTTAAAATCTTTACTCTTATTGGATTCCCCCCGGGTTTCCCAATGATATATTCTGTTGAGTTAGCATCTTTTAAAATAAAACCACCCTTTTTAAATACTTTATTTAAAAAACTAGCCAATTTCATCTTATGCAGCCAATAATGATTTATTTGTAAAATTTAACTCTTTTAAAGAGTTCATCAAATCTTTTTGATCACTCTTACTTAATAGTTTTAAAGGCGGTAATAAATTTTTATATATTTCATTTTGTTGAGAATAAAAAGAATGTAATCCAGATATCAAGTTATATTTATCAAAAGTACTCCTGACCTCACATAATTTTTTATTGTCAGATTGTTCTTTACCTGAAACAAAATCTTCATAAACTTTTCTTGACATTTTAGCTGTAACATTACATGTGGCAGTAATAACTCCCTTGCACCCTAATTCTAAACCTTTTAATAATTTTAATTCAGAGCCAGGAAAAATTGAAAAGTTTTTTAAATTTAAATTTTCAAATAAATTGTAAGAACTATCTTTTACACCTACTATTTGTTCAGGGAATTTTTTTACAAGTTCTTTAATACAACTTACGCTAAATTTATAGCCACATAATTTTTCAAAATTGTAAAGAATGATTTTACATTCTGGAAGAGATTTTATAATTTTTGTATAAAATTCTATTACTTCAATATCACCATATTTATAATATGCTGGTGGCATGATCAAAAAATTTTTGAAATCTAATGAATTAGCAACTTTCATAAAATTAATTGTTTCTCCTAAAGAATTTAAACCAGTGCCAATTAGATGCTTATCTTTATATTTGCTTATTGAAAGTTTATTCAATAATTCTATTTTTTCAGAAATAGGTATTAACTGGGATTGTCCGGTGCTTCCAAATATTGCAGTACCATGACATCCTTGATCTATTAAATTTTCAGCATGATTTATTGTTTTTTCTACATTTAAACTCAAATCTGAATTCAGAATTGACATTGTAGCTGCAAAAATTCCACTTATTTTTGTCATAATAAAAATTTATATAAAAAATATACTTAGTAAAGATTATAAATACCATATGAAAATTTTAGCAGTTCAAAACAGAATGGGTATTGGAGATACAGTAATTTTTTTGCCTTTTATAAAGGCTTTATCTGAAAGATTTAATTCACCTGTGAGTTTACTTGTAAAAAAGAGTTCAAAGGCTGACCAATATTTATACCAAACGAACTATATTGATCAAATTTTTTTTTTAGAAAGAGATAAAAAAGACAACAATAGACATGTTGGTTTTTTAGGTAGTTTAAATTTAATAAAAGATATTAAAAAACATAATTTCGATAAAATATTTATTTTTAATTCTTCTTTAAGATTTAATTTAATTGCAAAGTTTTCAAAGATACCAAAAATTTATCAATACCCTTTGTTTCAAAAAAAAGAACAACATATAACTAATGCACCAAGAAATTTTTTAAAAGATCGATTGAAATTAGAAGTAAGGAACGACCCTGAGATTCAAATTGATGAAACATTAGTTCTGAATAGCATTCAAAAATTTCAAATTAGTAAAAATGATACCAATATTCTTTTAGGTGTTGGGGGTTCTGGACCAACTAAAAGAATACCTGCAAATACATTTTTAAACGTAATAAAAAAGATATCTGAAATTAAAAAATGCAAATTTTTCCTAGCGACAGGTCAAGATCCTGAAGAACAAGTCATTCTTAAGAAAATCTTAGACTCACGATTTAATAATATTTGTAAACCATTAGATAATTTGTCAATCAAAGAAATTTTACCGATTATTAAAAATTGCAATTTATCTATTTGTAACGATTCAAGTTTTAGCCATTTGTCTGCTGCGTTAGGAGTAAAAACTATAACGTTGATGGCTGATACTCCTTTAATTTATGGATCTTATAGCTCTAAAATGTTTTCAATAATACCTGACGGTGAAGAAACAGTTACACATAATACACTTGGAAAAGAAAAAATTAATTCTCAAAAAATATTTGAAAAATTCATTCAAATTATTGATTAAGAAATATCACTCAAAACTATATCCTTCGCTTCATTTACAATTGATGACAGTCGCGATGTTTCAGGAGAAATATCAGGATGGATTTTTTTTTGAATTTTTATGTAGGCCTTATTAACATCTTCTTTAGTAATTTTTTTACTCATATCTAAGTTTAAAATTTTGTAAGCCTCCGGTACAGATATAGAAGAAATATTATTCGAATTAGATTGTTTAAAAGAGAACCTTCCTGACTTCCTCAAGGTTTGAATTAATCTATAAAGAGATATTAATTGAAAAATTGATAAACCCTTTAACTTTAATAAAGCAAGGCTGGCTAGAGTAAGCGGTAATGTTAGTAAAAATCTACCTCCAACAGCAAATAAAATTGCTAAAATAATCAATCCTAAGATTATTAAGACTCTTAAACTTTTTGATATTTTTTTAGATGAAATATTACTTAAAAATCTTAGTAGAAAATAAAATATTATTAATATAACTACTGTATAAATTATTATATTCATATATTTTTTCTTTATTATGAAAGTACCACAACTTAGAAAAAAACCAGAAATTAAATCTTGTCACAACATTTCTTGGGAAGATAATTACAGCTGGATACATCAAAAAAATATTTTAGAGGTATTGAAAGATAAAGACAAACTTGACCCAGAAGTAAAAGAGTACTTGACGCAAGAAAATAAACATACGGAGTATCACTTAAAAGATACAAAAGATTTACAAAAAAAATTATTTGATGAAATTAAAGGAAGGATTAAACTTGAAGATGAGTCTCTTCCGTTTAAAGATCACTCTTATGAATATTGGACTAAAACAACTGTTGAGGGAAATTATTCAATTAAATTAAGAAAAAAAATTAACTCCAATAAAATTGAAGAAATTTGGAATGGAGACAAAGAAAAAAAAAAATTAAAAGTAAAATATTTTGGTATTGGTGATCTCGAAGTAAGTCATAATGATAAATATCTTGCTTATTCATTAGACACTAAGGGATCAGAATATTACACAATCTTTGTAAGAGATATTGAAAATAATAAGATTATTACCAAAGAAATCAAAGATACTTCTGGCAGTATTATTTTTAGTTTAGATGATAAATTTATTTATTACTCAAAATTAGATCAAAATCATCGAGCTAGAAAAATTTATAGGCATGAAATTGGTAAATTCGATAAAAATGATGAATTAATTTTTGAAGAAAAAAGCAAAGCCTTTACTGTTAATATTGGTTTAAGTTCGGATGAAGAGTATTATTTTATAACAACTTCTGATCACAACACATCAGAGCAGTATTATTTTAAAAGTAATGAAAAAAAACCACAGCCAAAATTAATCAAAAAGAGAGAGAAGGGAATATTGTATTCTATAAATTCATGGGATCACAAGTTTTATAATCATACAAATAAAGATGCTGAGGACTTTAAGATAGATATTTCAGAAAGTTTAGAGACTCAAAATTGGCAACCTTTCATCGAGGCAAAAGAGGAAGTTTTAATTGGTGGTTGTGTCTTCCTAAAAAACTGGATAATTCGATCAGAAACTTCTAATGCATTAGACAAACTATTCATAAGAAATATATCTACGGAGATTGAAGAGGAATTAATTTTTACTGATGAAAAAGTCTTTGTGCCGAGTATTTCCTATAGGCAGAAAGATAAAAATACTAATGAAATTTATCTTGGATATTCTTCACCAAAAACTCCCTCAAGAGTTTATCTGTTTGATCTTTCAACAAAATCAAAAAAATTAATAAAAGAGCAAGAGATACCTTCTGGACATAACTCTAATAATTATATTGTAGAAAGGATTGAATATGAATCTCATGATGGAAGAATGGTGCCTCTTACTATTACAAGACATAAAAAAACTAAAATAGACGGCTCTGCTAATCTTTTGTTATACGGATATGGTTCATACGGAAACTCAATAAGCCCAAGTTTCTCTTCAACCAAATTAAGCCTTCTAGATAGAGACATAATCTGGGCAACTGCTCATATTAGGGGTGGGATGGAAAAAGGCATGAAGTGGTGGAAAGAGGGAAAACTTACAAATAAAAAAAACACATTCGAAGATTACATCTACGCAGCTAAATACTTAATTAAAAAAAAATATACCTCTAAAGCTAAAATAATCGGAATGGGTGGCTCTGCTGGGGGGTTATTGATGGGAGCTGTAGTAAACCAATCTCCAGAATTATTTTTAGGTATAATAATGGCAGTACCATTTGTAGACTCGCTAACAACTAATCTTGATCATTCTTTGCCTTTAACTATTGGGGAATTTGATGAATTTGGGAATGCCAAGGATAACAAAGATCATTTTGAATATATTTATTCATATGCTCCTTACAACAATATTAAAAAAATGGACTATCCTCATATGTTAATAACGACCAGTTTAAGTGATAATCGAGTACTATTTGATGAACCTGCAAAATTTACTGCTAAGTTAAGAGACCTAAAAACTGATAATAATTTATTACTTTTAAAGACTGAAATGGATGCTGGTCATGGGGGCAAATCAGGTAGAGATGGTGCTATTGAGGAAATTGCAATTGACTACGCTTTTGCATTGAAAATCTCCAAAAAAATTTAATTCTTAGATCTTGAAAAAAAAAAATTAATTCCCATATGAGAGTTGTAAGTCGCCTTAAGGGGCTTACAAAATAAACTTGCTTAACAAAAGGAGGAAACTATGACAAGTAAGGACTTATCTATATTTAACTCACTTAGACCATTTTCAATTGGATTTGACGATATGTTTGACCAATTTGAAAATATGTTAGGAAATGGTGCTCTAACAATGCAGTCAAATTACCCACCTTACAACATAAGAAAAACTGGTAAAGACAACTATGCTATCGAAGTAGCATTAGCTGGTTTTAGTAAAAAAGATGTTGAGGTTGAATTTGAGGATAATTTGTTAACTGTAAGAACAAAACAAATTAGTAAAACTGATGATAAAAATATAGATGGAGAAATCTTACATAAAGGTATTTCTCAAAGACAATTTGCAAGATCATTTACTATCGCAGATGACGTGAAAGTAAACAATGCTGAACTTAAAGATGGTCTTTTAACTATATCTTGTGAAAGAATTGTTCCAGAACATAAAAAGAAAAAGCTTATTGAAATAAAATAAGTTGACCTTGCTTGCGGAGATAAAATCTCCGCAGGTAAATTTAGAAACATCCATTTGATACAAACCCTATAATTATTGAACTTGAATTTATCTCAAATTTTCTTTCGCAGGGTATTCCATATTTTTTTGTGTTGTAAACAAAAACCAAGTTTCCATTTTCATTTTTGAAGTCTTGGTCAGGTTTTCCCAAATCAACCTGTAAATCACTTGAAGATTTGCCAATATATTTACTCAGTTTTTGATTTTCTTTTTCTACAATTGCATCTGTTTTTTCTTTAATAGACTTACATTGAGATAAAAAAACTACCAAAATCAGACTTAGAAACATAAATTTTAATTTTTGCATAAATTTATAATATCAAGCAATTTGTAGCATAAATATAAACTTCTGAGTTGAAATATGTGAATAAAAACCAGTTTGTAAGGGTAATTATTTAAAGAATCTATTATTCAGAGTTTATTAGGAGGATTAATGTTTGAAAACTATTTTAATTTTAAAAAACACAATACCGATTTTAAAACAGAAGTAATAGCCGGAACAACAACTTTTTTAACAATGGCTTATATTATGTTTTTAAATCCATTTATATTATCTGGGGAGTTTGCTGGACCAGAAAAAGGTTTCTTTGATTTTGGCGCAGTTTACACAGCTACAATTTTAGCCACTGCTTTGGCATGTTTTATTATGGCTTTCTATGGTAAAACTTGGCCAATTGGACTTGCCCCGGGAATGGGAATTAATGCATTCGTTGCTTTTGGAGTTTGTGCAGGTATGGGATACACTCCCCAAGAGGCTTTGGGCGCTGTGCTAGTCGCTGGTGTATTGTTTCTTATTATATCTTTAACACCAATAAGAGCTTGGCTAATAAATTCAATACCTAAAAGTTTAAAATTAGGTATTGGAGCAGGAATTGGTCTATTCTTAGCAATAATTGGTCTCCAAATCATGGAAGTAGTCGTTGATAATCCTGTAACTTTAGTTCAACTTGGTGATTTAAGTGATCCTTTAGTTTTACTTGGATGTGCTACTTTCATAGCAATTATAGTTTTAGATAAAATGAATATTAAAGGAAATATCATTATTGGTATTTTAGTATTTAGTATAATAGCTTGGGCAGCTGGACTTGCTAAGTTTAACGGAATCGCAAGCTCACCCCCACCTATGACTTATTTATTTGAATTTGATCTTTCAGCTGCCATGACAGCAGGAATGTCGACTGTAATATTTACTTTGTTGTTTATAGATTTCTTTGACACTGCAGGAACTTTAACGTCTGTTGCAAATGTTGCTGGAAAAGTTGGGAAAGATGGAAAAGTTAAAGATATAAATAAAGCAATGTTATCTGACAGTGTAAGTACTGTTGCTGGTGCTGTTATGGGAACTACAACTGTAACAAGTTATGTTGAGTCTGGAGCAGGGGTAAAAGCAGGTGGAAAAACTGGAATGACTTCTTTAGTCATTGGATTGCTATTTTTAGCATGCATATTTTTTGCACCATTAGCAACTAGTCTTCCTAAACAGATTGATGGTGCAGCATTACTATTTGTTTCTGTTCTTTTTATCAGAAATATTACAGATATAGAGTGGAATGATATTTCTGAGTCTGCTCCTGCCATACTTGCAATGATTTCAATGCCTCTAACTTATAGTATTAGTAATGGAATAGCTTTAGCATTTGTTTCATATGCTTTAATAAAAATTTTCACTGGTAAATTTTCAAGTACTTCACCTGCTATATGGGTTGTTGCAATACTTAGCGTGGTAAGCTTTGCAGTTGCATAGATAAAAAATTTAATAGGGCTGGTAAATAGACTAGCCCTATTTATTATTTTTTATAATCTTATCAATATTTAATTCTTCGTAATGTTCTGTTGGCTGAACAATCCAAGGATCTGAATCTAGTCTTACAGGACAAAAATCTGGTTCAAAAGTTGATGATTTTTTTTTCCATAAACACGCTGTTTTAACTTCACTTATAAAATCTTTTGTGGGTCCATAATTTTTTAGCCATTCAATACTTTTGTTAAGCGTCAAGCCTGTATCAGAAAGATCATCTATTAATAAGACTTTTTTAAAATCTTCATTATTTGCTAAAGAGCTAATTTCCCTCGCAAACATCAATTGGCCCTGTTGGTCTTCAATGCCTTTTCCAGAATAACTTTGAATTACTATATATGCTATCGGAAGTTTTAAAATTCTTGATAGAATGTCAATAATTGGTGCTGCTCCCCTCATAATTCCAATAAGAACAGTAGGCTGATAATTGTTGTGAATTTGGATAGCCAATTTCTCAACAATTTTGGTATACTCTTCAAAACTAATAATTAATTTATCTGCCATGAAATTTTTTATCATATTAAAAAAATTAAAAAAGATTAAAAAGTAGTTATGAAAATTTTTGATTGTTTTATGTATTTTGACGAAGAAATAATTTTAGATCTCAGGCTTAATATTCTTGATAAATACGTAGATTATTTTGTAATAGTTGAAAGTTTGTTTACTCACAAAGGAGATAAAAGAGAACTTCAATTTGATTTAAAAAAATTTGAGAGGTTTAAGGACAAAATAATCTATCTTATTTACGATAAACTACCGAAAAATTTAGAAAAAGTAATGGATGAAGATAATAAGGGAGAGAAATCTCGAAAATATATACTTAATGCAGCATATAGAGAAAATGGACAAAGAAATTTCATTTCTAGGGGTTTAGAGAATGCTAAAGAGGATGACTTAATACTTATTTCCGATGTTGATGAAATTCCTAATCTAGAGAATATTGATTTGAATCACATTAAAAAAAGAATAATTTTTTTTAAACAAGATATGTTTTACTATAAATTTAATCTTAAATTACCAAATTTAATCTGGACTGGAACAAAGGCATGTAGAAAAATACATCTTAAATCACCTCAATGGTTAAGAAATATTAAAGACAGAAAATACCCTTTTTATAGATTAGATACCATCTTCTCTGAAACTAAATATATAGACGTAGAGTTTATAGATAAGGGTGGATGGCATTTTTCAAATATAAAAACTGCTGAGCAAATTGAATATAAACTTAAATCATATCTTCATCATAGAGAATTTGATGAAAACCCAATCTCAAAAGACGAAATAGATGAAATTATAAAAAAAAAACAAGCAATTTATGATTTAAAAGTTGATAAAAAAATTAATAAGATAGGAGATGGAAGTAAGCTTGAAAGATATCCACTAGACAAACTTCCTAAATTTTTGCAAGATAATCTTAAAAATTATCAAGAATGGATTGACTAAAAGGAGTAACATGAAGGGTTATTGGGTCTGTATTTATGAGAAGATTAATAATGCAGAAAAATTAAAAGACTATGCAATTAAAGCAAAACCTGCTGTAGAAAAGTTTTCTGGAAAATTCTTAGTTAGAGGAGGAAAGAATAGAACAAATGAGGGTGTATATTCCTCAAGAATAGTTGTGGTTGAATTTCCTGATTATAATACTGCTCTAAAATGTTATGACTCTGATGAATATCAGAAAGCACATGATATTCTCAAAGGCCATGTAGTGAGACATCATCAGATAGTTGAGGGAAATTAATATTGTATTGGCTCAGGGTCTATGCTTCTCCACAAGTACCATGTGGCAACTGAACAATATGGAGAAAATCTTTTTTTAAGAATACTAACAAATTTCTCTGGAGGTAAATATTTTTTTTTATAGTTCTTAGAAATGGCTCTTAATAAACCAATATCCTGCACAGGCCAAATATCTGATCGATTATATGTAAACAGCAAAATCATTTCAGCTGACCACCTTCCTATTTGTTTTAGTTGAGATAAGTAAAGGATTGCTTCCTCATCAGACATTTTTGAGATCAACCTTGGATTAAAAGACTTGTTTATCATTTGTTTTGTTAAACTTTTTATTCCAATTACTTTTTGACGACTTAAACCACAACTTTTAAGTTCATAAAAAGTTAATTTTGCAACTATTTTAGGATTAATTTTATTTTTACATTTTTTTTTAAATTTTAAAAAAACAGAGTTTGCAGCTGCAACACTAATTTGTTGACCAATAATACTTTTACAAAGTGAAAAAAAAATATCTTTTCTAGTTGTTAAAATTGTTTCTGATGGGCTTTTATAATTTTTTATCAATTTTGACATAATTTTATCTTTGCTGGATAAAAATTTTTTTGCTCTACGCCAATAAAGTGGAGTTTTAGTCATTTAAGGTCTCTGAACCAATTATTTTTTTTTTATAAATTTCTCTTTTGAAAATTATTAACGTTGAAACAATTACTAAAAGAGCTCCAATCAATGTTTTTATAGTTGGTATCTCATCCCATATAAAATAACCAAAAATTATTGCAAAAACTAAAGCTAGATATTTCAAAGGAGTAACTAAAGAAACTTCTGAGTATTTATAAGATTGACTGAGCCATAAATTTGCAACACCACCAAAAATACCAACCAAACATAAAAGAATCGTATGACCTAAACTTGGCAATACCCAGCCCTGCGGTATGGTAAAAAAACTTAATAAAGTTATTGATAATGAAAAATAAAAAGAAATTAACCACACTGGTTCAGTTGAAGATAGCTGTCTAATAGTTATAGCTACATAAGAAAGGCCCAAACAAAATATTATTGGAAAAATATAGTATATATTTAATTCACTTATACCTGGCTCGGTTATAATTAAAATTCCAACAAACCCCACGATCACTGCTAGCCATCTAAAAATTCCAACCTTTTCACTTAATAAAAATATTGAAAAAATTGTTGTAAATATCGGAGCTGCAAAGGATATGCTTACAACTGTTGCTAAAGGTAATTCTCTCAAAGCAATAAAAATTGAAACTAGTGCTATTAATCCTGAGATACATCTTAGAAAATGTAAACCTGATCTTTTGGTCTTATAAAAGTTATGTAATCTATTTCTGGGAATTATAAAAAAATAAAAAATTATACCAAAAAAACCTCTAAAAAATAATACTTGTCCAATTGGGTAATCAACTGACCATTTAACTATAATATCCATTAGAGAAAACGCACAAATAGACATAAACATGTATAAAAAACCTAATTGATTTTTAGTAAGCATATGAATAATTTGTAAATTAATTTAAATCATAATCAATGGAAATAGCAGTTTTAGCACTTGGATGTTTTTGGGGGCCTGAGATTAAATTTAGTAAAATTGAAGGAATAATAAAAACTGAAGTAGGATATTGCGGTGGCAATAGCCCAACTACTAATTACAAAGAAGTCTGTACAGGTAATACAAATCATGCTGAAGTTGTTAAACTAGATTTTGACGAAAAAATAATAACTTATGAAAAAATTTTAAAAATTTTTTTCCAAATTCACGACCCTACAACATTGAATTCACAAGGGCCAGATTTTGGAACACAGTATAGGAGTGAAATCTTTTATCTTAACAATAATCAAAAAATTATAGCAGAAAAAGTGTTAGAGGAAATGAATGAAAGATTGTCAGGGAAAGTTGTTACTAAAATTTCATTATTAAATAATTATTGCCCAGCTGAAGAGCACCATCAAAAATATTTGGAAAAAAGATAGGATGTCACTAGTCGAAACAGATTGGTTAGAAAAAAATTTAAATAAAATTAAAATTATTGATTGCTCGTGGCATATGCCACAAACAAAAAGAGATGGTTTTAGTGAATACAAAATGCATCATATTCCTGGTGCTATTTTTTTTAATCTTGATGAAAATTCCAAAAAAGATACAGGCCTTCCACATATGTTGGTTGATATAAACGATTGGGAAAAAATTGTATCAAAAATGGGTATCAACAAAGATGATGAAATAATTGTTTATGATAATTCAGATGTAGTTAGTTCTTGTAGATGTTGGTTCAATTTTATCTACTTTGGGCATGATCCAAAATTAATTCATGTTTTAAATGGTGGATATAAGAAATGGGCTGAAGAAAATAAAAAAATTACAAATATCATAACAAATGTTAAAGTGTCAAATTATAAAGCCATTGAAAAAAAGGAACTCGTAAAAAATAAAAAATCAATTGAGGAAAATATAGAAGATCAGATATTCAAAGTTATCGACGCTAGAAGTAAGGAGAGATTTGAGGGTAAAGTTCCAGAGCCAAGAAAAGGTTTAAGGAGTGGAAGTATTAAAAATTCTCTTTGTATACCTTTTGATGAATGCTTAAACAAAGATAAAACTTTTAAAAATAAAAAAGATCTTAAAAACGTTTTTAATTCTAATTTGGAAAATATAAATGACATAAATATAGTTTTTTCATGTGGTTCGGGAGTGACTGCGTGTGTTTTGGCACTAGCTTATTCTTTAATTAATGATAAATATTTTCCCAATATTTATGATGGCTCATGGGCTGAATACGGCATAATTTAAAAAGAATATGAATAAATCTAAGAAGATTATTTTAATAATATTAATTTTTTTTCTGATCATAGCTTTTGTGATTATTGGAAGAGCAATGATCAGTAATCATTTCAAAAAAAAATTTAGTAAACGACCACCTCCAGGAGTAATTGTTACAGAGGTAATACAAAAAGAATTTGCGGAAAAAATAGAAACATACGGAACAGCAGTTTCAAAAAGATCAAAAACTTTTAAAATTAAAAAAGACGATCTTTTTAAAGATTTAAATTTAAGAAATTTTGTTGAAAAAGGTGATATTTTGATAAAGTTAAAAAGTGGAGACATTACAGCGCCATTTAGTGGAGTTTTGGGGTATACAGGTCTTACAGAGGATATACTTCTGTCAAATAATATATTTATTATAACACTTGATGACAACTCAACAATATACTCTGATATAAAAATACCTGAAAATTATTCTTCATTAATAGAAAAAGGCTTACCTGTAGAGGTAAAAATATCTAGCTATAAAAACAAGGTTTTTAAAGGTGAAGTAGATTTTGTTTCAAGTAGAATTAATGCAGATACTAGAAGTTTGTTATCTAGAATAAAAGTAGAAAATAATAATTTAGAATTAATTTCTGGATCTTTGTTAGAGGTAAGTGTTAAATTAAATTTGAGAAATTCTTTGGGTGTCCCAGATACAAGTGTAATAGTTGAAGGAGACAAATCATACGTTTACACAATTAGTAATGAAAATATTGTAAATAAAACAGAGGTAATTACTGGTCTAAGATCTAATAAAAATATTGAGATTATTTCTGGGTTAAAAGAGGGAGATATAATTGTAGCAGAGGGTTTAAAAAAAGTCAGACCCCTAGGAAAAATTAAACCTATAAGTAAATAAATGTTTATCACTGAATTAAGTATAAAAAGACCTACTGTATCTTGGGTGATGTCTTTAATTTTAATTATTTTTGGTTTATTTGTTTTTTGGAAATTACCAGTGAGAGAGCTTCCAAATGGCATCCAGCCACCTGTTGTTCAAGTTCAAGTAGATTATAAATCAGCTGCTGCCTCTGTAGTAGATCAAGAAGTAACTCAAGTCGTAGAAGATGTTATCGGAGGAGCTGAGGGTATTAAAAACATTGACTCAAAATCTGAGAATGGCAGAAGTACGATAAATATAGAATTTGATACCAGTATAGATCTTGACAATGCCGCAAATGACATAAGAGAAAGAGTTGCCAGAGTTGTAGATAATTTGCCATCAGAGTCAGATCCACCTCAAATATTAAAAAGAGCTGCAGGTTTCACAACAACAATGTGGTTATCTTTGTCTTCTTCTACTTGGAGTGATTTAGAATTAGGAGATTATGCAGAACGTTTCCTTGTAGATCAATTTTCAAGTGTTAAAAACGTAGGAAGAATTAGAGTTGGTGGATTAAGAGAATTAAGCATAAGAGTTTGGGTAGATCCAATTAAACTTGCAGCAAATAATTTAACAATCCAAGAGGTTGAGCTTGCCATAAGTAATGAAAATATAAGTCTTCCTGCTGGCACTCTTGAGGCAGACAATATTGATCTAACCCTTAATCTAGATAAGTCATACAATGATATTAACTCAATTAAACAGCTACCAGTAAAAAAAACTGGCAATAAAGTTATTCTACTGTCAGATATTGCAAATATAGAATTTGGCCCGGTTTCAGAAAAAACACTCTTTAAAGCTCAAACGAAAGATCAAATAAATTTGAAGACAGTTGGTATTGGTATTTATGCTAGAAGTGGAGCTTCTACAGTAGAACTTTCAGATAATATCAAAAAAAGGATAATTGAGGTTAAAAAATCTTTACCTGAGGAATTAGATTTAAGAGTTTCCTTCAATAGGGCTAATTATGTGGAGGCTGCAATAGAGGAAGTTTACAAAACACTTATTATTGCATTTATTTTGGTTGTACTAATAATTTATTTATTCTTAGGAAATCTTAAAGCAGTAATTGTTCCAGCGATTGCTCTTCCAGTAAGCTTAATTGCTTCTTTTTTAGGGCTATATATTTTTGGGTTATCAATTAATATTTTTGTTCTTTTAAGTTTTATCTTAGCAATAGGAATAATTACTGACGATTCTGTTATTATGACTGATGCAATATATAGAAGAATAGAAAATGGTGAAAGTCCTTTAGTTGCAGCTTATAAAGGTTCTAAACAAATTTCATTTGCAATAATAGCCACTACTTTAATTTTGGTGGCAGTTTTCATACCATTAATTTTCATTAAAGGAATATCAGGGACATTGTTCAAAGAAACAGCTATTGCATTATCTTTTTCAATAGTTGTCTCCTCTTTTGTTGCTCTAACATTATCTCCTATGCTAGCTAGTAAATTTTTATATAAAAGGAAATCAAAAAAAACATTTATTTTAAAATTTGAGAAATTTTTTTTAAGTTTTGCTAATTTTTATAAAGAGTCACTAAGTAAAATTATTAATAGGACTAAATCTGTAAGTGTTTTTATTGTTTTAATTGTTGTTACTTCAGTATTATTATTTAGTTTTTCAAAAAAAGAATTATTACCCATGGAAGACCGAGGCGCATATTTGATAATTGGTGCAACTGATGAAGGTAGTTCTTTTGAGTATACACAAAAACAAGCTCAAAAAGTTGAAGCAAGATTACTTCCCCTACTTCAAGCAGAAGATAGCCCATATTCAAGATTTATAATGAGGGTGCCTGGATTTGGTAGTTCAGCTAATTCGTATAATAGTTTTATTATTATTGCACTCTTAGACGATTGGAAAAATAGAAAAAAAGGGCAACAAGTTGTTTTAAGAGAAGCAATTGGAAAAATTGTTACTTTGCCGGAAGCTTTAGCTTTTCCAATATCACCTCAATCAATTAGAGTTTCTAACTATAACAAACCGGTACAAATGGTAATTTACGGAAACACCTATGAAGAACTTGAGATGATACAAAAAAAAGTAATTAGAAAACTTAGATCAAATAAAAATCTTTCTAGAATTGAGTCTGATTATAATAGAAATAAACCAGAGGTTAAATTGATAATAAATAAAAACAAAGCTATAGATTTAGGTGTATCAACAAAAATAATAGGACAAACACTTGAAACTCTTTATGGAGGAAAAAAAATAACAACTTTTAATAAACTTGGTAAAGAATATCCAATTGTTGTTCAACAATATTTGTCAGATAGAAGAGATAAGAGTGGAATATCGAAAATATATGTACGGTCAGAAACAAATGGAAAACTTATTTCTTTAGCAAATCTTGTTAGTTTTAAAGACGAAGGGTCAGCTAAACAACTTGCTAGATACAATAGACAACGTGCAGTTACTATATCTGCAAATGTAAATGAAGGTTATACTTTAACTGAAGCAATCAAATTTTTTGAGAGGATAATGACTGATGAAGCTCCAAAAAACCAGATTACTTGGAAAGGGAAATCTGAAGAAATTAAAGAGACTAGTAATGAATTATTTATAATATTTGCTTTGGCTTTATTGACTGCTTATTTAGTAATGTCTGCAACTTTCAATTCTTTCTTACATCCCTTCATAATTATTTTGACTGTACCTTTGGCTATTTTTGGTGGTCTTATATTTATTTTATTCCTCAATAGTTCAATAAATATTTTTTCTCAAATTGCACTAATTATACTAATAGGTATCTCGACAAAAAATAGTATCCTAATCGTTGACTATGCAAATCAAATTAGAACTACTGGAAAGAACATTGAAACAGCTGTTAAAGACGCTTGTGCAGTAAGATTTAGACCTATTATCATGACTTCACTGAGTACAATGATAGCAATGATGCCTCTTGTTATTGGGAATATTGGTCCAGGAGCGGGAGAAGGTTCGAGGCTTGCTGTAGGTTCAACAATCCTAGGTGGAATGATTATCTCTACTTTCTTTACATTATATGTAACACCGTCTATGTATTTAGCACTAGCAAAAAATTCAAAAAGAATAGATACTGTAGATTTGGAGCTTAAAAAGGAATTATCTAAAAAATAATATATTTATTCTTGTTAAGAGAACTTTTGCACTTAGATAATTGTTTTTTGTAAATTTTAGATTGTTTTTCAACTTTTTTCGCTAATTTTATAACTCTTTTATTTTTTTTATAATATTTAAAATTTCCCCAGCCTTCATGATAAGCAAGGTACTGTTTAAATGCATCTTTTTTAGAAATTTTTAAAATATTTTCTGATTTATTTGTATACCATCCAATAAAATCAACACTATCTTTAAACCTCACTCTTGTCGCCAATTTATTTCCAGTTTCTCTTTTATATTGTTCCCAAGTTCCCTTAACAGCTTGGGAGTAACCAAATGAACTCGAGGGTCTTTTATATGGTATGACTTTAAAAATTTTTTTCCTTGCTGGTTTTGCTAACCAGTCAAAATCGGATTCCATTTTTATTATAGCTAATTGAATATAAATAGGTGTTCCCCATTTTTGTTCGACTTTCTTGGTGTACTTATACCAAAAATATCTTTCGTTAAAAATTGAGCAGCTATTAGTTGTATTTGCTGGAATCGAAGAGCATCCAGTTAATACAAAAAAAAATAGAATTACTAATTTATTTTTTAAAAGTGTCATTTTTATGTATAAAATAATTAATAGATATTACAATTACCACTCCTAATAAATTGCCAAATAAATCCGACCATTCAAAAAATCTTTCGGGTATCATCAAATGAAACAATTCAAGAATTATTGCTATTAGGATTAAATAAGTTTTGAGATATTTTATTTGCTTTTGTTTTTGAAAAGTGAAAAAGCCGATAATTGATACTAATAAAAATGTATAAAAGTGATTCGACGAAACAATAAAATCTGAGGTTATTTGTGGTTGTGCTTTTAAATCACCTTGTAATACCAAACCTATTAAACTGCCTGGAAAAATATATAAAAAAATCAAAAAAAAGTTGATGGAATAAAATATTATTTTATTGGTAGAAAAAAATTTTATCATTTAAATATATGGTTTTATTTATAAATATATTTTAGAAATAACAATATGAGTTTTTTAATATTAGTAAGACATGGCCAAAGTTTATGGAATATTGAAAATAGATTTACTGGCTGGGTTGATGTCGATCTAGCAGAAAATGGAATATTAGAGGCAAAAAAAGCTGGATTATTAATTCAGAATAGAAAAATTCAAATAGATTTTTACTATTCGTCTCTTCAATTAAGAGCGAATCACACACTCAAAATAATACAAAAAGTTTTAAATGATAAAAAAGACTACACTAGAGCTTGGCAACTCAATGAAAGACATTATGGAGCTCTTACTGGTTTAAACAAATCTGAGATGAGTAAAATACTTGGTGAAAATAAAATATTAGAATTTAGAAGATCTTGGGATACTAAACCAGATGATTTAAGTCGGGAAAGCCCCTTTCACCCAAAAAATATTGAAACCTATAAAAAACTTCCAAAGGAAGTTATTCCAGATAGTGAGTCTTTAAAAGATACTTACGAAAGAGTTTTAAAATTTTTCAATGAGGAAATTAAAGAAAAATTAATTAATAGAAATATCTTAGTTTCTGCACACGGAAACTCTATAAGAGCACTATGTAAATATTTATTGAAAATAGATAACAATCAAATCTCTAAATTAGAAATTCCAACAGGTAATCCTTTGATTATTGAAATTGATGATAAATTTGAAATAAAAGCATGTGAGTATTTGGATAAAGAGAGAGCTAAAGATCTTTTAGTTTTTTAAAAATTTCTAAGTTTGTTAAATGATAAAATTTATTAAAACTTTTAAATCCATTTAATTGACCCTTCTTTAACAATTCATTCCAAATTTTTGAGATTGAAAAATTATTTAATCTATGTCCTGTAAATAAACTTTTATTTAATATTTGACAACCAGTATAAATAAAATCTTTATTATCGTTTTTTATTAGAAGATTGTTTTTAATTTCAAAATCTCCATCGAGGTCTTTATCAAAGCTGAGCTTTTTGTCGACAACTAATAAAATATTGCTCAAATTGTTAAAAAAATAAAAATTTTGCATGTTATTTATTTCACTAATATATTTCTCATTCCACAAAGTATCGGGATTAAAAATAAGATAACTTTCCTCATTAGATTTATTAATCATATTTAATATCCCTCCACCAGTATCTAGAATTGTGTTTCCATCTTCAATTACTTTTATATCAATTGGAAAATTTTTATTTTTAATAAAATTTGAAATCTGATCCCCTAAATAAAATGTATTTAGCAAAATTCTTTTTACACCTAATTTAACTACAATATTTATGCAATTTTCTAAAAGTGTTATCTTGTTAACTTTAATAAGTGGTTTAGGAGTGGTTAAAGTAAGTGGATTTAGTCTACTACCATATCCAGCGCATAATATAAAAGCAGTATTAATTTTCATTTAATCTTCTCATTAAAATTTTGTTTTAAAAGTTTATATAAATTTAAAAAAACTTTGTTTTTATTTATTCTTGTATTGATTAAAGTCCAAGCGTACGGAATAAATTTTAAGTACTTTTTTTTACCATCACGGACAGCAAGACGTGTAAAAATTCCAATTATTTTTAGATTTCTTAGAACAGAAAGTATTTCAAAATCATTTTTAAATTTATATTTATCCAGTTTTTTTTGTTTTTTTATATATAGTTGATAAAGTTTTTCTTTAAATGACTCAGAAGTTTGAAATCGAACATCATCAATCAAAGACGCTACATCATAAGCTTTATTTCCGATTAAAGCATCCTGACTATCTAATACACCTATTTTGCCTTTTACTAACATCAAATTTGAAATATGAAAATCTCGATGAACAAAGACATTGTTTTTTAATTTAAGATTTAAAGTTAAATCTTTTACAATTTTTTTAAAATTTTTAACAAATCGATTTCTTGAATTTTTTGATAAATTTTCTTTTATATACCAATCGCAAAATAAATCTGCTTCTTCAAGCAAAATTTTCGAATTATATTTAGGAATAGTATAATTTTTTTTCTTAAAGTTTTTAATACTTTTATTTTTAATTGATTGAATTTTATTTAAAGTTTGAATTATCTTTTTAAAATAAATTAGATTATTATTTTTTTTTTTTTGTAAAATATTTAAAATTGTATTATTACCAAAATCTTCAATTTCTAAATAATTCTTCAGATAATTTTGATTATATAAAACCGGTGCTAAAATTTTGTTTTTATTTAAAATTTTATTGATCGCATCGTATATAAGAAGATTTTTATTTTTTTCTTTTTTTGAATAGATTATAATCGAGTTGTAATTTTTGTTTTTTTTTCTGAAAAATTTTCTAAACGATGCATCACCTTTTATTTCCTTTATATTTTTCATTTCTTTATTTTATCATTTACAAACTTAAACCTTTGATAAAAACAGATCTTTTTTTATAATCATTTTTGTATTGAAACTCTAACTCTATCAAATGATTAGGTTTTTCTTTTATTATCTGAGGCCATTCAATTAAAGTTATTGAGTCTTGACTTTCCCCAAATAAATCCAAATTTATCAATTCTTTATCAGATTTTATTCTAAATAAATCGTAATGATTTATTTTTATTTGATTTATTTTATACTCATTTAGTAAGTTAAATGTTGGACTGGTCACCTCTGTTATTTTAAGTTTATTTTTTTTTTGGAAGCTGTTTATCAAATATTTGATAAAAGTGGTTTTACCCACACCCATATCACCATATAGAAAAATTATATCACCTAATTTAATTTTTTTTGAAATTTTTTTTGCTAACTCTTCTGTTTTTTTCTCTGAAGATAAGTCTATTTTATCATTGCTAGTAGCGATACGCATCAGGTTTGTAAGGACCCTCTACTCCCACACTTATGTAATCTGCTTGATCTTTTGACAATTTTGTTAACTTTGCACCGACTTTTTTAAGATGAAGAGTTGCAACTTTTTCATCTAAATGTTTTGGTAGAACGTAAACTTTTTTTTCGTAATTTTTATAATTATTCCACAACTCTATCTGCGCAATAACTTGATTTGTAAATGATGCGCTCATAACAAAACTTGGATGCCCTGTTGCACAACCTAAATTTACCAATCTACCTTCAGCAAGTAATATAATTCTTTTTTTACTAGGTAAGGTTATCTCATGAACTTGTGGCTTAATTTCGTCCCACTTATAATTTTTTAATGCCTCAACTTGAATTTCATTATCAAAATGACCTATGTTGCATAAAATAGCTCTATCTTTCATTTCTCTCATGTGGTCGGCTGTTACAATATCTTTATTTCCTGTTGCAGTGACTACTATATCTGCTTGGCTAATCATGTCATCCATAGTCACAACCTCATAACCTTCCATTGCAGCTTGTAAGGCACAAATAGGATCTGTTTCGGTTACCATCACTCTTGCACCTGACTGTCTTAAAGATGCTGCACTTCCTTTACCCACATCACCAAAACCAGCCACTATAGCTACTTTTCCAGACATCATTACATCAGTAGCTCTTTTTATGCCATCAACCAAACTTTCTCTACATCCGTACAAATTATCAAATTTAGATTTTGTTACAGAGTCATTAACATTGATTGCTGGCACTAATAATGTTTTTTCATTTTCCATCTTTTTTAATGCCAAAACGCCTGTGGTTGTCTCCTCAGACAATCCCTTTATATCACTCATTAAATTTTTATAATCTTTATGCATTAAAGCAGTTAGATCCCCTCCATCATCTAAAATCATATTTGGTTTCCAATCCTTTTTACCCTCAATAGTTTTTCTAACGCACCACCAATATTCCTCCTCAGTTTCTCCCTTCCATGCAAAGACTGGTACTCCTGCTTTTGCGATAGCTGCAGCTGCGTGGTCTTGAGTTGAAAAAATATTACAAGACGACCATCTAACTTCTGCACCTAAGTTTACTAATGTTTCGATGAGAACTGCTGTCTGAATGGTCATGTGTAAACAACCAATAATTTTAGCACCTTTTAATGGAGACTTGCCGGCATATTCTTCTCTAAGAGCAATTAGTCCTGGCATCTCACTTTCGGCTATTGAAATTTCTTTTCGGCCAAATTCTGCTTGGGATATATCTTTTACCTTAAAGTCTTCCATGGTGAGTTTTCTAACAATAAAAAATTAATTAATCAATAAGACTTTATACTTTTGGAAATATTATTTCCATGCTTGCGCCCTTTTGATCAGTCCTATTAGATGCGTTTATTGAAGCATTATGTAAATCAACTAAATTTTTCACTATATTTAGACCAAGACCAGAATGTTGTCCGAATTTATCTGGTCTATTACTATAAAATCTATTAAATATTCTACTTGTATCTTTCTCTTTAAATCCCTGGCCTTCATCTAATATTTTTATTACAACTTTTCCGCTATCTAATTTTGAAACTTTTACAATTACATCTTGATTATCATTACTAAAAGAAATTGCATTATCTAAAAGATTTGCAACTATTTGTTCAATCCTGTTTTCTATACCATTAACAAAATATTTACTTTTTTTATCATTTTCATAAGAAATTTTTATTCCTCTTTTAAGAGTGTAAATATTGTTAAAATCGTCTACTACTGATTTGATAATTGGTTCAACGTCTAATTTTTTTATTTCTTCTTTACTTAAAGCCACCTCATCTTTTAACATTTGGGAATAATCTGTAATTAATCTCTCAATTCTTTGTACATCGTGACTTAATATGCCAATTAACTTCATTCTTTGATTAATATCATTCGTGTCATTTAAAATTTCAGAAGCGCTTTTTAATGACGCTAAAGGATTTCTTATTTCATGCACAAGATCAGTTGAAAAATTTTCAGCAAGAGTAATTCTTTTTTGTAGTTGAAGTGTCATATCGTCTAAGGAATTCGAAAGTAAACCCAATTCATCATTTCTTAATTTTAATGCGTCGATATTTGTAGTTTTCGAGTTTTTATTTTTAATTGTATTTGTATAACTTACTAAATTTTTTATAGGCTTTAAAAAATATCGATTTAATACAAATGAAAAAATTAATATAACAATTCCTACTGCAAATGCAGTTCGGATTATAAAAGTTTTTCTCTCATCAATTGCAGCTTTAACGTCATTTGCATTTTCAGTAATAGCTAAGTAGCCTTTATTGACCCCTTTATGCATCACATTCTTTATAGTTGTTAACTCAAATTTATTAAACCCTTCTTGGGTGAAAGTAAAATGGGTCCCAAAATTTTTAGACTCAGCATAATTAAACAGAATATCTTTCAATGAGACAGCCTTCTGTTTTCCAATATCAATATTTTTTTTTTCAACAATTTCCTTAGTTTTTTTTTCACTCAGAATTTCTAGTTCTATCGTATCTAATCTTGTCGAAAAAGATCTCGGATCAAGATCTAAGGTATCAGTATCGCCCACTAAATTAAGTTCACTGTCAAAAAAGATTACCCTATCAAGATTTTGAAAAAGGAATCTTGTTGAAAGCAAAAATTTTCTAATATCTTCTTCAACAAATTCAACATTATATCTGGTTAAATTTTCAATTGTATTATTGATAACTTCTATATGATTAGATGATTTCTTTTTAATTAAATTAGGCTGAACATTCTTTAAATATAGAAATGTAAATAAACTAATAATTGTAAAAAAAATAAAGTTAATAAACAAAAATTTTTTTAAGATAGATTGATTTTTAAGAATACTGTTTAGCATCAGCTAACATTCCACCTATATCCACTTCCATATCTTGTTTCTATTGCTGAAAATTCAGGATCAACTTTTTTAAATTTTTTTCTAATTCTTTTTACGTGACTATCAATGGTTCTATCTTCAATGTCAGTATCTTCTCTATAAGCTATATCCATTAATTGAGATCTCTCTTTAATAATTCCTGGCCTTTTTGCCAGCTCTTTAACTAAAAGAAATTCAGTTGTTGTAAGTTTATCTGGTAATTGCTTACCCCCCCATTCACACTCTAGCTGCGAGGGATCTAATCTTAATTTGCCATGGGATATAATACTTTTTGTTTCTTCAATGATGTCCTTAGAGTCTTTTTTTCTAAGCTGCACTCTTATTCTTTCTATTAAAACTTTAATGGAAAAACCTCCTGACTTTTTTACAAAATCATCAGCTCCTAATTTTAAGCCAAGTAATTCGTCAATTTCGTCATCTTTAGACGTCAAAAAAATAATAGGCAAACTTGTTTTTTTTCTCAATTTTTTTAATAGTTCCTCACCATCCATTTTTGGCATCTTAATGTCAACTATTGCTAAATCTGGGGGTGTTCTGCTCAAACCAACTAGTGCGCTTTCACCATCAATGTAAGTTTGAACTTTAAATCCCTCTTTTTCTAGAGCTATACTCAAAGTTGTTAAAATATTTCTATCATCGTCTACTAGTGCAATTGTTTGTTTATTCATAATCAAATATAAAAATACTAAATTGTCCTAATTTGGGCAAACAAATTAAAATTAATGCATTACACCCCAGTTATCACCTGTATTCAAATCTACTGTCAAAGGTATAGTAAAGGAATGCTGATCGCTATTAGTAACACTTGTCATTTCATCAATAATTATTTTACTTATTTTTTTTACCTCTTCTTTTGGAGTTTCAAAAATCAATTCATCATGAATTTGAAGTAACATCTTTGTTTTTTGATTTTTACGTTCATTAAGCCTTTTATCTAACCGGATCATGGCCAGCCTCATAATTTCTGATGCAGAACCCTGAATTGGTGCATTAATAGCTGCTCTCTCTTGAAAATTACGTATATTGTAATTTTTATCATTAATATTAGTAAAATGTGATCTTCTACCAAAAATATTATTTACATAACCACTTTTTCTGCAGAATTTAATTGTTTGATCCATATAAACTTTAATTTCTGGAAACTTTGCAAAGTAAGAATTTAAGAATTCCTCGGCCTCATAATTAGATACGTTTATTTGTTTCGCAAGTCCGTATTGAGAAATACCATAAATAATACCAAAATTTATAGCCTTTGCCTTCCTTCTTTGGTCTTGATTAACTTTTCTGATATCAACATTGAATATTTGGCTGGCAGTTAATGAGTGAATATCCTCATTGTTCCTAAAAGCTTTTTTTAATCCTTTTACATCTGCTAAATCAGCTAAAATTCTCATTTCAATTTGATTGTAGTCAGCAGAAAGTAAAACATGATTTTTTTCAGCAATAAATGATTTTCTAATTTCTCTACCTTCCTCAGATTTTATAGGAATATTCTGTAAGTTAGGATCACTCGAGGCTAATCTTCCAGTTGTAGTGGCAGCTAGTAAAAATGATGTGTGAACTCTTTTAGTTTCTGAATTGATATGCTCTGGTAAAGTATCTGAATAAGTATTTTTTAATTTTGAGACTTGCCTCCAATCTAAAACTAATTTTGGAAATTCATGGCCTTTAAAGGCAAGGTCTTCCAAAACTGAAGCACTTGTAGCAAAACTTCCCTTCTTAGTTTTTTTTAGACCAGCAATCTTAAGATCATTATATATGATCTCTCCAAGCTGTTTGGGGGAGGCTATATTAAATTCTTTTTTAGAAATTTCAAAAATTTTTTTCTGAATCTTTTCAATTTTATTATGAAAATTTAAAGATAAGATTTTAAGAAATTTATTATCTATTTTTATACCCTCTATCTCCATGTAAGCTAAAATTTTTATCATTGGCTTCTCAAAAACTTCATAAATATTTATCATTTTTTCTTCTCTAAGACTTTTGTAAAATTTTTTGTATAATCTAAAAGTTATATCTGCGTCTTCAGCTGCATAGTCTTTTGCCTTTTCGACATCTACTTGACTGAAATTGATCTCTTTTTTTCCAGATCCAACCAATTCTTTGAAAGATATTGTCTTGTGATTAAAATGAATTTCTGACAACGCATCCATGTTGTGTCTATTTTTTCCAGCATCTAGAACATAGGACATAAGCATTGTATCTTCCATTGAGGAAATGGTAATGCCATTTTTATAAAATACTATAAAATCAAATTTAATGTTTTGACCTATTTTTTTAATACTTGGATCCTCTAGTAAGGGTTTTAATTTTTTAATGACTATCTCTTTATTTATACATTTTTTGGAATTGTGACCTATTGGAATATAACAAGCTTTACCAATTTTAGAGCTTAAAGAAACTCCAATTAAATCTGCTAGATGAGGATCTAATGAACTTGTTTCAGTGTCTACTGCTACCTCACCTGTCTCCTCTGCATCTTTTATCCAATTATCTATTTCTTTAGGGTCAGATATTAAAAAATATTCTTTTTTACTTATAGACTTTTGATTTTCTTTTTTATTAAAATTATCTTTATTATTGGCAAAATTAGGTTCACCATAAGCTGAGATTGCTGAACTCAATAATCTATTAAACTCCATTTCTCTCAGAAATTTATAAAGTTTATCTTTGTCAATTTCCTTCAATTTAAATTCAGATAAATCTTTTTCTACTGGCGCGTCATGTTTAAGAGTAACCAACTTCTTACTGATTCTTGCCTTGTCTTTATTTTCTGTAAGTGTTTCCCTTCTCTTATTTTGCTTAATTTCATTTGTTGAGTCTAAAAGTTTCTCTAAAGTGCCATATTTGTTAATTAATTCTGCGGCTGTTTTAACTCCAATGCCAGGAACACCTGGAACATTATCACTACTATCACCGGCTAAAGCTTGTACATCGATTACCTTAGATGAGCTAACACCAAATTTATTTTTAATATCCTCTTCAGTAATAAATTTATTTTTCATAGGATCAAAAATTCGGACATTTTTTTTAAATAGTTGCATTAAATCTTTATCAGAGGACACAATTGTAACCTTTGCACCTTTTTCTAAAATTTGATCTACATAAGTTGCAATTAAATCATCAGCCTCAAAGTTAACTAAATCTACTGAGGGTAAATTAAATGCTAAAACAGATTTTCTTATATATTCAAATTGTGGAGCTAAATCTTCAGGTGCATCTGTGCGATTAGCTTTATAATCTTTATAAATTTCATTTCTAAAAGTTTTTCTAGCTGAATCGAAAATTACAGCAAAATGAGTAGGTTTTTGTTTATTTTCATTTGATTTAGAATCTTCAAGAAGCTTAAATAACATACTACAAAAACCACTTACAGCCCCTGTCGGCAATCCATCACTTTTTCTAGATAATGGTGGTAAAGCATAATAGGCTCTAAATATATAACCTGAGCCATCAATAAGATAAAAATGATCTGTTTTTTGAATTTTGCTCATTATAAATTATTATAGATTATAGATTAAAATAAGAGTATTATTTTTTATGGAACTTATAAAGCAAAATACTCAAAACCAGCTTATAAAATCATTGTTGATTATCTTTGTAGGTTCAATAGTTCTCACGATTTCTGCCAAAATCAAGATACCTTTTTATCCAGTTCCAATGACTATGCAAACGTTCATAGTTTTATTTTTAGGTATTAGCTTTGGATATAAAATAGCTCTAGCCACTGTAAGTTTATACTTATTAGAAGGTATATTGGGTTTGCCAGTATTTTCTAATTCTCCTGAAAGAGGAATTGGTTTAGCTTATTTTACAGGTCCAACAATGGGGTATTTAATTGGATTTCTGTCAGCATGTTTTTTAGCCTCATTCGTAAAAAATGACGATAACTATTTTTTAATTTTTCTTAAATTAATATTTTCAGTTTCAACAATTTATATTCTAGGTATTCTATGGTTAGGAACATTAATTGGTTGGGATAAACCTATTTTAAAATTAGGTGTAATGCCTTTTTTTGTTGCTGAAATTTTCAAAATTTGTCTACTTACTTTAATAGCAAAAAAAATTATAAAATTTAGAAAATTTATTTAGGAGATCTCTTAGATAGAATTCTTTGAAGAGTTCTTCTGTGCATTTTTAATCTTCTAGCAGTTTCAGACACATTTCTATTGCAAAGTTCAAAAACCCTGTGAATGTGTTCCCATTTTACTCTATCTGCAGACATTGGATTTTCAGGAGGTGCAGCTTTTTTTGATGGATCAGCTAAAAGTGCTTTTTCCACATCATCAGCATCTGCAGGTTTAGCTAAATAATCAATGGCTCCTTCTTTAATGGCAGCAACAGCTGTGGGAATATTTCCATAGCCAGTTAACATTATAATTCTACTTGAGGAATTAGACGACTGAATTTGTTTAACTACTTCCAAGCCATTACCGTCCGCTAATCTAAGATCAACTACAGCGAATCCTGGTTTTTTGACTTTAACAGAATCGATACCCTTCTGTACACTTTCTGCTTGAATAACTTCAAACCCTTTTTTCTCCATTGCTCTAGCTAATCTTTCCCTAAATGGATTGTCATCATCCACGATTAATAAGGATTTATTGTCAAAATCAGCCAGATTTTGTAATGAAGCTTGGTTTCTCATAGACCTAATATGATCACTTTTTCCCATATTTCAATAGGCCATTATTTACTTTACATTGAATAACTATTTGATTAATTGCTCGATTATTAAAGTTTTTTTAAATAAAAGACTTTTTTTTTGTTAAATTTTTTTTAGGGGGCATTAAAAATGCAAAAATTTAAGTCAGTTGAGGAATTAGTTAACCAACTGAAACCAGAAAAACCTGTCTATTGTATAAGAAAGAATTCTATTCTTTCTGCTTCAAAGTTCTTTCAAAATAAATTTCCAGGAAAAATACTATATGCTGTAAAAACTAATCCCCATCCTGAAGTTATCAAAACTTTGATAAAAAGTAGAATTAATCAATTTGATGTTGCGTCTATCGAAGAAATCAAAACAGTGAGGCAATTTGATAATACTGCAAAATGTTCTTTTATGCATACAGTCAAAAGCAGAGAAAGTATTAAAGAAGCATATTTTAATTTTGGAATAAAAACTTTCGCTTTAGATACTAAAGATGAATTAATAAAAATTATAGAGACAACGGAAAATGCTAAAGATTTAGAATTATTCATTAGAGTTGCTGTTTCCAATGAACATGCTGAAATAGATTTATCAAAAAAATTCGGTGCTTTGAATTCTGAGGCTTCAGGACTGTTAAGACTTGCAAAACTTCACGCAAAAAAAATAGGCTTAAGTTTTCATGTTGGTTCCCAATGTATGCATCCAATTTCATATTCTAAAGGAATTAATGAAATGGGAAATATAATCAAAAAAACTAAAATAATTCCAGATTACATTAATATCGGTGGAGGCTTCCCAACAATTTATCCTGATCTTGTGCCTCTATCTTTAGAAAGTTATATGGAGGAAATTAAAAAAAGTTTAGAAAAATTAAATTTAAAGAATATCCCTCAAATAATTTGTGAACCTGGAAGAGCTTTAGTTGCAGAAAGTGGATCAACAATTGTGAGAGTTAATTTAAGAAAAAAACAAAAACTTTATATTAATGATGGTACTTATGGCACACTCTTTGATGCTGGAACACCAAATATAGTTTTTCCATCAAAATTGATAAAAGAATCTTCAAGCAAGATTATTTCCAAAAAAATGACTGCATTTGATTTTTATGGACCAACATGCGACAGTATGGATTATATGAAAGGTCCTTTCCTACTTCCGAATAATATTAAAGAAAATGATTACATTGAACTTGGTCAACTAGGATCATATGGTTTAACTTTTAGAACTCAATTTAATGGCTATTACTCTGATGAGATTTATGAGGTTGAAGATAAACCAATAATGTCTATGTATGATAAGAACTCAGACAAAGCTACTCTAGTTGCTTAATGTCGGAAAATAAAAATCTTGGTCACAACAGTAAAAAAGATTTCTTAAAAAAACCTGTAGAACATATTGATATTACATCTTTCGACTCTAGAAAAATCATCTCTTCCATGGAAAAAATGTCTTTTGTTTCAAGAGAAACGGCAAATGCAGCCAATATCTATAATGAAATGTTGAAAGACAAAGAATGTACAATTTTTTTAACATTAGCAGGATCTACTTCAGCGGCAGGGTGTATGCATATTTACAGAGATATGGTCAAATACAACATGGTAGATGCAATTGTTGCAACTGGAGCATCTATAATAGATATGGATTTTTTTGAAGCGCTTGGATTTAAACATTATCAAGGCTCACAATATCAAAATGATAATGAGCTCAGAAAAAATTACATAGACAGGATTTATGACACTTATATCGATGAGGAAGAGCTTCAATTGTGTGATAAAACAATCGGAGAGATAGCTGATAAACTTGAACCAAAAACTTATACATCTAGAGAGTTTATTAGAGAAATTGGTAAATATTTAAAGTCAAATGCCAAAAAAAAGGGATCTTTGATTGAGACAGCATATGACAATGATGTTCCAATTTTCTGTCCAGCATTTACCGATTCGAGTGCAGGTTTTGGATTGGTAATGCACCAGGAGAGAAATCCAAAAAATCATATAACTATGGACTCAATAAGGGAATTTAGAGAATTAACAGAAATAAAAATTAAATCTAAAGGTTCAGGTTTATTTATGATTGGCGGTGGTGTTCCTAAAAATTTTATACAAGATACAGTAATTTGTGCTGAGCTTTTAGGAAAAGAAGTAGATATGCACAAATATGCTATTCAAATAACAGTTGCTGACTCGAGAGACGGCGCATGTAGTAGCTCAACACTAAAAGAGGCAAGCTCATGGGGCAAGGTTAATACAACCAAAGAACAAATGGTATTTGCTGAAGCTACTAGTGTTCTTCCATTAATTGCAAGCGATGCTTATCATACTGGAGAATGGAAAAATAGAGAAAGAAAAAACTTCTCCAAAATCTTTTGATTAATGATCAAAAAAATTAAAATTGGAATCATTCAAAGTAAAATCAAGAGTAATAATAAAGAAAATTTGGTTTCAGCAATTAAAAATATAAAAAAAGCTGCATCAAAAAAAGCAAAAATAATTTGTTTGCCAGAGCTATTTTTATCAAATTATTTTTGTCAAACAGAAAACCACTCAAATTTTAGACTAGCTGAAAAGATACCTGGAAAAACAACAAAAATATTTTGTGATTTAGCAAAAGAATTAAAAATAGTTTTAATTATTTCTTTATTTGAAAAAAAAACACATGGTTTTTACCACAATACGAGTGTTGTGATAAATGATATAGGTAAAATATTATCAAAATATAGAAAAATGCATATTCCTGATGACCCTGGGTATTATGAAAAATTTTATTTTACTCCTGGGGATTTAGGATTCAAATCTATCAAAACAAAGTTTGGTAAAATTGGACCTTTAATATGTTGGGATCAGTGGTTTCCTGAAGCTGCGAGACTAACAGCACTGAAGGGCGCACAAATAATTTTTTATCCTACAGCTATTGGATGGCATCCAAAAGAAAAAAGGAAGTTTGGGAAATCTCAATTAGATTCATGGATTACTATGCAAAAATCTCATGCTATCGCGAATGGGACCTATGTGGTTGCTATAAACAGAGTAGGAACTGAAAAGAAGGGTAAAAAGAAAATAGAATTCTGGGGAAATTCTATGATAATTGACCCCAACGGCCAAATAATTGGAAAACTAAGTAATAATAAAGAGCAAATTTTAATTCGGGAAGTTGATTACAAAAAAATAGATAAAGTTAGACAACATTGGCCTTTTTTACGTGATCGAAGAATTGATTTTTATAAAGGTATATTAAAGAATCCTGAAGATGAGTGAAAAACTTAGTGGATTTAGAATGCCTGGAGAATGGGAGTCTCAAAAATCTGTCTGGATTGCGTGGCCATATAATAAAAACGATTGGCCTGGTTTATATAAATTTATTCCTGAAGTAATTTTAGAAATTATTTATAAAATATCAAAACATCAAAAGGTTAATTTGATTATTAACACTAAAATCAAAAGTATCAAAAAAATTCTCAAATCAAATAAAATTGAGAATATTAGCTTCCATAAGATAAAAACCGATAGAATATGGTTGAGAGACTCAGGTCCAATTTTCTTAACTAATAAAAAGTATAAAAAAAAAATTATATTAAACTTTGTATTTAGTGGGTGGGCAAAATACAAAAATTACAAAAATGATAATAAAATTAATGATAAGTTAAGTAAAATTATCAAATTAAAAAAAATTAATCCAATTATAAAAAAAAACGGGAAATTAAGAAAAGTTATAATGGAAGGTGGAGCTTTCGATGTGAATGGTGCCGGAACAATTTTATTAACAGAGGAATGTTTATTAAGCAAAATTCAAGAGAGAAATAAAAAGTTTAATAAGAAAGACTACGAGGGAATATTTAGAAAATATTTAAATATAAAAAATTTTATATGGCTAAAAAAGGGAATTGTTGGTGATGATACGCATGGTCACGTTGATGATATTTCCAGATTTGTTTCAAGGAATACAATTATGACTGCCATTGAAAATAACAAAAGTGACAAAAATTACAAAAACCTTAGTAAAAATTTCAAAATATTAAAGAAATTTAGAGATGAAAGGGGTAAAAAATTTAAAATCATTAAAGTACCTATGCCCTCACCCATATTTATAGATAATACAAGAGTTCCTGCTAGTTATATGAACTTTTACATTTGTAATAAAAAAGTGTTACTCCCTATTTTTAAGGTTAAAGAGGATAATATTGCAATCAAAATTTTTAAAAATTATTTTAAAAATAGAAAAGTTGAAACAGTTGACTGCAGTAAATTAATATGGGGTTTTGGTGCAATACATTGCATGACACAACAAGAGCCTAACATTTAGTTAGGCTGCTTTTAAAGTACCTAACAATAATCTAAAAGGTATCAACATTACTAAGGCAACAAAAATTTTAACTGCCAAGTCACCTAGAGATAATGTTAGCCATGGTATTCCTGTTCCATAAAAAGATATGAAAAAAAACAAGAAAGTATCAACCGTAGATCCAATCAAAGAAGATGTTAGAGGAGCGACAAACCACTTTTTTTGTCTTAATTGATGAAATATTTGAACATCTAAAAGCTGAGCAATTATAAATGCAGTTCCTGAACCAATAGCAATTCTAACAGATATAAAATCTGCAAAATTTGTAGAAAATACTAATGTAAATAAAATTCCTATCAAGAAACCAATGTAAACAATTTTTCTAGCAATCAATTTTCCAAAAGATCTGTTAGCTAAATCGGTTATTAAAAATGCAATCGGGTAGCTAAAAGCTCCGTATGTTAATATTTCTTCCAGTCCATAATATTTAATAGGAAATTGAACCAAATAATTAGAGGCTAGTACAACTAGCCCCATTAAAAATGAAAGTGTCAAAAATGCTTTATTCATCAGACAGTTTTAGATTGAACTGTTTTTTTTTGAAATGGAGATTTGATAATTATGTTTTTTTTTAGTTTCCTTAGCCTTGGAGATAAATTTTTACTCTTTACAGTTTTTAAAAATTCGTCAAAACTCCCTTTTTTGTCTACCGATCTTACGCCAGCATTACTAACTGTTAATTTTAAACTTCTTTTTAAAAGTTCACTCGTAAATTTAACTTTTTTTAAATTAGGCAAAAATCTTCTTTTTGTCTTATTGTTAGCATGGCTAACGTTATGGCCTTTCATTGGATTTTTTCCAGTAAGTTCACATTTTTTTGGCATAATGTATCGTCTATATAATGTTAGATAATGATCCCGTCAAGTTTATAAGATTTCAATAACTATTTTTGACCTATTATTTCTGTGAAATTTTTGACACCATCGATTGTTAACAATTCTTTAAGCTCTTTTTTTATCATATTGACTATATTAGGACCTCTAAAAACCATTCCTGTATAAAGTTGAACATAATTTGCACCAGCTAAAAATTTTTCATGTACACTTTTTCCTGAGTCTACTCCACCACAACCAATTATTTTTATTCTTCCATTTAGAATTTTATAGAACTTATTTATTAGTGTTGTAGATTTTTGTTTAATTGGTTTTCCTGATAAACCACCTTTTTGATGCCGTAAAATATTACTTAAATCTTCTCTAGAAGAGTCTGATGTATTTGAAATTATTACTGCTTCAATATTATTACTTAAAAGAACTTCTGTAATTTTTTTAATTTCTTGGTCATCTATATCTGGTGATACTTTTACTGCTATTGGAATTTTAGAGCTTACATTTTTTTTCTCTTTGTCGATACTCTCAAGCAAATTGTTAAGTTTTGTTTGATCATGAAAACTTCTCAAGTCCTCTGTGTTTGGAGAAGAAATATTTATAGTAATATAATCAGCTACATCCTGAAAACACTTAAAACAATATAAATAGTCCTCAAGTCTATTAATTGAATCTTTGTTTGGCCCTATATTAATTCCAAGTAAACCGATTTGTTTATTGGATTTAATTCTATCTAAAATATTCTTAGAACCTAGATTATTAAATCCAAGTCTATTTATTAAAGCTTTATCTTCAACCAATCTAAATACTCTTGGTTTAGGATTTCCATACTGTTTAAGAGGAGTAATAGTGCCAACTTCGACAAAACCAAAACCTAATTTAAATAAAGAATTATATACTTCAGCATTTTTATCAAAACCTGCAGCCATACCAATTGGATTTTCTAAATTTTTATTGAATAATTTTGTTTGAAATAAAGGATTGTTTTTATCCTCTTCCAAAAAATTAGGAACTAAATTAAATTTCAAAGACTTGATAGCTAAGTTATGGGCGGTCTCGGGATCTAGCTTGAAAATTAATGATCTTAGATTTGAAAACATTATTTAATTTTATTTAATATAAGATCTTTTGTTTCTTTAACACCAAAAAAACTTATAAAAAAACCCATTCGAGGACCATTTTCATTGCCGAATACAACCTCATAAATCAATTTAAACCAATCTCTAAGGTTATCTGAATACCCATTTTTTTTTCCTGTAGAATAAATTAAAGTTTGAATATCTTCTGGTGTCATTTGATCACTACATTTATCTAAAGTTTTTATTAGGGCCATTAATGCTAATTTCTCTGTTCTATTTGGTTTTTTATATTTCTTTTGTAATTTAATTACATCATTAAAATATTTTATCGCATATCCAACCAGTTTATCAAATATAGGATGATCTTTTTCTGAGATATCGGTTTTGTATTTTTTAACAAATTTCCACAGAAGACTTTTATCACTTGCATTACTTGTCTCCACTAGATTGAGTAACATAGAGAATGACATAATTGTATTTTCTTTTGGTACTTTAGTATTGTGAACATGCCAAACAGGATTCATTAATAACTGCAATTCATTTTGAGTTTTTGCTTTTTCAATAAAATCTAAATACTCATCTACTGTTTTTGGAACTATTTCTTTATAGAGTTTTTTTGCTCTTTTAGGGTTTTGGTACATGTAAAGCGATAGACTTTCTGGAGACGCATAATCAAGCCACTGATCAATTGTGATACCGTTACCCTTAGATTTTGAAATTTTTTCACCCTTCTCATCTAAAAATAATTCGTAAGCAAAACCAGATGGATTTTGTTTACCAATTAATTTGATAATTTTTGATGATAAAATTGCACTTTCAATTAAATCTTTTCCATACATTTCAAAGTCAATATCTAATGCATACCATCTCATAGCCCAATCTACTTTCCATTGTAATTTGCAATTTCCATCTAAAATGCTTTTTTCTAATTCATTATCACCATTATCAAATATAATTTTAAAATTCTTTTTATCTATTTTTTTAACAGGAATTTCCAAAACATGGCCTGTTTCAGGACAAATTGGTAAAAATGGACTGTAAGTTTTCTGTCTCTCTTTGCCTAGCGTCGGTAGAATTATATTCATTATACCGTCATAGTTTTCTAAAATAATTTTAAGTGCTGAATTAAAAAAACCTGACTTATACAAAGATGTTGAGCTCTTAAAACTGTATTTAAAGTTAAAGCTATCTAAAAAATTTTTAAGCATCTCATTATTATGTTCTCCAAAACTTTTGAATTTACCAAATGGATCTGGAACTTGTGTGAGAGGTTTGTGTAAGTTTTTTTTTAATAATTCTTTTTGTGGAATGTTCTCAGGAACTTTTCTTAAACCATCCATATCGTCTGAAAAAGTTATAATTTCTGTTGGTAAATCTGATAATTGACTTAAGGCATTTACCATCATTGATGTCCTGGCAACCTCTCCAAAAGTGCCTATATGAGGAAGACCGCTTGGTCCATATCCAGTTTGCAGTATTATTTTGCCTTTTTTTTCAATTAATGATTTTCTTTCACGAAGCATTTTTTTGGCCTCAACAAAAGGCCAAGAACTTGTTTTGTCTAAATTTTCTTTTTTAATCATAAATAATTCAAAAAAAATCTAAATTTACGAATTAATTAATTCTTATAGAGTTGAAATTTATTTACCATAAAATAATGTTCTTTCAAAATGTCTAATTATAAAACTGTTTTTTTTACACTAGGAATTCTACAGATAATTCTTGGTATCTTTATGTTGATTCCAATAATTATACAATTTTTTTACAATGAAATTGACTCTTCTTTTTTTGGTGCATCAATTGTCACAATAATATTTGGAACATTATTTTTCCTATCAAATTTAGACCATGATAAAAAATTAAATTTACAACAAGCATTTTTATTAACCTCTTTATCTTGGTTGAGTATAGCAATTTTTGGGTCACTCCCTTTTATTTTTTCAAATATTGAGTTTTCTTTCACAAATGCTTTTTTTGAAAGTATGTCTGGGATTACAACGACTGGTTCTACAATTATTTCAAACTTGGAAAATATGCCTAAAGGAATTCTATTTTGGAGAGCTATACTTCAATGGCTTGGAGGAATAGGAATAATTATTATGGCAATTACTTTAATGCCAATTATGAATGTTGGAGGAATGCAATTATTTAAAATTTCAAATAGCGACTCATCTGAAAAAATTCTTCCAAAATCCAAAGAAATTGCTCTTAGATTAGTTTATATTTATTCAGGACTGACAATATTGTGTGCCTTTTCTTATAAAATACTTGGAATGAACTTCTTTGATAGCATAACTCATTCAATGACAACAATTGCAACAGGAGGATTTTCAAACTATAATGAGTCTATAGGATTTTTTAACAGTATCTCAATTGAAATTTCAGCGATGGTTTTTATAATTTTGGGAAGTTTACCTTTCATAGTATATATAAAATTTTTAAGCGGAAATAAAAAAATTTTTTTTTCAGATACTCAAATTAAAACATTCTTAAAAATCATATTTTTTAGTATCGTTATTTTATCAATTTATCTTATCTTAAATAGCTCAACTGAAACTAACTTAAGAGGTATTTTTTTTAATGTTATATCAATTCTAACTGGGACTGGTTATGTAAACGCACAATTTGATAGTTGGGGTGGATTTCCTCTAATTTTATTTCTTGGATTAATGTTTATAGGAGGATGTGCTGGATCCACTACATGTGGTATAAAAATTTTTAGAATTCAAATTCTTTATTCTTTTGTTGTAAACCAACTTAAAAAAATTATTTATCCAAAAGGAATTTTTATTTTAAAATATAACCAAAATGCTGTTGATAATAAATTTGTCGCCTCAATAATTTCATTTATTTATATGTATTTTGTAATATTTTTTGTCATTACGGCATTGCTATCATTAAGTGGTCTTGATTTTATTACTGCGATATCCGGAGCAGCTACATCAATCTCTAATGTCGGGCCGGGATTAGGGTCTGTTATTGGGCCAAATGGAAACTTTTCAACATTACCTGATATTTCAAAATGGATATTAACCTTGGGAATGATTTTGGGAAGGCTTGAATTATTTGCTATATTAGTTTTATTCTTACCTTCGTTCTGGCGGAACTAAAAATGTTAGTAATAAAAAAACAAACTTTTTCAGATATGTTTTCGGTTTACTTAGATAAAAGAATGCTAAAAATTTTATTACTTGGTGTTATCTCTGGTTTTCCTTGGGTTTTAATCGGTAGCAGTTTAAGCTTATGGCTGAAAGAAGATGGTTTGAGTAGGTCAACTATAGGTTGGGCAGGATTAATTTTTAGTGTTTATGCTTTTAATTATTTATGGGCACCTTTAATTGATAGAATTCAAATACCTTTCTTAACAAAGAAAATCGGACATAGAAGGGGTTGGATTGTCTTAATGCAAATATTAATTTTAATCTCTCTTTTAATATGGAGTATTATTAATCCTACTGAGAACTTAACCTTAGTGATTCTAGTTGGGTTAATTATTGCAATCGCTTCAGCTACTCAGGATATAACCGTTGATGCCTTAAGGATTGAGCAAATTGGTGAGAATGAGGGAAAATCTATGGCAGCGGGTGCAGCAATGGCTGTAGTTGGATGGTGGAGTGGATATAAATTGGGAGGAGTACTATCTTTGTTTTCTGCTGAGCATTTACAAAATTTAGGATTTGAAAATTACTGGCAACTTACATTCTTAATTTTGGGAGTACTAGTTATTTTTATGAATATAGGACTCATGTTTGTTGATGAAACAATGTACTCAAAAAAACAAAATGCTCATGAGGAGGCTGATAAAATTATTTTAAATAAATTTGGAAAAGAAAATATATTTGCTCGATCTATATCTTGGATTGGTGGCACAATTAGTGGCCCTGTGATAAGTTTTTTTAAAAAAAATGGATTCTCTATTGCTATAGGTGTTTTAGGGTTTATCTTTTTATTTAAAATTGGTGAGGCATTTCTAGGTCGGATGTCTATAATTTTTTATAAAGAAATTGGGTTTAGTAAAAGTGATATCGCAATTTACTCAAAAACTTTAGGCTGGATCACTACAGTAATTTTTACTCTTTTAGGTGGTCTTTTTGTTATTAGATCAGGGGTGCTTAAAGCAATGTTTTTAGCTGGAATCTTAATGGCGGCCACTAATCTATTATTTAGTTTATTGGCATGGAGTGGAAAATCTGAAATCCTATTTGCAATTGCCGTTATCTTTGATGATATGGCTGCATCCTTTGCAACAGTTGCTTTTGTAGCTTTTATATCTCTATTAGTTGATAGAAACTACACAGCTACTCAATATGCTTTACTAGCATCAATTGGAACAGCTGGAAGGACTACTTTAGCATCCTCTTCTGGTGCGTTAGTAGATTGGTTAAATGGCGACTGGGGAATCTTTTTTGTTTTAACAGCTCTAATGGTAATCCCATCTCTTATAATTTTATGGATAATGAAAGACAAGCTTAAATTAAGTGAAAAGTAATTTTTTTAAATCATCTTTAGGAAATATAAACTCAAATCCATCGTCTAATTCGGTAATTACATCTCAAATTTTATATGGAGAACAATTTAAAATACTTTCTAAAAAAAGGGGGTGGTTTAAAATTAAAACAAATTTTGATAAATACATTGGATACATTAAACAAAATAAATATAATCATAATTTTAAACCCCAATATAAAATTTATAAGTCAAAATCCAGGATTTTCAGTAAAATAAATAATAAGTTTTTACCAACAAAAAATTTTCTTTTCTTTGCATCTGGAATTTCTGTAAAAAAAAGTAACAAGATCTATTTTGAATTTGAAAAGAATAAATGGATAAAAAAAAAAGATGTAAAAAAGATTAACCATTATGAAAAAGACTTTGTTAAAATTTTCAAACTATTTATTGGGAGTAAATATTTATGGGGTGGAAAGACGTCAAAAGGTATTGACTGCTCAGCATTAATTCAAATGTATTTTTATTATAATAGAATTTTTTTTCCAAGAGACTCAAAAGATCAGATAAAATTTTGTAAAAAAAAATTAAATAATAAACTAACGAAAGGTGATATTATATTTTGGAAAGGTCATGTAGGGGTTTGTATAGATAATTTAAATTTTATACATGCATATGGTCCTAAAAAAAAAGTAATAATCATGCCAGTCAATCATACAATTGATCTTATTCGGAAAACTGCAAAATTAGTTGTAAAAAAAATTAGCAATATAGAAAAAGTTTAACTTCGTCCAAAATCTGGCTTATTTATATCAAGTTTGAGTTTAATAATTTTAGATCTAACTTTTTTAGTTTGAATTAATTTTTTCAAAATTGATTTATTATTTTTCGAAGAAATATCTTTTTGAAAAGAACTCAAATTCTTTATAAATAAGTTTATTACTTTTGATATATTCTTTTTATTATCAAAAAAAATATCTCTCCACATTATTTCGTTAGAAGCAGCTATTCTTGAAAAATCTCTCAAACCTCCTGCACTGAATTTTAACAAATCATATTTTTGCATTTTTTCAAAATCTTGAGCAGATTTAACTAAGTTATAAGCAATTAAATGTGGTAAATGGCTTGTTATTGAAAAAATTTTATCGTGTTTTTCAGCACTCATCAGCACTGTTTTCGAGCCCATTTTTCTCCAAAAAGAATTCAAAAACTTAATATGTTTTATTTTAGATCGTTTTTCTTTTATCAAAACGCACCATTTATTTTCAAATAACGATTGCTTTCCATTTTCAGGACCACTAACTTCTGATCCAGTAATTGGATGACTTGAAGTCCAAGAAATATTCTTTTTTAAATTTTTTTTAATCATTTTAATCGACATTAGTTTTGATGAACCTACGTCAGTTATAATATGATTTGATCTAAGATGATTATTTATATTCATAATTACTTTTTTGTATTCACTCATGGGTGTACAGAAAATAATTAACTCTGATTGTCTTACAGCATCCTCTGGTTTCTTGACTATAACCCCTGGCAATTTTAGTTTTTTAATTTTTCGAATATTTTTTTTTGATTTTTCGTAAACAAATATTTTTGGACATAGTTTTTTTTTATGAATTCTTCTCAATAAAGAGGAGCCAAGTAACCCGCAGCCAATAATAAATATATTTTTCATTTCTTAAAAATACTTTCTACTTCACGCATAAACTTTAAACAATTAATTCTTGATCCTATGGTTAATCGCAGCATATTTTTTATTTTATATCCATACTCTGTAGATCTTAGGAGTATCCCTCTCATTTTAAGTTTTTCATAAAAATATTTTGCTTTGATTTTACAATTTGTAAAATCTAGTAATAGAAAATTTGCTGAAATATCGTTTGTTCTAATTTCGTATTGATTTAAAAAATTTTTTAATTTTGTAGCATATTGAGTATTGTGTCGAACAGAACGGGTAATAAATTTTGTGTCTTTAAGAGACTCTATGGCTGCGAGTTGAGCAACCTCATTTATATTAAAAGGCGGCTTTATTAAATTTAAAGCACTAATTATTCTTTTATCTCCATAGCCCCAGCCTACTCTTAAAGAGGCTAGACCATAAATTTTTGAAAATGTTCTTAAAACAAAGACATTATTATTTTTTTTAAATAAATCTAATCCAGATTTATAGTCTTTATTTTTCATATATTCTGCATAAGCATCATCAACAACTAATAATATATTTTTTCTTAGTTTTTTTCTCAAACTAATAATTTCAAATTTATCTAAATAAGTTCCAGTAGGATTATTTGGATTAGCTAAAAAAACTATTTTTGTATTTTTAGTAACTTTTTTTAATATTTCGTTTATTGATATTTTAAAATTCTTTTCTTTGGCAAAAACAACTTTTGCACCGACTATTTTCGCGTAAATCCTGTACATTAAAAAACTAAATTGAGGAACTATTACTTCATCCTTTCGATTTAGAAAAAGTTGGCATAACATTTGAATAACTTCATCCGAACCAGCACCACAAATAATTTTGTCATTTTTACATTTAAACTTTTTTGATAGTTGATTTATTAATTTTTGTGATTTTCCATCTGGGTATACAGAGAAATTAAAATTTCTACTTGATATTATTTTTTTGGCTTTTGGGCTTACGCCTAATGCGGACTCATTTGCTGAAAGCTTAATAGCTTTTTTTATTTTTTTAATACTAGATTTTCCTGGTATATAAGGCTCTATATCAATTTTTTTAAATCTTAATATCGTCATCTTTTTTAAATATTTAAGCTCTTTATAAATAAAATAACAATTATTTATATAGAATTAGTTAAAAAATTTTTAAAATTGACATACTAAATAACATCTTGTACATAATTCATGCGCTGATTTACCTGAATTGCGAGCGCTTTAAAAAAACCGCTAAAAAAGTTTTTTTTCTCTCAATTCATATTCAGCTTTAATTATGAATATTAAAGAAAATATAAAAACGATTGTTGTTAAAAAACCTTTAAAACTAGATTGTGGCTTAACAATAAATGATTTCCCTCTAGCATATGAAACATATGGTTCACTTAATATAAAAAAAGATAATGCAATTTTAGTTTGTCACGCTTTAACTGGTGATCAATTTGTTACAGGTCTTAATCCAATAACAAAAAAAGATGGTTGGTGGTCAAATGTTGTTGGTCCAAACAAATCTATAGATACAAACAAATATTTTGTTATTTGTATTAATGTAATTGGTGGATGTATGGGTTCGTTCGGCCCTAGCCATATCAATCCAAAAACAAAAAAAACATTTGGTACAGATTTTCCTGTAATTACAATTAATGATATTGTTAATGCTCAAATAAATCTATTAGATCATTTTGGAATAAAAAAACTTTTTTCTGTTGTAGGTGGTTCAATGGGTGGAATGCAAGTTTTGCAGTTTGTAAGTAATTTTCCAGAAAAAACAAAAACAGCTGTACCTATTGCTTGCACTTCTAGCCACTCAGCTCAAAATATAGCCTTCAATGAACTAGGAAGGCAGGCGATTACTGCTGATCACAACTGGTCTGAAGGTAAATATTCATCTAACAACACTAATCCAGATAAAGGTTTAGCTGTAGCTAGAATGGCCGCACATATTACATATTTATCAAAAAAAGGTCTCCAAGAAAAATTTGGAAGAAAATTACAAGAAAGAGATGCTCTTAAATTTGGTTTTGACGCTGACTTTCAGATAGAAAGTTATTTAAGATATCAGGGTTCCGTATTTGTGGATAGATTTGATGCAAATAGTTATCTTTATATTACCAGAGCGATGGATTATTTCGATTTAGGTAAACAATTTGATGGTAATCTCTCTAATGCCTTCAAAAACTCTAAAACTAAATTTTTTGTAATATCCTTTACTTCCGATTGGCTTTATCCTACACAAGAAAATAAAGATATAGTTATTGCTTTAAATGCTATTGGAGCAGATGTTGGTTTTGTTGAAATAAAGTCAGACAAAGGTCACGACTCCTTTTTATTAGATGTTCCTGACTTTTTAAAAACCCTTAAAAACTTTTTGGATAAATCTTATTTAAGGTAATGCTTATGAAACCGGAATATAAAATAATCTCAGATATAATAAATGAAAATTCTAGAGTATTAGATGTTGGGTGTGACGATGGAACTTTAATGGAATTTCTTAAACAAAATAAAGATGTTGATATCAGAGGCATTGAGATATCAAAAGAAAAAGTTCAAATTTGCGTATCTAAAGGATTAACAGTTATTGAGGGTAACGCAGAACTGGATTTAAAACAATTTCCAAATAAATCATTTGATTATGTTGTCCTTGGTCAAACTTTGCAAGCCTTCGTAAACCCAGAAATAGTCATAAAAGAACTTTTAAGAGTAGGGAAAAAAGCAGTTGTTACAATTCCTAATTTTGCGCACTGGAAAGTAAGACTAAATTTATTGGTGAAAGGGACTATGCCAGTAACTAAAACACTACCTAATGAGTGGTATAATACACCAAATCTTCACATGTGCACTATTAAGGATTTTTTTAAATTTTCTGAAAAAATAGATTTTAAAATTTTTAAATCCTTAGCACTTATAAATGAAAATGTATCAACCATAAATAATTCTAATTTGTTTACAAAAAATTTATTTGCTGAACTCGGAATATTTTTAATTGAGAAATCATATGAAAATTGAGATAATAAAATGTCTTCAAGATAACTATAGTTATCTAATAATTGACGAGACAAATAATAATGCATGTGTTGTCGATCCTAGCGTGGCAAATCCAATAATCAATTTCATTAAAAATAATAATATAAAATTAAAATATATTCTCAATACTCATCACCATCATGACCATATTGGTGGTAATATAGAATTAAAAAAAAAATATGGATCTAAAATAGTTGCATTTAAAGGTGATAAGGAACGTATTCCTGAGATTGATATTCTTGTTGAGGATAATCAGACATGGAAAGCAGGTAATTTTGAAGCAAAAATTTATCATACGCCAGGTCATACAAATGGACATATCGTATTCTATTTTTTTAAAGAAAAAAAAATTTTTACTGGAGACACTCTCTTTTCTCTTGGTTGCGGAAGAGTATTTGAGGGAACCAATGAACAGATGTTTTACTCTTTAGATAAAATTAAAAAACTTCCCAAAGAAACAAAAATATATTGTGGACATGAATATACACTGCAAAATTCAAATTTTTGTATTCATCTAGATCCTAAAAATTATAAACTTAAAGATAAGATAACAAAGATTAAAAAAAAACTTCAGGAAGATCTTCCAACAATACCAGCAGTTTTAAGTGAAGAGATGGAAACAAATATATTTCTCAAAGCTAAAAATATAGAAACATTTTCAAAACTTAGAGATTTAAAGGATAATTTCTAATTTATATAGCTTGACTAAAACTAGGCTAAGACTATATTGCCTTAATTAAAAATTAAGGTAGTACAATGTCATTCGCAATAATTCAAACAGGTGGAAAACAGTATAAAGTAAAATCTGGCGAAATTTTAAAAATTGAAAAATTACCATATTCAAAAGCTGAAAGTAAAATAGAATTTAAAGATATACTTGCTTATGGTGACGATAAAATAATTGAAATCGGAACACCAATGGTTCAGGGCTCAAAAGTTGAAGCAAATTTAATTAAAAATAGTAAAAATAGAACTATCTTAATATTTAAAAAAAGAAGAAGACAGAACTCAAGACGAAAGAATGGGCATAGACAAGAATACTCATTAATAAGAATTAATAAAATTTTCTCAAAAGACGGAAAAGTCCTGTCTGAGGCTCAAAAAATTTCTAAGCCCTCGAAGAAAGAAGTGGCTGAAAAAGAAAAAAGTAAGTAGGTACAAGTTATGGCAACAAAAAAAGCAGGTGGATCTTCCAGGAACGGTCGTGATAGTGCTGGCCGAAGATTAGGCGTTAAAAAGTATGGTGGTGAGACAGTAGTACCTGGAAATATAATTGTTAGACAGAGAGGTACTAAAATATTTCCTGGAGAAAATGTAGGAATGGGTAAAGATCACTCAATTTTCTCAGTGATTAAAGGTAAAGTAGTTTTTAAAAAGACTAAATCAGATAGAACTTTTGTTTCAGTAAAACCCAATTAATAGTACAACTTAAAATTAGCGTTGTATTATGAAATTCTTAGATCAAGTAAAAATTTATGTAAAAGCTGGAAACGGTGGAGATGGGTCTCCTAGTTTTAGAAGAGAAAAATTTATTGAATATGGTGGCCCAGATGGTGGTGACGGTGGAAGTGGTGGATCAGTGATATTTAAAGCTGAACAAAATTTAAATACTTTAATCGATTATAGATATCAACAACATCATAAAGCGAAAAGGGGAAACAACGGCTCTGGACAAAATCGAACAGGAAAAAGTGGGGACGATTTAATTCTAAAAGTTCCCTTGGGCACTCAGGTCTATGAAGAGGATAATAAAACATTAATATATGATTTTGTAAAAATCGGTGAAGAATTTGTTGTTGCCAGTGGTGGTAAGGGAGGTCTAGGGAACACAAGATTTAAAAGTTCCACAAATAGAGCTCCAAGAAAATTTACAAAAGGAATATCTGGGGAAGAATTTGTAATCTGGCTTCAATTGAAGACAATTGCTGATATTGGAATTATTGGACTACCAAACGCTGGCAAATCGAGTTTGTTAGCAGCAATAACAAATGCAAATCCTAAAATTGCAAATTATCAATTTACTACATTAAACCCTAATCTAGGAGTAGCAAATTACGATGACAAAGAAGTTACTATTGCAGATATACCTGGTTTAGTGGAAGGGGCCCATAAGGGGACTGGTCTTGGAATACAATTTTTAAAACACATAGAAAGATGCAAAACTTTATTACATATGATCGATATAACTAACAAGGATTTAAAAAAAAGCTACAAACAAATAAAAAACGAGTTAAAAAGTTATAATTCAAAAATATCCAAAAAAAGAGAATTGGTAGTATTAAATAAAACAGATTTAATTGATAATGATGATTTAAAAAAAATTATTAAAGATTTTTCAAAATATACGAAATCTGAGATCATTACTTTGACAACACTCGAAAAAAAATCTATTTCTAAAATTAAAGCTAAACTAATATCTTATGCATCTTAAAAATTCAAAAATTATAGTCATAAAAATTGGATCGTCTTTGCTAGTAGATGAAAAAGGAAAAATTAGAAAAAAGTGGTTAATTAGTTTTGCGAAAGATATAAAAAAATTAAAGTCTAAGAGTAAAAATATTATAATCGTAAGTTCTGGAGCCATAGCTCTTGGTTGTAAAAAAATGAAATATAATAAAGCCAATTTAAGATTAGACAAAAGCCAAGCCATTGCATCGGTAGGCCAAATAGAATTAATGAATTTATTTTCACAAATATTTTCAAAGTTTAGATTAAATATTTCTCAAATTCTACTTACTCTAGATGATACTGAAGAAAGAAGAAGATCAATTAATGCAAAAAGAACTTTTGAAAATTTATTTCAACTTGATTACATCCCTGTAGTAAATGAAAATGATACAATAGCTACTTCGGAGATAAAATACGGAGATAATGATAGGTTAGCATCAAGAGTAGCTCAAATAACTAATGCTGATACTTTAATATTATTATCAGACGTAGATGGACTTTTTACCAAAAATCCTAAAAAATTTAGAGATGCTAAATTGATAAAGAGAGTCAATAATTTAAGCAAAGATATAAAAGATGTTAATATTAAAGGAATGACTAACTTAGGGAGTGGTGGAATGAATACAAAAATTGAAGCAGCTAAAATTTGTAATTTATCTGGATGTAATATGATAATTGCTAACGGATTATATCTTAACCCTCTTAGTCAAATAGAAAAAAATGATAATTGCACTTGGTTTATATCAAAAACATCAAAGTTACATGCTAGAAAAAAGTGGATCATAAGTTCTATTTCTCCTAAAGGAGAACTGGTAATAGATGAAGGGGCTAAAAAAGCTTTAATAAACGGAAAAAGTTTATTAGCTGCAGGTATAAAAAAAGTTTCAGGAAAGTTTAATAAAGGTGACCATATTAAAATATTAGATATTAAAAAAAGAGAATATGCTAGAGGTCTAAGTTCTTTTTCATCAGAAGAAATAAATAAAATCATGGGATATCACTCCAATAAAATTCGTGAAATTCTTGGATATGTCTCAAAATCAGAAGTAGTTCATAAAGATGATATGGTGGAAATTTAATGAATAATTTACTTAAAAATATTGGCAAAAAATCAAAAAAAGCATTTTCTATTCAACTGGATACTAAAAAAAAAAATAAAGTCCTTAAAAATTATCTTCATTTAATATTAAAAAATAAAAAATTAATTTTAAGTGAAAACCTAAAAGATATTGAAAATGCTAACAAAAAAAAATTAAATGATAATTTGATAAAAAGATTGGTTTTAACCAACACAAAAATTTTGGATATTGTTAATTCAATTAAAAATATAATTAAATTAAAAGATCCAACCAATATTGTTTTAGAAAAATGGAAACGGCCTAATGGTTTAAGTATTTCAAAAGTATCAATTCCCATAGGAGTAATTGGGGTCATTTATGAAAGCAGGCCTAACGTTACATCAGATGTTGCTTCATTATGTTTTAAGTCGGGCAATTCAGTAATCTTAAAAGGTGGTTCTGAAGCATTTTATTCAAATCGTATACTTTCGAAATTATTTAGAAGGTCTCTTAAAAAAAACAAAGTAGATGAAAATTTTGTACAATTTATAGATTTAAAAAAAAGGAAAGTAGTTGATTTACTTTTAACTAAAATGAACAATTTTATTGACGTAATTATTCCAAGAGGAGGGAAAAGTTTGGTAAAGAAAGTTCAAAAATTATCTTCAATTCCAACAATTGGACATTTAGAGGGTGTGTGTCACACATATGTAGATAAAGATGCAAATCTTAAGATTGCAAAAAAAATTATCTATAACGCTAAAATGAGAAATACAGCTATTTGTGGCGCTACAGAAACAATTCTGTTACATGAAAAAATAGTTAAAAAATTTGTTAATCCTATATTTAAGGACCTAGAAAATGGTGGATGTAAAATTATTGGAGATAATAAAATTATAAAATCTTATAATGGTAAAGTACAAAAAGCCTCGATTAAGGATTGGTCTAAAGAATATTTATCTCCAATAGTTTCTGTTAAGACAGTTAAAAATTTAAATGAAGCAATTAATCATATCAATAAATATGGAACAATGCATACTGACTCTATAATTACTCGAAACAAACTAACCGCTAGAAAATTTCTTAAAGAAGTAAAAAGTTCAATCGCCATGCATAACACCTCAACACAATTTGCTGATGGAGGAGAATTTGGTTTTGGTGGTGAGGTTGGAATATCTACAAATACATTACCCCCACGTGGTCCTGTGGGATTAAATCAATTAGTTTCTTATAAATACCAAATATCAAGTAGTGGGAAAATAAGGAATTAATTTGAGATTAAAAAAAATTAAAATTGGAATTCTAGGTGGGTCTTTTGATCCCGCGCACAGAGGTCATCTTGCAATTTCTAAAGAGGCATTAAAAAGATATAAATTAAAAAAAGTAATATGGGCAATTACAAAAAAAAATCCATTTAAGAAACTCAGCAATGTAAGCCTTTTGGTTAGAGTTAAACACTGTAAAAAAATTATAGGCAATAATAATTCTATAAAAGTTAAATTTTATGAGAAGAAAATAAAATCCAATAAGACAATTAATTTGATAAATTATTTAAACAGAAATAAGAAAATTGAGATTTTCTTTTTAATGGGTGCAGATAATCTGATTAGCTTTCACAAATGGCATAAATGGGAAACTATTTCTGAAAAATGTAAGATTATAGTGTTTGACCGTTATGGGTACAAAAAAAAATCTTTAAATTCAACAACATTTAAAAGATTGAATAATAAAAATCTAAAGTTTATTGAGTTTAATAAAGTTAATATTTCATCTTCTCAATTAAGGAAAATTTGATAGGGTTAAATTAATTAATGGATAATATTTTAAATTTAAAAGAAACCATCATTCAAACCTTAGATATAAATAAAGCTCTAGATATAGTTAGTATAGATTTAAAAGATAAGAGTTCTATGGCTGATTACATGATTATTGCTAGTGGTACATCCTCGAGACATATTCAATCATTGTCTGAACAAGTCCTTGAGAAACTAAAGAATAATGGTGTGAAAAATTCTAAGATTGAGGGAAAAGATAGTAGTGAATGGAAATTAGTTGATGGAATTGATTTAATTATACATATTTTTCATCCTGAAAAAAGAAAGTTTTATGAACTTGAAAAGATTTGGTCTGAACTAATACCCAAAGAAAAATTAATAATATGATGAGAAAAAATTTAGGAATATGCTTTTTATTTATTTTTACTTTTATCCAGGGGGTAAATTCCTCTGAAAATGATATATATAAAAAAATAGATTTGTTTGGAGAAGTTCTTGAGAAGATAAACAAGGAGTACGTGGACGAAATAAATCAATCAGAAAGTATGGACTCTGCTATTAACGGTCTTCTACAATCATTAGATCCGTATTCTGCATATATGTCACCCGAAATTTTTAATGAGATGCAAACTGAGACCAGTGGTGAATTTGGAGGATTAGGTATAGAAGTAAGTATGGAGTCTGGAGTTGTAAAAGTTATAACTCCTATAGATGATACACCTGCCTCTAGAGCAGGCATTAAAGCAGGTGATTATATTATAAAAATAAACAACATTCAGGTTCAGGGAAAATCTTTAAGTGAAGCAGTGGATTTAATGAGGGGTCCTATCGGTTCAGGAATCGAACTGACAGTAAGGAGACGAGGAGTAAAAAAGGCATTAATATTTAATGTTATAAGGGAAATTATACAGGTTCAATCTGTTAAAGCTGATCTTTTAGAAACAAATATAGGATATATTAGATTAACTTCATTTAACGAAAATAGCGATAAACAAATAGAAAAAAAAATCATTGACTTTGAAAAAAATAAAGATGTGACAGCTTATATTTTAGATTTAAGGAACAATCCCGGAGGGCTACTTTCACAAGCTATTAAGGTTTCCGACTTCTTTTTAAATAATGGAGAGATCGTTTCAACGAAAAGTAGGAAAGCTTCAGAAAATAGAAAATGGTTTGCTGATCAGGGTGATTTAACTAATGGAAAAACATTAATTGTATTAATTAATTATGGATCTGCCTCAGCATCTGAAATTGTGGCAGGTGCTCTTAAGGACCACAAAAGAGCGATTTTAATAGGTGAAAATAGTTTTGGAAAAGGATCTGTTCAATCTATTATACCTCTAAATAATAAGGGTGCTATTAGATTAACAGTGGCCAAATATTATCTTCCTTCGGGTAAATCAATTTCAGAGGTTGGTGTTTCACCAGATATAGAAATTGATGAAGAAACAGATGATTTTATAATTAAAACAGAAACTGATAATCAATTAAATTATGCCATTAAACTCCTTAATGGATAAATGGAAAATAAATTCAAAAATCTACCTTTTAGAATTGGAGTGGGTATTATCGTTTTAAACAAAAATAATAAAGTTTTTGTTGCTAAAAGAATAGACAATCCTAAAAATTTTTGGCAAATGCCTCAGGGAGGAGTTAATGAAGGAGAGGATTTTATAACAGCTGCTTATAGAGAATTAGAAGAGGAAACTAGCATAAAAAATGTGAAATTAATTAAAGAAATTGATGGTATTTTAACTTACGAACTTCCTGATCATTTATTAGGTATAGTATGGAAAGGTAAATATAAAGGTCAAAAACAAAAATGGTTCCTTATGCAATACTTGGGTGATGACAGTGATATAAATATAAAAACAGATAAACCAGAATTTTTAGAGTGGAAATGGATTGATTTGGATATGATAACCACAGTAGTAGTCAATTTTAAGCTTCATATCTATGAAGAACTAAAGGAAAAAATAAAAAAAATAATTAATTAATCGATTTTAAAACTTCAATTTTTTGATCGACTAAATATTTAAATTGATCATTGTTACTATCCTTATTTAAGTCTTCTTCAGCTTTTTCAAGCAGTTCCTTCAATTTATCTTTTTTTAGATCTCTTAAATTAAAAATAGAACTAGTCAAAATTGACAAGTTGTTGTTTTTAAATTCAACTATTCCATCCTCTACATAAAATTTTTCTTCTGTCGATTTTGTAAAAATTTTAATTATTCCTGGTTTTAGAAAAGATATTATAGAAATGTGATCTTTGAGTATTCCCATTTCACCTTCAAATGCGGGTATTACTACCTCCATCACGTCCTCTTTTGAAAGAAAAGATTTTTCAGGATTGACTATTTCAACGCTAAATTCTTCATTCATTAGGCAGCTACTTCTTTTTTCATTTTCTCAGCTTTTTCTATTGCTTCTTCAATAGTACCAACCATATAAAATGCTGCCTCAGGAAGATGGTCATACTCACCTTTGCAGATGGCATCAAATCCCTTAATTGTTGATTCTAGATCTACTAATTTACCAGGGGATCCTGTAAATACTTCAGCTACAAAGAAAGGCTGTGATAAAAATCGCTGAATTTTTCTTGCTCTAGCAACAACTAATTTATCATCCTCAGATAATTCATCCATACCTAAAATAGCTATTATATCCTGTAATGATTTATAAGACTGTAATATTCTTTGTACATCTCTGGCTACTCTATAGTGTTCATCTCCAACAATTCTGGGATCCAAAATTCGTGAGGTAGAATCTAGTGGATCAACAGCAGGATAAATTCCTATCTCAGCTATTTGTCTTGAAAGCACAGTTGTTGCATCCAAGTGCGCGAATGATGTTGCTGGAGCTGGGTCAGTTAAGTCGTCAGCTGGGACGTAAATTGCTTGAACAGAAGTAATTGATCCTTTGTTAGTTGTAGTAATTCTTTCTTGAAGATTTCCCATATCAGTCGCTAAAGTTGGTTGATAACCAACTGCAGATGGAATCCTTCCTAAAAGAGCAGAAACCTCTGAGCCAGCTTGAGTAAATCTAAAAATATTATCGACGAAGAAAAGTACATCTTGCCCCTCTTGATCTCTAAAATATTCAGCTACAGTCAATCCTGTGAGTGCAACTCTAGCTCTTGCTCCTGGAGGCTCATTCATTTGTCCATATACTAATGCTGCTTTAGATCCTGGGCCATCTTGCTTAATAACACCTGACTCCATCATTTCATGATAAAGATCATTTCCCTCTCTTGTTCTTTCGCCTACACCTGCAAAAACTGAAAATCCACCATGGGCTTTCGCAACGTTATTAATTAATTCCATAATCAAAACTGTTTTTCCAACACCAGCACCCCCAAACAGCCCAATTTTTCCTCCTTTTGCATAGGGAGCAAGTAGGTCTATTACTTTAATACCGGTTACAAGTATTTCGGTTTCAGTTGATTGATCGTTAAATTCAGGGGCAGCTCTGTGAATTGGCCAACTTTCTTTTGTTTTAACCACACCTCTTTCATCAATTGGTTCACCAATCACGTTAATAATTCTTCCCAGAGTTTCGGGTCCAACTGGAACCTGTATTGGTGCATTTGTGTTTGAAACTTCATCACCTCTTTTTAATCCCTCGGTAGCATCCATTGCAATCGTACGCACAGTAGTTTCTCCTAAATGTTGAGCAACTTCTAAAACTAGTCTGTTGTTTCCATTTTTACATTCTAATGCTGTCAAAATCTCTGGAAGTTCTCCATCAAATTTAACGTCTACTACAGCTCCGATGACTTGTGTGATTATTCCTTTGCTCATAATTATAAACTTTCTGCTCCTGATATAATTTCTATTAGTTCTTTAGTAATTGCTGCTTGACGACTTCTATTATACTCGATAGTAAGTTTATCAACCATTTCACCTGCGTTACGGGTTGCATTATCCATTGCACTCATTCTAGACCCTTGCTCACTAGCTGAATTCTCTAACATTGCCTTAAATATTTGCGTTGAAATATTTTTTGGCAGTAAATTGCTTAAAATTTCATCTTCATCTGGTTCAAATTCATAACTTTCCTCTGAACTATTTTCATCTTTCTCATTATTTAAAGGTATTATTTGCTGTGCTTGAGGAATTTGAGTTATAACGTTTTTAAATTGATTATAAAAAATTGTACAAACGTCAAATTCCCCTGACTCAAATTTTTCAATTACTATTTTTCCTACCTTGTCTGCATCAAAATAATTTGCATTTTTTGATTCTTTAAAAGAAATATTTTCAATTATCTTTTCACCAAAAACTCTTTTCAATTGATCATTTCCTTTGGAGCCTACAGTTATAATTTTAATTTCTTTACCTTCATCTAAAATTTTTGAGAAATAGCTTTTAGCCTTTTTAATTATATTTGAATTAAATCCACCACAAAGACCCCTATCAGATGTCATCACAACACATAAATGAACTTTATCATTTCCTGTGCCTGATAATAATTTGGGAGAATTTTCTGTATCAGATATACCGTTTGAAAGATTTAAGATAATATTGTTCATTTTTTCAGAATAAGGTCTTCCTTTCTCAGCACTTTCTTGTGCTCTTCTTAACTTTGCTGCTGCAACCATTTTCATAGCTTTCGTAATTTTTTGCGTAGACTTTACGCTAACTATTCTTTTTTTTAAATCATCTAAACTTGCCATATCCTTTTAAGATTTTAAATTTCCTTTCAATTGGGTAATTATCTCTACAAGTGTTTTCTCTTTATCTTCATCAAGTTTTCCTGAGCTTTGAATTGCCTCAATTATCTCTGGTTTCTCTGATTTACATCTGTCGATAATTTTATTCTCAAATTCAGCAACATCATTTAATTCAATATCATCCAAATAACCTTTTACGCCACAGAAGACTGATATCACTTGTTCTGCAACAGTCATTGGTGAGTATTGTTTTTGTTTTAGTAGTTCAGTCAACTTTGAACCTCTATTTAAAAGTTGTTGAGTCGAAGCATCCAAGTCAGATCCAAATTGTGCAAACGCTGCCATCTCTCTATATTGTGCTAATTCTAATTTCATTGATCCAGAAACTTTTTTCATAGCTTTTGTTTGAGCTGATGATCCAACTCTAGAAACTGATAAACCAACATTTATTGCTGGCCTGATACCTTGGTTGAATAGTTCCGTTTCTAAAAAAATTTGGCCATCTGTTATTGAAATAACATTAGTAGGGATAAATGCTGATACATCTCCACCTTGTGTTTCAATAATTGGTAGTGCTGTAAGTGATCCTCCGCCGTGTTCATCACTCAATTTTGCAGCTCTTTCTAGTAGTCTGCTATGTAAGTAAAATACGTCTCCAGGATATGCTTCTCGGCCTGGAGGTCTCCTTAAGAGAAGAGACATTTGTCTATAAGCAACTGCTTGTTTTGATAAATCATCATAGATAATTAATGCGTGCATTCCATTATCTCTAAAGTATTCGCCCATAGCACATCCTGTATATGGTGCTAAAAATTGTAAAGGTGCAGAGTCGGATGCTGTAGCTGCAACAATAGTTGTATAATCCATTGCACCTGCTTCCTCTAGCGTTTTTTGAATTTGTCTAACAGTTGATCTTTTTTGTCCAACTGCAACATATATACAATACAATTTTTGTTTTTCGTCACCAGACTCATTTATTTTTTTTTGGTTGATAATTGCATCTACTGCAACAGCAGTTTTTCCAGTTTGTCTATCACCAATAATTAATTCTCTTTGACCTCTACCAATTGGAACCAAACTATCAATTGATTTTAACCCAGTTTGCATAGGTTCACTAACTGATTGTCGAGGGATAATACCTGGTGCTTTTACTTCTACTCTAGTTTTTTTTACGCTCTTACTTAATGGCCCTTTCCCATCAATGGGGTTACCTAAGCCATCAACTACTCTTCCTAATAATTCTTTGCCTACAGGAGTGTCGACAATGCTACCAGTTCTTTTTACTACATCGCCCTCTTTTATATTTCTGTCATCACCAAAAATTACAACGCCAACATTTTCACTTTCTAAATTTAGAGCCATACCTTTTGATCCATCAGCAAACTCTACCATTTCTCCAGCTTGCACATTGTCAAGGCCATAAATCCTAGCAATACCATCTCCGACTGACAAAACTTGTCCAACTTCTGTAACCTCAGCTTTATCACCGAAGTTTTTAATTTGTTCTTTTAATATCTTTGTAACTTCTGACGGATTAATTTCCATTTAGACCTCTAACATTCTATTTTCAATTTGTTGTAATTTATTTTTAATTGAGGTGTCAAACATGATACTACCAACTTGTATTATCAAACCCCCTATTAGACTTTCATCATGTTTATAGTTTAATTTTATTTTTGAACTAAAATTTTTAGTTAGCCCCTCTGTAATTTTTGTTATTTCATCACTTGATAAATTTTTTGCTGATCTTAATTCAGCTTTTATTTCACCTCTTTTTTTTGAGCAAATTTCAATAAAGCTTTTAAGAATACGCTCAAGGTAAAAAAAACGTTTTTTTTGAATTAAAAAATTTAAAAAATTTTTAAACAACGAATGAAATTTATTATTTTCCAAAATTTTGTTTATAACTTTTGACAAGTCTTCTTGATTAATAGTTGGATCTTTAATTAAATTAAAAAAATCATCACTTTGATTTATTAAATTAAGTATAGATATAGACTGATCCTCTATATTGCTTAACAAATTATTTTCTTCCGAAAGCTCATAAAGCGCAAGCGAATATCTTTCGGCTGATGTTATTGAAAATCCAGTATTTGTGCTCAACTTAATTCCTATGCATTGTTGAAGATTATTTAAAAACCAAGATTTAATTAACATATGACCATTATGTCTTCAAGTAGCACATTCATTCAAAAGTGTGATTTTTTAGGTTTAATTGAAGTTAATTGGATCAACATCAACTGAAAGTTTTACTCCTGGTTGAAATTTATAATTTGAGATTGCTGCTGCTAGGGAATTTTGCAATTTTAATGTTTTTGCTCCTCTTATTAGCAACCTTATTCTATATTTTCTTTTTAATCTAAAAATTGGAGCACTTACTGGACCAAGAATTTTTCCAGCTAATTTATTTTCAATAAAAATCTTTAATTTGTATCCCTCTTTTTCTAGTTTTTCCTCATTTTCTCCAGTTAGGATTAAAGAGATAAATCTTTGAAATGGTGGTAACTTATTTTTTTTTCTTATATTTAGTTCTCTATCTAAAAAAATGTCTGGATTATTATTAGTCAAATCTGAAATCATCTTAGTATTATGATTATAAGTTTGGAAATATACTGTTGCAGGTTTGCCTGTCCTTCCTGCTCTTCCAGAAAGCTGATGGTATAATTGTAAATTTTTCTCTGCGCTTCTTAAATCGTGTCCTTGTGAAGAAAGATCAATATCAACTATAACAATACAATTTAAACTGGGGAAATGAAAACCTTTGGAAATTAATTGTGTGCCTACTAAAATTTGAACATCATTATTAATTATTTTTTCTAATTTTATACTTGAGCCTTTTTTATTCATTGTGTCACTTGAAAAAATTTCGATTTTTTTGGATGGGAAATTTTTTTTTACTTCTTCAGAAATTCTTTCAACACCTGGACCACAAAATATAATATCACACTCACCATCTTTGACACATGTTCTTTTTAAAGAGGATTTAAAACCGCAATAATGACATAATAAATTATTTTTATTTTTATGGTAAACTAAATTAATTGAACAATTTGGGCAAGAATAACTATTAAAACATTTATTGCAAACTACATGTGGAGAAAATCCTCGTCTATTTAAAAAAAATAATACCTGATCATTTTTATCAAGATGAAAATTTACTTTATCTATTATTTTTTTTGAAAGCCAAGACTGTTTTTCTAATTTTATTTTATTAAGATTAATTATTTCAAAATTTGGCATCGCAGCATTTTGATAACGCTGTTCTAGTCTAGAAATACTATATTTTCCTTTTTTAATATTTTCGAATGTTTCAATTGATGGAACAGCAGTCACTAAGTTGACAGGTATATTCTCAAATGATGCTCTTGAGATAGCCATATCTCTAGCATTATAAGTGATACCCTCATCTTGTTTGTAAGATTGGTCATGTTCTTCATCGACAACAATTAAACCTAACTTTCTAAATGGCAAAAATAAAGATGATCTTGCGCCGATCACAACTTTAATTTCTCCAGTTGCAACCCCACTCCAAATAACTTTTTTCTTTTTTTTAGAAATCCCAGAGTGCCAAACTGCTGGTACTATTCCAAAAAATTCTATGAATTTTTTTTCAAATTGGCTAGTTAAACCTATTTCAGGCAACAAAATTAAACCTTGCAAACCTCTGTTCATGATCTCTTTAAGAGCTGAAAAATAAACTATAGTTTTTCCTGAACCTGTTGTGCCTTGAAGAACATGTACCCTAAATTCATCATTAGAAATGTTCATTTTTTTTAGACATTTGTTTTGTTCTTCTGAAAGTATGGTTGAATTTTTTTTAATATTTCTGTCAAAAATTTCATAAGCATCTTTTTGAAGACTTTCGACTGCATTACTGTTTAATAAAAGTAGTTTTAAAACCATACCCTTTGGTGTCATGTTATATTCAGCAAACCAATTAAGAAATTTAATGGTTGTTTTCTTTAATGGAGAAACATCAAGTTTTTTTAAAACATTCTTTAGTTTAAATTTTTTATTATTTTTTTTTTCAAATTCGTCCCAAACAACACCAGTAATTTTAGACTTACCAAAAGGTACAACGACATAATCTCCTATTTTTAATTTAAGCTGACTTTCATAGGTAAAGGGATGATTAAATATGTTTGGTAAGAGAATCGGTACTTTCATATCTAAATAATATGAAAATATATTAAGAGTGTATTGCTCTTTTATCTACTGATAATGCTGCTTCTTTAACAGCTTCAGAGAAAGTAGGATGAGCATGGCAAGTTCTAGCTATATCCTCTGAACTAGCACCAAATTCCATCGCTACACCTATTTCAGCAATTAATTCTCCCACATGGGGACCGATTAAATGAGCTCCAAGAACTTTATCAGTTTTTTTATCAGCTAAAATTTTTACAAAACCCTCTGCATCATCAATTGCTTTAGCTCTGGAGTTTGCCATAAAAGAAAACTTACCTATTTTATAATTGATATTTTTTTCTTTTAGTTGCTCTTCAGTCTTCCCAATAGATGCAACTTCTGGAGTTGTATAAATTACTCCTGGAATAGTATCATAATTTACATGACCTGACTGGCCAGCAATGTTTTCCGCAACTGCAATTCCTTCATCCTCAGCTTTATGAGCCAACATTGGTCCTGCTATTACATCACCTATAGCAAAAACATTATCCAAATTAGTTTGAAAACTCTTGTTAGTTTTTACTCTTTGTTTTTCATCTAGTTCAATTCCAACTTTTTCAAGGTTAAGTCCATTAATATTTGGTTTTCTACCAACAGAAATTAACACCTTATCACAGTCAAAATCTTTTAAAGTACCATCTTTATCTTTCGTTGATACAATAACACCTGAATCGCTTTTACTAATTTTTTCAACTTTATGCTGCATGTGAAAATTGATTTTTTGCTTCTTTAGAATTTTCATAAACTCATTTGAAATTTCTTTATCCATACCAGGCGTTATGTGATCTAAAAATTCAATGACATGAACTTCTGAGCCAAGTCTTGACCAAACTGATCCCATTTCCAATCCAATATAACCACCTCCTACAACAATCATTTTTTTTGGTACTTTCTCGAATTTCAAAGCACCTGTAGAAGAAACAATAACTTTTTCGTCAAAATCAATACCAGGTAGTGATACTGGTACTGATCCTGTTGCAATAATTACTTTATCGGCTTGAATAAAGATTTCATTTTTTTTATCATCCATTATGGAGATTTCATTTTTTGATTTAAAGCTTCCAATTCCTTTAAAATAAGTCACATTATTTTTCTTTAATAAAAACTCCACCCCTTTGGTTAAAACAGTAACTGCTTTATCTTTGTTTTTCATCATTTTTGATAAATTGAGTTTTATTTCGCTAATTTCGATGCCTTTACTAGACAAATGTTGAGCTTTATGAAATTCCTCTGATAAATTTAACAAACTTTTAGAGGGAATACATCCAACATTTAAACAAGTTCCTCCTAGTGAACCTCTAGACTCAATGCAAGCAGTTTTAAGACCCAATTGCGCTAGTCTAATTGCACAAACATATCCTCCTGGACCACCACCGATAACTACTGCTTGAAATTTATCTGACATTTAAATATCTAAAAATAACCTTCTTGGATCCTCTAAATTTTCTTTTAACATTTTTAAAAATGAAACAGACTCTTTACCGTCAATAATTCTATGATCATATGAAAGTGCTAAATACATAATTGGTCTAATCTTGATTTCTCCACCAATTACTATAGGTCTATCTACGATATTATGCATTCCTAATACTCCTGATTGAGGTAAATTTAATATTGGAGTCGAAAGCATTGAACCATAAACACCACCGTTACTTATAGTAAAAGTTCCTCCTTGTAGATCTTCAATTGATAGTTGACCATTTTTTGCTTTTTCAGAAGTTTTTTTAATATTCTTTTCTATGTCTGCAAAAGATAATTCATCTGCATTTTTAAGAACCGGAACCACTAAGCCCTTTTCAGTGCCAACTGCGAAACTTATGTTGTAATAATTTTTATAAATAATTTCATCACCCTCTATTTCGGCATTAACTGCTGGAAAGTTTTTTAAAGCTACAACACATGCTTTAACAAAAAATGACATTAATCCTAATTTAATTCCGTATCGACTCTGAAAATCTTCTTGGTTTTCTTTTCTCATTTCGTTAATATTTGTCATATCAACTTCATTAAAAGTAGTTAATAACGCTGCTCTCTCTTGAGCTTGTTTTAATCTTTTCGCAATAGTCTGTCTCAATCTTGTCATTTTAATTCTCTCTTCTTGACCATGCTTAATTTTTCTTTGCGAAGGAGGAGGATTGGACCCCATTAAACTAATTAAATCCCCCTTTAAAACTCTCCCATCCTTCCCACTACCTTTGATCGATTGAATATTAATTTTATTTTCAGTAACTATCTTCCTTACAGCTGGGGACAAAGTTTGATTAATTTTTTTATCTTCATCTTCTCTTTCATCTTCAATTTCGTTAGTAAGAACTAATGGTTTTTCCTCGTTTCTTTCTGTAATTTTTTCTTCAAAAATTTTAGGATCTTCTTTTTGTTTCTCAGTTTCTAAATTTATTACATTGTTATCAAGTATTGTTGGTTCAATTTTTTTTGTTACTTCACCTTGATTGCTTATAATCTTTTCAGATACTGATCCTAAAATAGAACCAACCTCAACAATTGAACCATCTTTAGAATTAATATCTGATAATACCCCCGAAACTGGAGATGGGACCTCTAAGTTGACTTTATCTGTTTCTAATTCAACAATTGGTTCATCTGCTTCAACTTTGTCTCCTTCATTTTTTAACCATTTTGAAACAGTTGCTTCAGTTATACTTTCTCCAAGTGCTGGCACTAAAATTTTTTCACTCATTATTATTTACTTAAAAACATCTTCAATAATTTCTTTCTGTTGAGAGATATGTCTTTTCATATATCCTGTTGCGGGTGACGCATCCGGACTTCTTCCAATATAAGAAATTTTATTATTATTAGCCTTAATATTATCCAATGTCCATTGGATATAATCTCTGACCGAAAACCAAGCTCCCATATTTTTTGGTTCTTCTTGACACCAATAAAACTGAGCTGTTTTAACATAAGGTTTTAATTCTTTTGCTAAGGCTTTTGCGGGAAAAGGATAAAGTTGCTCTATTCTATAAAAAACAATGTCATCTCTTTTTAACTTTTCTCTAGCTTCAATCAAATCAAAATATATTTTACCTGAGCACAAAATTACTTTTTTTATTTCATTTATTTTTTTCAATTTTATAAACCCTTTTACCTTAGGATCAATTGCGTGATCCCATAAAACCCTATGAAATGAATTTTCTTTACTAAAATCCTCCAAGTCAGACACACAAAATTTATGACGTAATAAAGATTTTGGTGTCATTATTATTAAAGGTTTTCTAAAGTCTCTGTGCATCTGTCTTCTCAATGCGTGAAAATAATTTGCAGGTGAAGTACAATTCATTATTTGCATATTATCGTTTGAACATAATTGTAAAAATCTTTCTAATCTAGCCGATGAGTGCTCTGGGCCTTGGCCTTCGTATCCATGAGGCAACAACATAACCAGGCCTGAGGCTCTAGACCATTTTCTCTCTCCTGATGCAATAAATTGATCTATAACAACTTGAGCACCATTTGCAAAATCACCAAACTGAGCTTCCCATAATGTAAGGGTATTTGGTTCAACTAAACTATAACCATATTCAAAACCTAAAACTGCTAGTTCCGATAAAAAACTATCTACAACTTCAAAATTTTTTTGGTTTGATGATATATTATTAAGAGGTACATACCTTGAGTTATCTAATTGATTTCTTAAGACTGAATGTCTTTGACTAAAAGTTCCCCTACCAGTATCTTGACCCACTAACCTAACTGGATATCCTTCCTCTAACAAAGAAGCAAAAGCAAGAGATTCGGCTGTTGACCAATCAATTTTTTTTTCATTAGAAACAGATAACTTCCTATTATCAAAAATTTTTGATATAGTTTTATGAACATTTATTTCAATTGGAATCGTATTAATTTTATTAGAAATTTCTTTTAATTTTTTAGTGTTATAACCAGTTACACCTCTTTTATCTTTACCTTTTTCTGGTTTATAGCGAGACCAAGTACCCTCGAACCATTCTATTTTAGGTTTATAGTTTTTAGCATTTTTAAATTGGTCATCTAATAAAGCTCTAAATTTTTTAATTTCATTATTTAAAAATTCATTTGATATAGAACCTTCATTAACAAGTTTTTGACCATAAACTTTTATTGAAGATGGATGAGAGCGTATTTTCTTATACATAAGAGGTTGGGTAAAAGAGGGTTCATCTCCCTCATTATGACCAAATCTTCTGTAACAAATTAAATCTATTACTACATCTCTGTTAAATTTTAATCTAAAGTCTGTAGCTATTCTAGCAGCATAAACTACGGCCTCGGGGTCATCACCATTTACATGAATGATGGGCGCTTCAACCATTTTTGCTACATCTGAAGGATAAGGAGAGGATCTGGCAAATCTCGGACTTGTTGTAAAACCTATTTGATTATTTATAATTATATGAATTGTTCCTCCTGTATTATGGCCAGGTAGACCTGACATAGCAAAACATTCTGCTACAACTCCTTGCCCTGCAAAAGCTGCATCACCATGAATTAATATTGGAATTACTTTTTTTCTCTCTTTGTCTTTATGGAAAAATTGCTTAGCTCTTGTTTGACCAAGAACAACGGGATTTACCGCTTCCAAATGAGATGGATTATCAGTCAAACTTACATGAACTAGATTTCCATCAAAATCTCTATTAGATGAAGCACCTAGATGATATTTAACATCTCCGGTATCATCTTCTGAGTCAGAATTAATTTCCCCCGAGAATTCATTAAATATTCTTTTATATGACTTTTGCAGAACATTGGCCAATACATTCAATCTACCCCTATGCGACATTCCAATTTTTACTTCTTTAATTTTTGATTGACCGCCAATTTTGACTATTTGTTCAAGGGCAGGGATCAAGCTCTCACCCCCATCAAGACCGAATCTTTTTGTACCTACATATTTTGTATGTAAAAATTTTTCAAAACCTTCAGCTTGTATTAATTTATTAAGAATTGCTTTTTTTCCATTCTGAGTAAACTTAAAATCATCTGCTTTTTCAACTCTATCTCTAAACCATTTCCTCTCTGTAGGGTTAGCAATATGCATATACTCATATCCAATAGAACCACAATATTTTTCTCTTAAAAATTTAAGTATCTCTTTTATATTTGAATATTGTTTATTTATTACTCCATCTAGAAAAATTTTTTTTAAATATTCGTCTTTGTTAAATCCATATGATTCTGGATGAAGTTCATCAAGATAATCTGCTTTAAGCATTTCTAAAGGATCTAATTTTGCAATTAGATGTCCTCTTTGTCTATAGGACCTAATCATAGCTACTGCCTTAATTGAATTTGCATTTGAATTTGCAATTTCTTGATCACTTGATTTGTTAATTTGATTAACTAATTTTTGATCTTTTTTTACAGAAATTTTTTGGGTAGGACTCCAGGATGGGCCGTTTAACTCATTTACAATAACGTCTAATTCTTCTCCAATTTCTTGGAAATATTTTTTCCAACTTTCAGGTAAATTAGGATCATTGGCAACAAACTTGGTGTACATTTCTTCTATGAAGGCACTGTTTGCTTTACTTAAAAATGCTGTTTTTTCAAATTCAAGATTTTTAATTGATGACATTATTTAGTTTAATATAGACTTAGATATAAATTTTTCAATTAGACAGTTTATTTATTAAAGTTTTCCCAATTATAGAAGGAGATTTAGCAACAGTAATTCCAGACTCTTCCATTTTTTTTATTTTATCATCGGCTCCACCTTTTCCACCAGAAATAATTGCTCCTGCATGACCCATTCTACGTCCAGGAGGGGCGGTTATACCCGCTATAAATCCTACAATTGGTTTTTTTACTTTATGATTTTTTACAAATTCAGAAGCTTCCTCTTCAGCTGTACCTCCAATTTCTCCAATCATTAAAATAGATTGTGTTTCTTCGTCATTTAAAAACAAATCCAAACAATCTATAAAATTTGTCCCATTGATTGGATCTCCACCAATACCAATACATGTTGATTGACCTAAACCATTTTCTGTAGTTTGTGCTACCGCCTCATATGTTAATGTTCCTGATCTAGAAACTATCCCAACAGATCCTCTTTTATGAATATTTCCTGGCATTATTCCAATTTTACATTCCCCTGGAGTTATTATGCCTGGGCAGTTAGGTCCTATTAATCTACTTTTTGATCCATTTAGTTTCTTTTTAACTTTTAACATATCTAAAACAGGAATTCCTTCTGTTATACAAACTATAAGACTTATGGATGCATCTATTGCTTCAATAATTGCTTCAGCAGCAAATTTTGCAGGCACATAGATCATCGTTGCATCAGCTCCAAGGTTATTTTTTGCTTCTAAAACAGTGTTAAATACTGGTCTGTCTAAATGTTTTTGTCCACCTTTTTTTGGTGTAACTCCACCAACTAAATTAGTGCCATACATAATGGCTTGTTCAGAATGAAAAGTTCCATGGGAACCTGTGAAACCCTGACAAATTACTTTTGTATTTTTGTTAACTAATACGGACATCTATTTAATAGCCTCAACTATTTTTTTTGCAGCATCATCTAAATTTTCAGCTGATATTAATTTTAAACCAGAGTTATCAAGTATCTTTTTTCCTTCCTCAAAATTAGTTCCAGCTAATCTGACAATTAATGGTACCCCAATACTAATTTCTTTTGCAGCATCTACCACGCCTTGAGCAAGAACATCGCATCTCATTATCCCTCCAAAAATATTAATTAAAATTCCTTTAACATTCTTATCTGAAAGAATTATTTTGAGTGCAGCTGAAACTTTTTCTTTTGATGCTCCACCTCCAACGTCTAAGAAGTTTGCTGGTTCTTCTCCATATAACTTGATAATATCCATTGTAGCCATAGCCAAGCCAGCACCATTAACCATACATCCAATGCTGCCATCTAATTTAATATAAGAAAGATCATGTTTGCTAGCTTCTATCTCTGCTGGATCTTCTTCGTTAAGATCTCTTAGTTCTAATATTTCAGGATGTCTAAATAATGCATTAGAGTCGAAATTCATTTTTGCATCTAAACATACAATTTTTTCTTCTTTAGTTAATATCAAAGGATTCACTTCAACCATATTTGCATCTGTGCTAATAAACATTTTAAAAATTGATTTAATTAAAGAAATGACTTGCTTTTTAGCATTATCAGTTAAATCAAAGATTTTAATTATTTCATCACAATCTTTATCTGAAATTTCATTATCCATTTCAACTTTTGTTGTTATAATTTTTTCTGGAGAACTACTTGCTACTTCTTCAATATCCATTCCACCTTGGTCACTAGATATGAATGCAATTTTAGAACTAGCTCTATCAACTAAACATGATAAATAAAATTCTTTACTAATATTAGAGGATTCTTCCACATATAATCGTTTAACTTCTCGTCCTTCTGGACCTGTTTGATGTGTTATTAAAGTTTTACCTAATAATTCCTTTGCAGCGGTTGCTAATTCTTCAATAGTATTTAAAATTTTAACTCCACCTGCTTTACCTCTGCCTCCAGCATGAATTTGGGCTTTTAAGACATATTTGTCTGTTTTTAGCGATTTTACCTTTTCTAGTAAGTCATCTACAGTTAAAGCAAAAACTCCCTCGGGTACAACTGCTCCATATTTCTTTAATATTTGTTTGGCTTGATGCTCGTGAATATTCATTATTATTTTGAAAGATCAGGGTCTATTTTAGATGCCACTTCCCAAAGGGCTTTTACTGCGTCTATAGAGTGCATAAATTCTTTTTTTTCTTTCTCATCTAGTTCAATCTGCTCTATTTTTTCAACTCCGTCTTTGCCCACAATTACTGGCACTCCAGCATAAACATTTTTAACACCATATTCTCCATTTAGTTGTACAGCGCATGGTAATAATTTTTTTTCGTTATTCAAATATGCTTCAGCCATTTGAACCCCAGAAGCTGCTGGAGCATAAAATGCTGAACCTTTTTCTAAATACTTAACAATTTCTGCACCACCATCCCTGGTCCTTTGATTTATTTCTTCTAATCTTTCTTTGGTAATTTTTCCTTGTTTAACTAAATCTAGCAAAGGCTTGCCTGAAACTTTTGTAAATCTTGGCATTGGAACCATTGTGTCTCCATGACCTCCCATTACCATTGCATCAATTTCTTTCACAGGGATATTTAATTCTAATGATAAAAATAACTTAAATCGGGAACTATCCAAAATTCCTGCCATACCAACAATTTTATTAGCAGGAAGACCAGAGAATTTTTGAAGAGCCATGACCATGACATCTAGTGGATTAGTAATACATATTATAAATGCGTTAGGAGCATTTTCTTTTATTCCATTAGCTACTTGTTTAATAATTTTTAAATTTATACCTAGTAGATCGTCTCTGCTCATACCAGGTTTTCTTGGCACTCCTGCTGTAATAATGATTACATCTGAATCTTTAATGTCTTTATAATCATCAGTTCCAATAAATTTTACATTAAAACCGTCAACAGATGAAGATTGAGCTATATCTAAAGCTTTTCCTTTTGCAATTCCACTTGCGACGTCAAATAATACTACTTCATCTACTAGTTCTTTTGTTCCAATTAAATGTGCTAGAGTTCCTCCTATTTGACCTGCTCCAATTAAAGAAATTTTTTTAGTCATATTTGAAATTATCTTTTATTGATAACTAATAATTATTCAATATAAATTTAAATTTTTATATTAATTATCTTCAGTCAACTTTGAGCAGATAGCCATATCATCAGATATATATGAACCTTTAAAATGAGATTTGTTTTTTTCCCAATTCTTTTTGCCATCAGTTATGTAAATATTGAATAGCTCTTTTCGGCTTTGTTCTGCCTCCTCTTGAGCATCTTCTAATTTTTTTTTTTCATCAATAACCTTTAGTTCAACAGCTTTAAATAACAAATTATTTGAAATTTCTATGAAACTCTTTGAAGTCACAGCATCCGATTTTAAAATAACACCTGAGGCATATGCGTAAACTGCACTACATCTTTTTAATAAATAAATTTGGGTTGTACCATCTTCTAAATCATTTTTATCCAGGTATTCTTTCAGAGTAAAATTAAAATTCGCATAAACATTTTCAGTCAATAACAAGACACCAGCAAAAAAAATAGATATAATTTTTCTCATCTTAATTTAAGCTAAAAATATTACCCAATATCCAGCTGAGGCTGAAACAAATAATATCATTAATAAGATGATCCATGATATTTTTCTAAATTTTAAAAGCCCAGTTTTTTTATGTCTTGGTACTTTTAAAATATCTGTTTGACTGTACCCCATGAAGTGACCAATATAAATAGACTCTATAAACGTTATGATTAGAACTGAAATCGCATTTATATAAGCTGTGAAAATAAACCAATCAAATACATTCAGATAGGGCATATCTGGAATTTTTGATGCAGCAGCAACAAGATTGAATGCAACAAGGGATAAAACTAGAGTAATACAAACTGAAATTCTATAAAATTCGAAAGGTACAAATATTGTAAAATAGGTAACCATTATTATCATAACTATTGGCATAATAAATTTAAAAACAAAACTAATTGAATTTCTCTCTATCAGAAATTCAGTGGTAATAGAATGTTTTGCATAATCTGAATATGCATCAACTAAAGTTTCCATATATGGATATGAAATAAATTTATTAATAGTCCAACCAGGAGATGATATATTAGTAAAATTTACTTCTCTCATTTCATCATTTAAAATTTTAAATTTATCTGATGCTCTAAAAGAAACTTTCTCAAAGATTTTTGAATAAATTACAAATTTAAAAGATTGTTCATCAAAAGGATACCTCTTGTAATCAAAGTCTGATATATTGTATGAAGCAACTTCATCATAATAAATATATTCAATTGTTCCATCATAAAAAATTAATATTTTAGGTTTTACATTGGACTCTACCTTTTTGGAGTCTTGAAAAGTCATTTGAAAGTCAAAAAATTTTCCTTCTGAGATTGATTTATTTAAGTCGTACTCACATACTACGATTTTCTGTGTTTTAGCTTCAATTACTTTTTTATTGATTGAGGACATTTCATCTGAGAAATCATCTGATAAACTATTAAAAATTATAAGATTTAATTTGGGCTCAGTATAAAAGAAAGATCTTTGATCTAGGAAAAGTGATAGAGTAGAATTTTGCTCATCTAAATCAATTCTTTTTAAATTAAAGTAATTTCTTAAAGTTATATCATCTTTAAGTTTTTTTACACTACCAAAAGTACTTTTATCATATATTTTTTCACAAATTCTTTTTGGAAATAATTCACTAAACTCTAATCTTTTTTCTGCTTCAAGAGAAGTTACCTCAATTGAAATTGCCCTAGAAAAAAAAATTGTAAGAAATATCAATACAAATCCTAAAAATCTAACCGTATTAATTTTTTTATAAAACTTAATTTGGTCCATATGCTACTTTTGGTAACCATGTAACAATTTCAGGGAAATTAAATACAATAGCAACTGCTATTACTTGCAGGATAACAAATGGAATTATTCCTTTATATATATTTGTTATAGAAATTCCTTGAGGAGCCACACCTTTCATATAAAAAAGAGCAAACCCAACTGGGGGGGTTATGAATGAAGTTTGTAAAACCACAGCAAACATTACAATAAACCAAACCATATCAACTCCCAGATCCATCATTACTGGTGCCAAGAAGGGTAAAATAATTAATGTAATTTCAATCCAATCTAAAAAGAAACCTAATAAAAATGCCACAAACAATACAACTATTACAACTCCACTTGTTCCAAAAGGCAATGCCTTAAGCGCTCCTTCTATTAATTCATCGCCTCCCAAACCTCTTAAAATTAATGCAAACATTGTTGCGCCAACAAAAAGTGCAAAAATATAAGCTGTAGTATGGGTTGTTTTTCTAATCACAATTTTTAAGTCTGAAAATGATAATCTTCCTCTAACTATAGCCAACAAAGATGCACCTAAAGCCCCAACTCCAGATGCTTCTGTTGGAGTAGCAATTCCCATGAATATACTTCCTAAAACAGCAAAAATTAATAAAGCTGGTGGTATGATAGATTTTAAAACTCTTAAAACTATTTTTAAATCAACTGGTTCAGCATCTTTTGGAAGTGGTGCAGCTTTTGGATTCATGTAAGCATAAACAACGATAAAAATTGTGTATAATAACCCAAGTAATAGGCCTGGAAAAACAGCCCCCATAAATAAATCTCCAACTGAAATTCTTACTTGGTCCCCCATAATTACGAGCATAATACTTGGAGGTATAAGAATTCCTAAAGTCCCAGTCGCACAAACAACTCCACAAGCTAAATTTGGATTGTACTTATTCTTTAACATTAATGGCACACCTAAAATTGTTAGAAGCACTACTGCTGCACCAATAATTCCTGTTGAAGCAGCAAGCAAAACTCCAATAAATACAATTGAGATTGCAAGTCCACCTCTTGTTTTACCAAACAATTTAGACAGATCAGTCATTAGATCCTCTGCTATACCAGATTTGTCCATCATTATTCCCATAAAAATAAACATTGGTAGTGCAACTAAAACCCAATTGGCCATTACACCATAAAGCCTGTAGACAACCATCGAGGCAAATCCGAAATCAACACCATAAAATGTGTCAAATAAATTATCGGAAAGCATTGAGATAAATATAAACAGAACTCCTAAACCACCCATTGTCCAAGCTACAGGAAATCCATAAAATATTAATGTTATAAAACTAAAAAAGAGAGCGATTGCTAAAAAATATTCTGTAACTAGTGAAATCATTTTTTATCCTCTAATCCAAATCGCAGTGTTTCTATTATTCTTACAATCCTTGAGAAACCAGAAATTAAGAGTAAGAAAAAACTGATTACTAAAAAACCTTTTACAAACCATCTAGCTGGTAATCCATTAGCTGATGTTGATCTTTCACTTGAAGCCCACGATAATTCAAAGAAAGGGACTGCATAATAAAGAACGAGGATTACGAATGGTAAAAATAAAATCAAAATACCAAATAATTCAAACCATAGTTTTTTTCTATAACTTAGTCTCTCACTTAAAACATCAACCCTTACATGAGAGTCCACTATATATGTTGAAGATAAACCAATTAACCAGCCTATACAATAAAGGTGCCATTGCAGTTCCTCCAGCTCAATCATTCCATTTCTAAAAACATATCTTAAGACTACATTTAGAATGATAACTGCAATTAATATTACCCAGAACCAATTAAAAATTTCTCCTATCTGTAAAACAAAATTATCAATTTTCTTTGTGATAGGTGTGTGTCTAAGCTGTAGTTTTTTATCAAGAGAAGTTTTTACAGATGTAAATTCTTTAGACATAATTTTTTCCTTAAAAACAAAAGCAGCCGGTGAAACCGGCCGCTTTCATTATTATAATCAACTTTTTAAGTATTAAATACTAAAAGTTTCGAGGTAAATATCCCCATTTTTGCCAAACATCATACTCCTTCATGAATGCTTGTTGAGAAGCCCATACTTTGGCAAAGTCAGCATCTTTAGCAGATTCTTCTTTCATTACTCTAGCACTAACTTTTTGTAGCTCTCTCAATACACTATCAGGCAATCTAGCTGCTGTTACACCTTTAGAAGGAAAAGTTCCGATTTGTTTTCCTTGTAAAAATTCACCAGTAGTAATTGCTCTCATAGCCGCTGCTGTACAAGCCATTTCGAATAATGCTTGGTCAGCTGCACCCATTTTTTTCCATAAATCTAGATTGATCATGAAATGAGTTGAGGTTGATACTTGGTGCCAACCTGGGAACAGGTTGAACTTAGTGATTTTATGAAAACCTAAAACCTCATCAATAGCAGGCATTGAATATTCAGTAGCATCTAGAGTTCCTTTTTCTAGCGCTGCAAAAATTTCTCCGCCAGCCATTAAAGTAGCTGAAGCTCCTATTTCATTTAAAACCATTCCCCCTAAACCTGAGAAACGAATTTTTAAACCTTTAAGATCTGAAAGGCTAGTTATAGGGTTTCTATACCAACCAGCTGTTTCAGGCCCAATTGTACTACATAACAAAACTTGAATATTTTGTTTGTTGTATATTTCATTAGCTAATTTAGCGCCTTCTCCTTCAAACCACCAAGCTGCATATTCCCATGGTTCCATTCCAAATGGAACAGCTGCAAATAATACTGCTGCTGGTATTCTTCCTTGGTCATATGCCATATAGTTATAAGCTGCTGGCAAGTCACCTTTACTTATTGAAGGTGAGATTTCTAGTGGTGGAAGAATTTTTCCAGGCTCGTAAACCTTTAATTTAATTCTACCATCAGTCGCTCTATCTAATGTATCTGATAAACGTGCAACAGGATCTCCTAATGCAGGCCAACCAGTATTAAAAGTAGATTGTACTTTCCATCTAATTTTTTCCGCTGCAGTAACTTGCTGTAATGAAAAAGTTACCATTAAAGCAAACACCGCAAAGAAACTAACAGATGTTTTTATCAGTTTTTTCATTTTCCCCTCTCTATTTTGAGTTGTTTTAAATTTAAAGAACATCCCCAACTCATTTTAGAACGCTCTCCATGCTTTACCGTAAAGATCAACCATTTCATTTACAGTAGGCACTCTTGGATTGAGGTTAGGCGCTCCTGAAACTTCTGCATCAGTAGCCATATTTTTAAGCTTTTCCTCAAAATTTTTTTCATCAATACCGAAATTTCTCATTGATGGTACATCAAAATCTTTATTCATCTTATAAAGACCTTTAACCAACTTTTCACAAGCAGTATCGTCATCGTCATTTAGCTGAGCAAAATTTCCAGCTTTACTGCAATCAGCATATCTGCTTTTAGCATAATCAATTGAAAACTCAGTAATAGTAGGTAATAACATTGCATTACTCAATCCATGCGGAACCTTAAAGTTACTCCCTAAAGGTCTACTCATCCCATGAACTAAACATATCGATGCGTTTGAAAATGCTAGACCTCCTAGAGTTGCAGCTAACATTAACCCCTCTCTTGCTTTTAAATCTTTGGGATCTTTATCGACAGCATAAATATTTTGTCTTACAAGTCTTATTGTATCTAAGGCCATTCTATCTGAAAATAATGTAGCCTTTTTACTAATATAAGCCTCAATACCGTGAGTTAAAGTATCGATAGCACTATCGATAGTTAGTCTTCTTGGTTTTGATAAAGTTAAATCATAATCGACGATTGCACAGGTTGGAACGAAACCTTCACCTCTACACGAAATTTTTTCATTATTTTTTGAATCTATAATTACTGCGTGATGAGTTACTTCTGAGCCAGTTCCAGCTGTTGTGGGTATAGCAATAATTGGTAAACCTTGTTTATCAAACGTTGAAGGTGGTTTGTAGTCTTGTACATTCTTACTATACTTAGCCATTGCAGCAATAGCCTTAGCAGTATCAATCGGACTACCGCCTCCAAAACCTATTACAGCCTCACTTTTAAATTTTTCTAAATGATTAATACCATTTAAAACTACCTTATCAGTTGGATCAGGGACAGTATCATCAAAAACATTAGATTTTAATCCTGCTTTAGTTAAAATATTTTGAAGTTTTTTTACATAACCAAATTCAACCATCTGTTTGTCCGTAACGATCAGAAAAGATTTCACTGAATTTAAAGTTTTTATAATTTCTGGAAGTTGATTTAAACTGCCCTTGCCAATCTGCATATATCTTGGCACGCATATTCGGACATTGTCTCTTTTAATCAAGTCATCTCCTCTTTAAATTAATCTAATCTAAGCTTAAGTAAATTTAGGAGTCAACACCATAAAACCCTTAATTGATAATATTTTTCTCATTTAAGGAAACATGTTGCAATCAAAAAAAACGTGATATATTTTATTTATAAAATTATTTTAATGAAAACAGTTAGTCACTTTATTAATGGAAAGATTTATTCGAATGGTAAATCTAGAAAAGGACCAATATTCAATCCAGCTATTGGTGAGCAAATTGCTGAAGTTGAATTAGCTAGTAAGGTTACAGTTGAAATGGCCATTAAAAATTCCTCAGAGGCTTTTTTAAAATGGTCAAAAACTACACCAATAAATAGATCAAGAATTTTATCAAAATATAAAGACCTTCTCATAAATAATATGGAACAACTTGCAAATCTAGTGTCGGAACAACATGGGAAAACAATTGCTGATGCCAAAGGTTCAGTTCAAAGAGGAATAGAAGTAGTTGAATATGCGACAGGAATTACAGATTCTTTAAAAGGGGATCACTCAACAAGTGTTGGAACAAATGTCGACTCACATACATTGAGACAACCTCTTGGAGTTTGTGCTGGTATAACACCATTTAATTTTCCTGCGATGGTTCCAATGTGGATGTATCCCGTTGCTATAGCTTGTGGAAATACATTTGTGTTAAAACCATCTGAAAAAGATCCAAGCTGTCCAATTAGATTAGCAGAATTAGCAATCGAAGCAGGTTTTCCTCCAGGTGTTTTAAATGTTGTTAATGGTGACAAAGAAGCAGTAGATACTTTGCTAGAAAATAAAACAGTTCAAGCAATTAGTTTTGTTGGTTCGACACCTATAGCTGAGTATGTTTATCATACAGGCACAAAAAACAATAAAAGAGTGCAAGCTCTAGGTGGAGCAAAAAATCATATGGTTATAATGCCTGATGCTGACGTAAATAAAACTACAGACGCAATTATAGGTTCTGCTTTTGGTTCAGCAGGAGAGAGGTGTATGGCAATTTCGGTTGCTGTTTGTGTAGGAAAACAAACTAAAGAAAAAATAAAAACTAAATTGTTAGAAGAAACAGCAAAATTGAATGTAGGACCATATACTGATGAGAAAAGTGATTTTGGTCCTCTAAATAACAAAGCTCATTTTGAGAAAGTTTTAGGATATATTGATACTGGAGAAAAAGAAGGAGCTAAATTATTAGCAGATGGAAGAAATTTTAAAAAACAAGGTTACGAAAATGGTTACTTTGTTGGTCCAACAATATTTGATGATGTCAAGCCAGATATGAAAATCTATAAAGAAGAAATCTTTGGCCCAGTGTTAAGTATGATGACCACTAATACTTATGAAGAAGCACTAAACTTAGTTAATGACCATGAGCTTGGGAACGGAGCGGCTGTCTTTACTAAAAGTGGAAATATTGCTAAACATTTTACTGAAAATGCAAAAATTGGTATGATAGGAGTTAATGTGCCTATTCCTGTGCCAGTTGCTTACCATAGTTTTGGTGGATGGAAAAGATCCTTATTCGGAGATCATTCAATGCACGGACCAGAAGGTGTTAGGTTTTACACTAAACTCAAAACCGCGACAGTGACTTGGGTAGAAGACAATGCAGGACCTGAGTTTACTATTCCAGTTTTATCTTAAATTTTAAAAAATTTAAATTTAGATGACAGACACAAATAGCAGAACTTCTCCAAGAAGAATATTAAATATATTAGAGGAAATCATAGTTGATCCTGATAACTTTACAGCAAAAAAAATTTCTCATAAGTTAAAGATACCTTTGCCTACTATTTATAGACATATTGAAACCCTATGTGAGGAAAAATATTTAGTAGCAAATGGTTCAAAAAAATATCTTCCTGGACCAAAAATAAGAAATTTAATTTTAAAAAGCCTGCCCTATGAACCAAATTTTACTTTAAGAAGATCATACTTAAGAAAACTAACTAATGATATCGAGGAAACGGTTAGTTTGTCAATACCTATAGGTACTAAACTTGTTTATTTTGACAGAATAGAATTTCATTGGCCAATGCAATTAAACTTGGAAGCTGGAGATCATCTTCCATTACATGCATCCGCATCAGGGAAATTATATCTATCATCAAT
>CABXZD010000005.1 GCA_902516465.1 uncultured Pelagibacteraceae bacterium
CTTCTGACTATGTAAAAAATCTAGAATTGATATTAAAAAAGTATCATATTTCTCTTAAGAGATTGGTAAATGGAAATTATGTCAAAAGTTTTTTAACTGAGGATGAGAAAGATCTTTTCTTGATGACTAAAAAAATATTAAATGGTCTTAATTCAAATGAAGTTGTATTAATAAACAAAACGGACAAAAAACATGGTTTTTTTGAGAAATTTTTTCATTTTTTCAATTAAATTCTGTATTTTATAGTAATATTTCTTGTTTTTGATTTATTTTAATAAGTAATAGAACTCTTACGTGTCAAATTTAAATCAAAAAACAATTAAAAATAAAATTAGTTTCACTGGCATAGGGCTTCATAGTGGAAAAAATGTAAAGTTATGTGTAAAGCCGTCTGAACCGAACACAGGAATAATTTTTAAAAGAATAGATTTAAAAAATCAAAATCTGGTAATTCCTAACTTTTCTAACGTAAATAATACCTCATTAAATACAACAATATCGAATGAATTTGGGGCTAGTGTTTCAACCATAGAACACTTAATGGCAGCATTTTTTGGCCTAGGTATAGATAATGCTTTGGTTGAAATTGACAGTGGAGAAGTTCCGATTTTAGATGGATCAGCAAGAGAATTTGTAAAAAAAATACTTAATACTGGTCTACAGTCTAGTAATTCACCTATTAAGATTATAAAGATAAATAAAAAGATAGAATTTAAAGAGGGTGAGAAAATAATTTCAGTTGAACCATCCAAAATAAACTTAGATATAGATTTTGAATTAAAGTATAAAAATTCAGTTATTGGAGTGCAAAGAAATAAAATAAATGTCTATGAAGATAACCTAAAGGAAATATTTGATTCAAGAACTTTTTGTTTATTTGAAGATATTGAGATTATTAAAAAAAAAGGCCTTGCTAAAGGTGGTAGTTTGGATAACGCGATTGTTGTAAAAGAAAATAATATTCTTAACAACGAGGGTCTCAGAAACTCTAAAGAATTTGTTAATCATAAAATATTAGATTGTATAGGTGATCTCTATACTTCAGGATATAGAATTATAGGAAGCATTAAATGCTCTCAAGGCGGACATTATCTAACAAATCAGTTATTAAGAAAAGTGTTTAGAAATAAAGAAAATTTTTCAATTGTTGAAATTCAAGAAAGAAATTTACCTCACACAGTTATTAATCGAGACATCCTAAGATCGATAGCATAGATTAAAGATCTTTATAATAGTTGATTTAGATTATATAAAACTATTATGAAGAATTTTAAGTATTTATTAATATTTTTAATTTTGATTAATTCTTGTGCTAAAGAACAAAAAGAAGTTTCCTCGATTAAGGAAACAAAACAAGAGCTAGAAATTGCGACAGCATACGAAGAGGCATATAAATCTTTGAATGATGGAGACCCGTATTTTGCTGCTAAGAAGTTTTTAGAGGCAGAATTATTATTTCCCCAATCTGAATGGGCACCTAGATCTGCACTTATGGCAGCCTACTCATATTATTTACAAAATTATTATGCTGAAGCATTATTAAATTTAAATAGATTTTTAAAAACTTATCCCAAGGACGAAAATTTAGCTTATGTACATTACTTGATTGCAATGTGTTATTATGAGACTATTGAGGATGAAAAAAGAGACTCAGCACCTCTTTTAAAAGCAAAAAATAAGTTTAGTTTTATAGTAGAGAATTATCCTAATACCGATTTTTACATCGATGCTAAGTTCAAAATTGGGTTGATAGATGATATTAGTGCTTCAAAAGAAATGTATTTAGGCAGGCATTATATAAAAAAAGAAAAATGGATTGCAGCAATTAATAGATTCAAATTTGTTGTTGAAAATTATGGTGAGACAATATTTATAGAGGAAGCCTTACATAGACTTGTTGAAATTAATTTTAAACTTGGATTGACTGAAGAGTCACAAAAATATGCATCTTTGTTAGGGTATAATTACCTTTCAGGGGATTGGTACAAGAAATCTTATAAAGTATTTAACCAAAATTACGGGTTAAATAAAATTAATAAAGAGAAGAAAGGTGTGATACAGCAATTTAAAAAGCTTTTTGATTAATATGGACGAGAATTTGATCAAAAAAAAATACAAAGAAAAAATCAAATTAATAAATCATTATAATAAAAAATATTTTGATGAAAATAAGCCATTAGTAAATGACTCCGACTATGATCAATTAAAAGTCGAAATATATAACCTTGAGAAAAAATATAATTTTTTAAGAGATAAAAATTCACCATCATTTAATGTAGGCTTTAAACCGTCAAAAATTTTTAAGAAATTTACTCATAAAGTTCCAATGTTATCCTTATCGAATGCTTTTTCTGAGGAAGATTTGTTGAATTTTGAGAAAAGAATAAAAAATTACCTAGATAAAAAAAGTGATATGAAAATAGAGTATAGTGCTGAACCTAAAATAGATGGAATTTCGGCATCGTTAACTTATAAAAATGGTAAATTTTTGAGAGGATTATCGAGGGGTGATGGTAACGAGGGTGAAGATATTACCCAAAATTTAAAAACCATAAAAGATATTCCTAATTTTATTAGAGAAAAAGATTTTCCAGAAGAAATAGATATTAGAGGTGAAGTTTTTATTCAAAATAATGATTTTAAAAAATTAATAGATAAATTCGCGAATCCAAGAAATGCAGCTTCAGGCTCTCTTAGACAAAAAAATCCAATTGATACTGAAAAAATTCCTCTTAAGTTTATTGCATATACCTATGGATACCAAAAAGGTTTAAATGAAAATTGTCAAACTGACTTTATAAAAAAACTTACAGACTGGGGGTTTAGAGTAAATCCATTTAATCGTCAAATTTCTGGAATTAAAAACTTAATTAAAAACTACATAGAGCTAGAAAGTAAAAGAAGTGATTTAAATTTTGATATAGATGGCATCGTATATAAAGTAAATGATTTTGAGCTTCAAAAAAGATTGGGAAATGTTGCTAGTGCACCAAGGTGGGCGATTGCTCATAAATTTTCTTCTAATAAAGCAATCTCCAAAATTATAAGTATTGATATTCAAGTTGGTAGAACTGGAGCTTTGACACCAGTAGCAAAAATCAAACCAATAAATATTGGAGGAGTTATGGTGTCAAATGCAACTTTACATAATGAAGATGAAATCAATCGAAAAGATGTAAGGGTTGGGGACACAGTAACGGTTGAAAGAGCAGGAGATGTAATACCTCATATCCTTTCAGTAGAGATAAAAAAAAGACCAAAGGATAGCTCAAAATTTTTATTTCCAATTAGGTGTCCGTCTTGTGGTTCAAAAACAATCAAAGAGTTTAATCTAATTACTAAAAAAAAAGATGCAGTCAGAAGATGTTCAAGCGAAGGTTATTATTGTGAAAAGATTGCAATTGAAAAACTAAAACATTTTGTGTCGAAGGATGCCTTTAATATAGATGGATTTGGAAAGAAAATTGTAGAGAGTTTTTGGAAATTAAATTTAATCAAGTTTCCTCAAGATATCTTTAAACTAGATTACTCTAAAATTGAAAAGTTGGATGGTTGGGGAAGACTTTCAGTTGAGAATCTTAAGTATTCAATTAATAAAAAAAAAGAAATATCTTTTGAAAGATTTATTTATGCATTAGGAATAAGACATATTGGTTTAGAAAATGCGAAATTATTATCTAAGTATTTCGGATCTTTCTCAAAGTTAAAAAATTTTTTTAAAAAAAATGACTATAACGATTTACTAAATATAGATGGTATCGGAGAGACTCAAGTGAACTCTTTTAAAATTTTTTTTTCAAATGATATGAATTTAAAAGTTTTAGGTGAATTAGAAAAAATTTTAAATATTAATAACTCTATAAGTGTGAAAAAAAAGGGTTTGTTAAAAGATAAAACTTTTTTGGTTACGGGTAAACTTCAGGGAATGAGTAGAGCAGAAATTAAATCTTTAATTGAATTAAACTCAGGCACTACAGTAAGTGGAGTTTCAAAGAAGTTGAATTTTTTAATCATAGGTGAAAAACCAACTAAAAAAAAAGTGGAAATGGCAAAACAACTTGAAATAGAAATTTTAAATCAAGATCAATTTTTAAATATGTTAGATAAAAGTCGCTAGCCACTTTCTTTCTTTAAAATTTAAAAATTTAAACAATTTTGAATAAACTTCCAAATGATATTTGAATAGATAGTTTTTTTCTGCAGCTGTTAAATTTTTAAAATTTATTAAATCTTTTTCAATCGGAGCCATTGTTAAATTTTTAAAACTAATTTTTCTTTTTTCTTTTTTTACGTAAATTAAATTTTCAACTCTTATTCCATATTCACCTTTTTTATAATAACCAGGTTCATTACTTAAAATCATTCCTTCCTTCAATTTAATTTTATTATATTTTGAAATTGATTGTGGTCCTTCATGAACATTTAAAAAAAATCCAACCCCGTGCCCTGTTCCATGACCGTAATCAAGACCCACATCTTTTAAGTATTTTCTGGCGTTATAATCAATTTTTTTACCTCGATTAATTTTTTTTAAATCTGTCAGTGCAACTGAAATATGTCCTTTAAGTACACGTGTATACTTATCTTTAACATTTTGATTTTGATTTGAAAAACATATTGTTCTTGTTACGTCTGTTGTTCCATATTTATATTGACCACCAGAGTCACACAAAAAAATATGTTTTTTTTTGATTATTTTATTAGTTTTCTTATTTACCTTATAGTGAATTATAGCACCATTGGACCCAGTACCGGCAATAGTATTAAAACTGGGGAATAAATAATCTTTATTAAGTTTTCTAAATTTTTCTAATTTAGTTAACGCTGTTATTTCGGTAATTTTTTTCTTATTTAAATTTTTCATCCAGTAAATAAACTTAGTTAATGCAACTCCATCTTTTATGTGAGCATCAATCATATGATTAATTTCAGTTTTATTTTTAATTGATTTCATTTCATAACAAGGGTCTTGTTTGGATTTTATATTGAAATAAGATTTAATAATGTCTTCATTATCAACGGAACAAGTATTTTGATCTATACAAAAGTTTTTACCATTTAATTTACTAATTACATTCTCAAAATTTTTGTAATTTGAAAATTTTAATTTGTATAATTCTTTAACTTTTTTAATTTTATAAATTTTTTTTGGGCAAGAAAAAAAAAATAACTCATTATTTTTAGTAAGAATCAAATTACAGTTTGGGATTGGACTATTAGGATTATCTTTGCCTCTTATATTTAATAACCAAGCAACATTTTCAGGAGCACTAATAAAAATATTATCAATTTTTTTTGATTTCATAATTTTTATTAATCTCTTAATTTTAGAACGACTATTTTCTCCAGTAATTTTTTTAGTAAGGTTGTAAAATGGTGAAACAAAGTTACCTTCTCCAAAATTAACTATTTTGTCTACTAAGTTTTGTTTAATTGGAATTAAATTAAAACTATTTTTAAAGTTTTTTTCTATTGAAAATTTGGTAAATAACTGAGGATCAAAACCTAATGTAATTTTCCTCAAATTTTTTTTTAAAATATTTTTAGGTGAATATTTTGGTATTTCAATAATCTTAAAATTATCACCAGACTCAAGCTTGGCCTGTAAAGTATATCTTGGGTCGACAAATAAAAAATTTTTTTTCTTTAAAATTATAGCATATCCAGCTGAACCACTAAAATTTGTTAAAGCCCTTAGTCTATCTGGATTAGAAAATTCTGAAAAATAAGCATCATTTTTAGGAATTATATATCCATCCAAGTTGTTAGGCTTAAACAATTCTCTCAATTTTAAGATAAACTTATTATTCACTTTATTCTTTTCTGATATCTTGTCCAACCTGGACTTCTTGTTTCTTCTTCTATTTCAAAATCTTGATTAAAATCAAATTCTTCAACTTCATTAATTTTCTCTTCAAAAAAAGAATTTTTTTCTAAATGTTTTTCTGGTAGCTCATCTATAAATCTTGAGGCCATACTATCTATCCAATCACCTTGGTAGAATCTGTTCATCGAAAACGATATAATTGCTCTTTTCTTCGCTCTGGTAATCCCAACATAAGCAAGTCGTCGTTCTTCTTCAAGTCCGCTTTGTCCTTTTTCTTCGATTGATTTTTGGTGTGGGAATAGTCCCTCTTCCCAACCTGGTAAAAAAACTACATCAAATTCTAAACCTTTAGCAGCATGCATTGTCATCATATTAATTTTTTCTCCTTCCCACTCTTGATCAATAGATGTTGCAAGAGAGACATGCTCTAAAAAACTTTCTAAATTATCAAATTCTTTCATTGCACTTAATAATTCTTTTATATTTTCTAGTTTATTTTCATTATCTAAATCTTTTTTATTTTTTAAAACAGCGGAATATCCAGATTCATCCAACACAATTTGTAGCAGTTTTACATGAGTAAATTTTTTAATTTTTAAGTCTTCTCTCCATTTATTTATAGAATTAAGAAATAGATTTAATCCAACTTTTGCTTTTGGTTTAATTAAATTTTTTTCAATCATTTTAAGTGCTGCCCTCTCCAAATTTAAATTGTTATCCTTTGAAAATTTATGAATATTTTTAAGAGTACTATCTCCGATTGATCTCTTGGGGTTATTTACAATTCTTTCAAAAGCCAAATCATCTTTTTCTTGATGGATCAATCTCAAATAAGCAACGCAATCTTTAATTTCTGATCTCTCATAAAATTTAGTTCCACCTAAAATTCTGTAAGGCATACCTACTTTAAGGAATCTTTCCTCAAATTCCCTCGTTTGAAAAATTGCCCTAACAAGGATAGCAATATTATTATAAGAAAATTTCTTTTTTACTCTTTTTTCTATTTCATCAGATACTCCAATAGCCTCATCTTTACCATTTTTAAAGCAATTTAACTTAACTAGGTCTCCGTCCTCCATTGATGTTATTAAAGTTTTACCAACTCTATTTTTATTATTGGAAATAAGATTTGAAGCAACTGATAATATGTTTTGAGAGGATCTATAATTTTGCTCGAGTCTTATTACTTTTGTGTTTTTATAAACTTGATCGAATTCTAAAAAATTCTTTATTTCTGCTCCACGCCAACTATAAATTGACTGATCATCATCACCAACACAACAAATATTCTTATTTTTTTCTGATAATAGATTTAACCATTTACTTTGAATAAAATTAGTATCTTGATATTCATCTACCAGAATATATTTAAAATTTTTTGAGTAAATTTCTCTGATATCAGAATTTAATTCAAAAATTTTCACAGTATGTAAGATTAAGTCTCCAAAATCACATGAATTTAGATCTACTAATTTTTGTTGATAAATTTTATATAGAGGTAAGATATTTTTTTCATAAATATCTTTATTATTGATCGTGACCTCAGATGGATAGTATCCTTTATTTTTCCAACGATCTATTATTGCTAAAATAAATCTTGGAGATAGTTGTTTGACATCTATATTTTCAGACTTACAAATATTTTTAATAAGTCTTATTTGATCGTCTGTATCTATAATTGTAAAATTTGAGTTAAGGTTGGCGGCAGATGCATGCTTTCTTAATAATTTTGCGCATATAGAGTGAAATGTTCCCAACCAAGATAGACCAGTAGCTGTAGAGCCAAGAATCTTGCTAACCCTATTCTGCATTTCTTTTGCGGCCTTATTTGTAAAAGTTACAGCTAAAATTTGATTGGGAAAGGCTTTTTTTCTATCGATAATATTTGCAATCCTAGAAGTTAAGACTTTAGTCTTCCCCGATCCTGCGCCAGCTACTATTAGCAGTGGTCCATCAAGGCTCATCACAGCTTCTTTTTGGGCTTTATTAAGATTTTTCAAATATTCTGTGTCTATCATTTTTTTTGTTTTTTATTATAAGTAATTTGTTTTTATATGAGTAATAATAATCCATTTTCAAAAAAGTTTAAAAAACAATATTTAATAATAAACAATTCAATAGAGAATTATTTTAACAAATTAAGTTTGTTTTTTAAAAATAAAAAAAATTTTAAATTTAATCAGAATAATAGAGTTTTTTTATCCATATGTGTAATTGTATTTTTGACACTAAGCTATTTATTATTACCTACTTTATTCAATAAAAACAAAATTCAATTAGAAATAAAGAATCATATTTCAAAAAAGTATAATATAGAGCTTAAATTCAATGAAAAGGTAAGATACGGTTTATTTCCAAAACCTCATTACTCAGTTAATAATCTAATAATAATTAATAATGAAAACGAAATAGGAATAGTTAAGGATCTCAAAGTATTTATTACTGCTAGTAAATTTTTTAATATAAATGAGATAGAGATTAAGGATTTGATTTTTAAACAGACCGATTTTAAAATTACGAAGGAAGATTTTAGCCTTTTCTTTAACTTGCTAAAAAGTGCTCCAAATGAAAATAAGATTACTTTTAAAAAAAGTAATATATTTTTTAAAAATAATAAAGATGAGGTTCTTTTTATAAATAAAATATCAAATAGCAAATTCTTTTACGACTCAAACAATTTAGAAAATATCTTATCATCAAATAACGAAATATTTAATATACCTTTTAAGCTAAAGGTAAAAAATAATAAATTTGACAATAAAGTATCAATTAAATTTAATTCTAAAAAAATTAGGATGTCAGTTGAAAATTTAATTGATTATAGTGAAAAAGATATGAAAGGAATTTTAGATATGTCGTTTATCAATAAGAATACTTCTTTGGGATATATAGTTCAAAAAGAATCATTAAAATTTTTTTCTGAGGAAAAAGGTATTTATGAAGGACTTATAGATTTCAAACCATTTTATTTCACAGCTAACTTTGATTATGATGAGATTAATTCAAAGAACCTATTTGATAGTAATTCAATAATTACTAATCTTATTAAATCTGAACTTTTTAGTAATAAAAATCTTAATGCTCAAATTAATCTAAATATAAATAAACTTACTAATATTGCAGATTTAAACGATTTATTCTTAAAAATTAATTTTGAGGAGGGAAATATTAGTTTTCCTAACTCACATGTTATGTGGAAAAATGATATAAAAATCAGTTTGATTGAAAGCTTAGTCGTTCAAAATAATGATGAAATTACTTTTATTGGAAAAACTATTTTAAAATTTAAAGATTTTAAAAATTTTTACAGGTATTTTCAAATCAAAAAAGATAATAGAAAAATTATAAAAGAAATACAATTTGATTTTATTTATAATCTTGATCAGAGAAAAATAAGTTTTGATAACATCAAAATTGACAACCTATCTAATGAAAGTGTAAACAAATACATTAATAATTATAATGAAAAAAAAGTGAAAATATCTAATAAGGTAAAATTTAAAAATTTTGTTAATAATCTTTTTACTGTTTACGATGGGTAAATCATGTTTCTCGGATTAATTATTCTATTGTAATCTCTTTCATTTATTAATCCTGATTTTAATGCCTCTTCTTTTAAAGTAGTTCCCTTTTTTAAGGCAGTTTTTGCTATTTTTGCTGCATTGTCATAACCAATACTTGGCGCAAGCGCTGTTACAAGCATTAATGAATTGTCCAAAAATTGTTTAATTTTTTCTTTATTGGCTTTGATTCCTTTTACACAATAAAGTGTGAAATTTTTTGTACTATCAGCAAGTAAGTCTATTGATTGTAAAATATTATGTGCAATCAAAGGTTTGAAAACATTTAATTCAAAGTGCCCGTGCGAACCTGCCATTGTAATACCGTTATGATTTCCAATAACTTTTACACAAACCATTGTTACTGCCTCTGATTGGGTAGGATTTACTTTTCCTGGCATAATTGAGGAGCCAGGCTCGTTGGCAGGTAAAATAATTTCACCGTAACCTGCTCTAGGGCCAGATCCTAAAAATCTGATATCATTTGCAATTTTCATTAAACAAACCGCTGTAGTATTTAATGTGCCTGAAAAATTTACAATTTCATCGTGAGCTGCTAAAGCAGCAAATTTATTTTTTGTTGGTTTGAAAGGCAACTTAGTGATCTTTTTTATCTCATTTATAATTTTTTTATCAAAACCTTTTTTACTATTAATTCCAGTTCCTACAGCAGTACCACCCTGGGCCAATGAGTAAATCTCATTTAAGGCATTTTTTATTCTCAAAATACAGTCCTCTAATTGAGATTGATATCCTGAAAATTCTTGTCCTAAAGACAATGGTGTTGCATCTTGTAAGTGAGTTCTACCTACTTTAATTATATTTTTGAACTGAGAAACTTTTTTTTTTAACTCTTTACTTAATAGCTCTAAAGAGGGCAATAGTTTATTTTTTGTCTCCATTGCAATAGCAATATGCATTGCAGTAGGAAAAACATCATTGGTAGATTGAGATTTATTGACATGATCATTAGGGTGTACAGGTTTTTTGGAACCCTTTTTGCCTCCTAAAATTTCAATTGCTCTATTTGCTATAACTTCATTAACATTCATATTTGTTTGAGTACCAGATCCAGTTTGCCAAACTTTTAAAGGAAAGTGCTCATCTAATTTACCAGAAATCACTTCATTAGATGCTTTTATGATAGCTTTTGAAATTTGTGGTAAGATTTGTTTTTCTTTACTATGAACTATTGCAGCAGCTTTTTTAATAATAGCTATTGCTCTGATTAAAACCGGTCTTACTAAAAACTCACCAATATCAAAATATTTTTTTGATCTTTGAGTCGAAGCTCCCCAATATTTATCACCAGGAACATTTATTGAGCCAATGCTATCGAATTCTTTTCTTAATTTCATTGATTAACAAGTAATTAATAAATTATTATAAATATACATTAATTTTATAAAACTTACAGGAGCATTATGTCAAATTTTAGTAAGGTTGGAACTTTCATGAAAACTTTTGGTCAAGAGGTAAAGGATAAACCTGCATTTAGTACAGATAAAATCAATAAATTAAGGATCGATTTAATCAAAGAAGAGCTTGAGGAACTTACAGAGGCTATGAAAAATAAAGATTTACTAGAGGTAGCAGATGCACTTACAGATATTTTGTATGTTACTTATGGAGCAGGGCATGCATTTGGCATTGATTTAGACAAGTGTTTTGAGGAGGTTCAAAACTCTAATATGAGTAAATTGGATGAAAACGGAAAGCCAATTTATAATGAGTCAGGCAAAGTTATGAAAGGACCTAAATATTTTAAACCTGATCTTTCAAAATTTGTTAATTAAACTTCTAATTTAAAATCTATAGCTGGAGCACTATGAGTGATGCTTCCAACTGAAATTCTATCTACTCCGGTTGCAGCAACTATTTTAACAGTTTTGAGATTTATATTTCCTGAAGCTTCAGTTTCATAATATTTCTTCGCAAATTTAACACCTGCTTTTAAATTTTTAATATTCATATTGTCAAATAAAACAGTATTAAATTTGAGTCCTATTATTTGTTTAAGTTGTTTTAAATTGTCAACTTCTACAGTAATTTTTTTTCCTCTTTTATTTTTAATAGCTAAAGAGACTAAACTTTTTATATTTGAAGAAGCTATATGATTGTCTTTAATCAGGTACTCATCACTCAAATTAAATCTATGATTAGTTCCTCCACCCAGTTTTACAGCATATTTTTGAATTACTCTTAAGTTTGGAATTGTTTTACGTGTGCAACAAATTTTACATTTTTTACCAGCCAATTTAACAAACTGATTTGTTTTAGTTGCAATTCCTGAAATATGAGACAAATAATTTAAAGCAACCCTCTCTGCAATTAATATATTTTGGGCTTTTCCTTGCACTGTAGCAATTAATGACTTTTTCTTAACAAAAGAACCATCTTTTTTTTTAATTAAGAATTTGATTTTTTTATCAACTAAAGAAAAAGCATGTTTAGCAAATAAAAGACCACCAATTATAGCATCTTGATTTGATATTAATTTTACTTTTATAATTTTATTATTTTTAACAAGATTAGAGGTTATATCTCCTGATGGAAATAAATCTTCATTAAGTGCGAGCTTAACTGTATTTCTTATAAAATTTTCACTTAGTTTTATTTTTGACACAAAAAGCTATCTACCAATAGCAACCATTTTTTCTACAGACAATCTTGCTTTATTAATTGTTTCCTGATCCATAATAATTTCACCAGTTTCATTTTCTAAACAGTCTAAGATTTTTGGTAAAGTTATTCTTTTCATGTGTGGGCAGAGATTACATGGTCTAATGAATTCGACATTTGGATTTTCTACTTGAATATTATCACTCATTGAACATTCAGTGACCATCATAACTTTTTTAGGTTGATTATCTTTCACATAATTAATCATTCCTGAAGTCGAGCCAGCAAAATCACTTGCTTTGATAACTTCTGGTGGACATTCTGGATGAGCTATAATTTTTATTCCAGGATTTCTATCTCTAATATCATTTATTTCTTTTTCACTAAACTGATCATGAACCATGCAAATACCTTTCCATGCAATAATTTCTACATCTATTTGAGAGGCAACGTACTTAGCAAGATAATCATCAGGTAAAAAAATTACTTTTTTAACTCCCAAAGATTTAACAATTTTTACGGCGTTGGCTGAAGTGCAACACACATCAGTTTCTGCTTTCACATCTGCTGATGTATTGACATATGAAACTACAGGAACTCCAGGATATTTTTCTTTTAAAAGTCTTACGTCCTTACCTGTAATTGAGGATGACAATGAACAACCTGCTTTCATATCTGGTAATAAAACCTTTTTATTAGGACTCATCAATTTTGCAGTTTCTGCCATAAAGTGAACTCCGGCCATTACAATAATATCTGCTGAAGTTTTTGATGCCTCAACTGCAAGAGCTAAAGAGTCTGCAGAAAAATCTGCTATGCCATGATAGATTTCTGGAGTTTGATAGTTATGAGCAAGAATAACTGCGTTTTTTTCTTTTTTTAATTTATTAATTTTATGAATATAGGGAGCATGCACAGACCATTCAATCTCAGGCATGACCTTTGAAATTTTTTGATAAATTGGATCTGTAGCTTTTTTAACCTCTTGATTAAATTCCATGGTAAAATTTATCAATTTGAAACCTACTTGTCATTGATTTAATGTGGGTCATATTGCGGCCATGCTGAAATTGGTAGACAGACACGGTTGAGGGCCGTGTGGACACTGTCCATGAGAGTTCGAGTCTCTCTGGCCGCACCAAAACTCAAATTTTGAGCCATGGAGGTATTAAAATTTGAAAAGAACCATTCTCACCTTTAAAAGTTTGGGTTCTGTCAAAATTTTTATCTTGATATTTGACTAGTCCAAAAGGGTAATCATTGCTTATAAGAATTTTTCCAATTTCGACATTATTATTGTAAATTTTTTCATTTTCAGATAGCTCTCCTTCGATAACTTTGATTGGTAATAATCTTTTTGAAAGTTTGTTTTTTAATTTGATTCTTGCAGTATTCTCTTGACCAACATAACATCCCTTTTTAAAGTCTATACCATTTAGTTCTTCATAATTACATTCAATACCAAATAACTTGTTTTTTAATTGATTTAAATTTTTCGGAACAATTCCAAGATTATGACTTTGAGCGTAATAGTTTTCAATTTTATCATTCTTAAGTTGTAATTTTTTAAGAGACAAATAAAGTTTTTCTAGGTTTATAATTAATCTTGCGCCCAAATTTTTATTTCTTGGATCTAAAATAATTGGGTCTTCTCTATACTTGAAGGTGAAACCTAAAATATCCTTAGAGCCATCAATTGACAGGTATTTTTCGTACCTAAAGCTTGCAACAACAAATTCATTGCTTAAATTTAAAATTTCAACTTTTGATCTAATTTTATATAGATTCAATTGCTTAAATATTTCATCAGATTGATTTTTTTCACAATCAATGAAGAAGCCTGATTTATGTTTAACTAATATAAATTCAAATAGGAATTTACCTTGTGGGGTCAGTAAAGAGGCAAAACAACTTGAATTATCTGTAACTTTATTAATGTCATTGCTTATAAGATTTTGTAAAAAATCTTTCGCATCTACGCCATTAATATAGATTATCGCCCTATCCTGTAATATAAAAACACTATTTTTCATATTTGCATCAAATGAACTTTTAATATAATTACTTTTTTCATAAATGTTAGATCTTATAATCAAAAATGGTCAGTGTTATATTGATGGGGAGCTTAAAGATGTTGATGTTTCCGTCAAAGATGGCAAAATTCAAACCATAGGCAAAATCACTGAAGAGGCTAAAGACACTATAGACGCTAAAGATCTACTTGTTTTACCAGGATGTATAGATACTCAAACTCATTTTAGAGAGCCAGGATCTACCGATACCGAAGATCTTCACTCAGGAAGTAGAGCAGCTATTGTTGGAGGTATAACAGCAGTATTTGAAATGCCTAATACTAATCCCCCAACATCTAATAAAAAAGAATTCCAAAGAAAATTAGACCTTGCAAAAAATAGAATGTACTGTAATTACGCTTTTTATTTTGGTGCAACAGCAGATAACGCTAATGATTTAGCAGATTTAAAAAATTTAGAAGGTTGTTGTGGGATTAAACTTTTTGCAGGTTCTTCAACAGGAAATCTTTTAGTTGCTGATGAAAAAGATATTGAAACCGTATTTCAAAATAGTTCTAAAGTTGTAGCTGTTCACTCTGAAGATGAAGCAATTTTAAATGTTAATAAAAAATTGATTAAAAAAGGCGATGTTCACTCTCACCCAATTTGGAGAAGTGATGAATGCGCAATTTCATCAACAAGAAGGATAGTTCGCATTGCTGAGCGTTATAATAAAAAAGCGCACGTCCTACACGTAACGACAAAGCAAGAGATCGATTTCTTGTCTCAGCATAAAGGAAATATTACTTTTGAGATTACTCCACAGCATTTAACAATTTATGCACCAGACTGCTACGATAAACTTGGTACTTATGCACAAATGAACCCTCCAATAAGGGATAAGTCTCATTATGATAGATTATGGTATGCGGTTAAAAATAATTTTAACGATACTATAGGTTCTGACCACGCACCTCATTTAAAAGAAAATAAAGATAAGGAATATCCAAATTCTCCATCTGGCATGCCTGGTGTTCAAACTTTAATGCCTGTTATGTTAAATCATATTAATGATGGAAAGTTATCTCTAAATCAATTGATGAATTTTGTTTGTGAAAATCCCGTTAAAATTTTTGGCATAAATGGTAAGGGATTTATTAAAGAAGGATTTGATGCAGATTTTACAATTGTGGACATGAATAAAAAAATTGTTATTAAAAATGAAAATATTGAGAGTAAGTGTGGTTGGTCCCCATTTAATGACGTTGAATTTAAAGGAACTCCTGTATCAACAATAATTGCAGGAAAGATAAAAATGAAGAATGGTAAGATTCTTGGAGATCCTGACGGAAAACCTTTGGTTTTTAAAAACTAAGTAAACTTTTTTTTGCTAATTTCAATACAATAATTTTTAAGCTCTGAGATAGAGTTCTTAATTTTCAATTTAGACATTATTTTTCTATTATTTAAAAAGAATGAGTCTTCTTTAATAGTCATATTCTTTTTAATAAATTTTTTTTTATTGAATGTATTTAACCAAGATACTATGTCATTTAGATAGATTTTTTTACCTATAGAGACATTGAAGATGCCTCTTAGATTTTTATTGATTACACCATTTAAAATTTCACAAAATTTATAAATACTAATAAAATCTTTATATTTTTTTTTGTTATCAATTATAAAACCTTTTTCTATATTTTGAAAAAAAATATCCACAAATGTATTGTGAATTTTTTTAATTTTACTTTTATCGCCAATCACATTAGATATTCTTAAAATTACAAGTTTATTTAATTTCTTTGATAACTTTTTCTCTGTAATTAGTTTATTTTTAGAATAATTTGATGTAGGTAAAAGTTTTCCTGTTTCTTTAATGTTTTTTCCAGATTTATAAACTTTTCTGGTACTTAAAAAAATAAATACTGTATTTTTACTAATAAAATTTGATATTCTTAAATCATTATCAAATTTTTTGTCGTATTTTTTATTTATATACTGTTTATTTATTGAGGTATTAATTACATAGTCATAATTTTTAATTTTTAATTTGTAATTATTAAAACTTTTCATATCTTTATGAGTTAATTTATGAAATTGCTTTAAATATTTTGATATATTGTTACCGAGAAAACCTCTTTTACCAATAACTAAAATTTTTTTCATTAAATGAAAGTGTTAATTATTTTTGTAATATAAAAATCTAAATTTTTTTGTATTTTCAAATTATTATTATTCATGAAATTAAAATAATAATTATGGGCCTCTCCTCTTCTTTTCCACCATTTCTTACTATATTTTGAAAATTTTGATGAAACATTGCCTTCTGTTTGTCTATAATAAGTTAAATTATCATCAATAACATTATAGTTATGTAGATACTTTGCAAAAAGCAAAATTCTTAAATCAAACCATATATCAGTAAATTTATTACCAGATATAGATTCAAAAACTTTTTTTACAAAATTTTTTCTAATAGAGATACAGCTGGTTGGATGTATATATCCCCAATATGATTGAAATATACTATTCTTTTTTTTTTTAAGTATTTCCCTATTTTTATTTAATATAATTGGATAGTCGAAAATAATCATTTTATTTTTATCATCTAAAAATTTGCTTATAATTTTTTCAATTTTATTTTTATGAAAATAATCATCACTATCTAAAAAAAATATTATTTCACCAGTAGTTAATTCGATTGCTTTCTTAAAAGCATTAATTTGATTAAGGGACCCAAAGCTAGTTTGTATAGTGTTTTTTATTACTATTACATTTTTAAATTCTTTAATAATTTCCAATGAATTATCTTTTGAGTTATCATCAAAGAAAATAACTTCAAAATCTTTATAAGTTTGAGAATTCAATGACTCAATGCACTCCTTAATAAAATTTGCATTATTAAAATTTGCAATTACTATTGATGCTTTCATATTTATATAGATTTACTTAAATCTCTTAGGCAATAGAAGATTTGTCTTTTTTGAGATAAATAAATTTTAACCACTTTTTAGAATATTATTTTTAATAAGATCATCTTTTATTTCAGATAAAATTGCTGGATCATCAATTGTTGGGGGTATTTTGTATTCAATATTATCCGCAATTTTTCTTATCGTTCCCCTCAAAATTTTACCAGATCTTGTTTTTGGAAGTCTTTTAATTACAATAGCAACTTTAAATGCAGCAACCGGTCCAATTTTTTCTCTTACCATTTTGATACATTCTTTTGATATAGTCTCATTATCTTTATCTACTCCTGCTTTTAAAACAATTAATCCTATAGGCAATTGACCTTTTAATTTATCCGCAACTCCTAAAACTGCACATTCGGCAACAGATTGATGTTCAGACAAAACCTCTTCAATTGCGCCAGTTGATAATCGATGTCCAGCAACATTGATAATATCATCAGTTCTGGACATAATCCATATATAGCCATCTTCGTCTATATGACCAGCATCATAAGTTTGATAATATCCCTCATAATTACTCATATAATTTTCTTTGTATCTTTGATCTGCATTCCAAAGAGTTGGAAAAGTTCCAGGAGGTAAAGGTAGTTTTACTACTATATCTCCCATTTCATTTGGTTTAGCTAAACTTTGATCAGATTTAATAATTTTTACATCATAACCCGGAACTGCTTTACACGCAGATCCATACTTTGTTTTCATCATCTCAATTCCAGTACAGTTAGAGCTTATAGCCCAACTAGTTTCTGTTTGCCACCAATGATCTATTACTGGAACTTTCAATAGATTTTCTGCCCACTTGATTGTATCAGGATCAGCTCTTTCACCTGCTAGAAAAAGACTCTCAAATTTTGAGAGATTATATTTTGAAAAAAATTTACCATCTGGATCTTCTTTCTTTATCGCTCTAAAAGCAGTTGGTGCAGTGAAAAGAGATTTTACTTTGTAATCAGAAATAATTTTCCAAAACGCTCCTGCATCTGGAGTACCCACTGGTTTACCCTCGAACAATACTGTTGTACATCCTTTGAATAATGGGGCATACACAATATAAGAGTGTCCTACGATCCATCCTATGTCACTTGCTGACCACCAAATATCTCCCTCATCTATGTTATATATATTTTTCATGGTCCATTTTAAAGCAACTATATGACCGCCAATATCTCTAACTATACCCTTAGGAGTTCCAGTCGTTCCCGAAGTATAAAGGATATATGCAAACTCATTTGAATTCATTTCTACACAATCAATTTCCTTAGCATTTGAGACGACTTCCTCCCAGCTAACTTCTTTTGAGGGAGTGAGCTTTACTTCATGACCTTTTCTTTGAAACAAAATCATTTTATCAATTTTGTGCTTAGCAAGCTTAACAGCTTCATCAACTAGTGGTTTATATTCCACAGTTCTACCAGGTTCAAAACCACAAGATGCAGTGACTAATACTTTTGCTTTACTGTCATCTATTCTGCTGGCAAGTTCATTTGATGCAAATCCTCCAAACACTACTGAGTGAATTGCTCCAATTCTTGCACAAGCAAGCATTGCAATTACAGCTTCAGGTATCATAGGCATATAAATGATTACCCTATCTCCTTTATTAACACCTTGCGCTTGTAATGCTCCAGCAAATACAGAAACTTTTGCTTTTAATTCTTCATAGGTAAAATTACTTTTATCTCCAGTAATCGGACTGTCATAAATAAGCGCAGTTCTTTTTCCGTTTCCCTGATCTATATGCGTATCTAAGGCATTATAACAAGTATTTGTTACTCCATCTTCAAACCATTTATAGAAAGGAGGGCTTGATTTGTTTAAAATTTTTGTTGGCTTTTTGAACCAGAAAATATCATTGGATGCATCAGTCCAAAATTTTTCAGGATTATTGATTGATTCATCATATATTTTCTTGAATTTATCTGACATTTAAAATTTGATTCGTTATTGCCCTTTTTTTGAATTTTAACTTTAAAATTGTATTTAATTTTAAAAAGTCAGTAAAATCAATGCTTATTAATAGTAATTTTGTCTTCAATAAAGTGATTTAATTTGGTATTTAACGCTCAACTTTGGTTTAGAGAAGTCTAATCCTAGTTTATATAAACTAACTAAGTAAAAACTAACTAAAGAGGGAGTTTTTTATGAAAAAACTTAAATTGTTTGCTCTTACAGTTGTAGCTCTTATGGGTATTACAACAGTAGCAAACGCTGCGACCGCTATGTTAGCTCAAGATGACTTCGTTGGAATATCTTTTTGGGTAATTTCAATGGGTATGTTGGCATCAACAGCTTTTTTCTTTATGGAGAGAAGTACTGTTAATCCTGCATGGAAAACATCTGTAACAGTAGCTGGTCTTGTAACTGGTATCGCTTTTATCCATTACATGTACATGAGAGACGTGTGGGTAAGTACGGGTGATTCACCAACAGTATATAGATATATTGACTGGCTAATTACTGTGCCATTACAGATGATAGAATTTTATTTAATTCTAGTAGCTGTAAGAAAAGCAAGTTCTGGAATTTTCTGGAGATTGTTAATTGGTTCACTAGTAATGTTAATCGGAGGATATCTTGGAGAAGCTGGATACATCAACGCTACACTTGGTTTCGTAATCGGTATGGCAGGTTGGGTATACATTCTTTATGAAATATTCTCAGGTGAAGCTGGAAAAGCTGCTTCTAAAAGTGGAAACAAAGCTCTTGTTACTGCTTTTGGTGCAATGAGAATGATTGTTACAGTTGGATGGGCTATTTATCCATTAGGTTATGTATTTGGTTACCTAACTGGTGGAGTAGATGCTAATTCACTAAACGTCGTTTATAATTTAGCTGACTTCATTAACAAAATTGCATTCGGTCTAGTAATCTGGGCTGCTGCAGTGAGTTCTGGAGCTGGTGCAAGAAGCAGATAATAACTGTTAAAATATAATTTTAGGGCGAGTATGTTTTTGCATACTTGCCCTATTTTTTTTTAGGGCTATATAAATCATATGCCAAAAATAACTTACATTACCCATGAGAAAGAAAGTTACACTATTGAGGTTCAAAATGGTTTAACTGTTATGGAAGGAGCAGTTCAAAACGATATTCCAGGAATAGATGCTGATTGTGGTGGAGGTATGGCTTGTGCAACTTGCCATGTTTATGTCAAAGAAGGATGGTTAGATAAACTCCCAAAAAAAGAAGATGGTGAGGAAGATATGTTAGATATGGCATTTGAACCAAAACCAAATAGTAGACTTAGTTGTCAACTAACTGTCTCAGATACATTGGATGGACTGATAGTAGATATACCGTCTAAGCAGACTTAAATGATTAATACAGATGCATTAATAATTGGAGCTGGGCCAACGGGTTTATTTACGGCTCATCAATTAAAATTGATTGGACTTAGTTGTGAGGTGGTTGATAATCTAGATAAAATTGGTGGTCAGTGCATAGAGCTTTATCCTGATAAACCAATTTATGATATCCCAGCAGTCCCAGAATGTACTGGTGAAGAATTGATAAATAATTTAATTAAGCAATTAAAACCTTTTAATATAAATTTCCATTTAAATGAGAGAGTTGATGAGGTTAAAAAAGATAACAATAATTGGTTTGTTAAAACAAATAATGATAAAATATTCCTAACCCCGAATATTATAATAGCTGGCGGAGTAGGTTCGTTTGAACCTAGAAAGTTTTCTCCAAAAGAGTGTGAAAAATTTGAAAACAAGTCCTTATTTTATGCTGTTAAAGATAAAAAAATTTTTGGGGGTAAAACTGTTACAATTTTTGGTGGTGGGGATAGTGCATTAGATTGGGCAGTAGAGTTGTCAAGAAATTCTAAAGTGAATTTAGTACATAGAAGAGATGAATTTAGAGGTGCACAATCTACTGTAAACAAAATGAAAGAATTAGTAAATTCAGAGAGAATAAATCTCTTTACAAAATATCAATTAATCAAAGCACACGGCTCTGATCAAATACAAAGTATTGACTTAAAACATGATGACGGACGAACAAAAAATTTAGAGACAAATTATGTTTTAGGATTTTTTGGACTAATTATGCAACTTGGCCCTATCGCAAAGTGGGGACTTAACATTGATAAAAAAACTATTTCTGTTGATACTGAAAAATTTGAGACAAACCAAAAAGGTATTTATGCTGTTGGGGATATTTGTTCCTATCCAGGAAAACTAAAACTTATTTTATCAGGTTTCCACGAAGGTGCTTTAGCAGCAAGAGCTTGTTTTAAACTAGCTAGGCCAGATGAAAAATACAGATTTGAATTTACTACAACTTCCTCAAAATTACTTCAAAGACTTGGCAAAAAAGAGTGATAGAACTTTTTTCAGCAAATACCCCTAATGGTAAAAAAATTAGTATTATGCTTGAAGAAATTGGATACGAATATAAAGTAACCAAAATAGATCTCGATAAAGGTGAACAGTTTAAACCAGATTTCAAAAAAATAAGTCCATTGAGTAAAATTCCAGTAATTATAGATCATAAAAATAATGAAATTATTTTTGAGTCTGGGGCAATTTTAATTTACCTAGCAGAGCAAAGTGGAATGTTTTATGATCAAAAAGAACGAACTAAAATTAATCAATGGTTAATGGCTCAGATGGGCTATGTAGGTCCCATGTTAGGGCAACATCATCAGTTTCATCATTATAATCCTGGTAAAAGTAAATTCGGTGAAGAAAGATATTTTAAGATATCAAAAAGGATATACAAGGAGCTTGATGAACGATTATTAAGTTCAAAATTTTTATCTGGTGATAATTATAATATTTCAGATATTGGTACTTTCCCTTGGATAGCTCGTCATGAATGGCACGATATTGGTTTAAGCAATTATAAAAATCTTACAAGATGGTATAATGAAATTGCTAAAAGAGAGGCAGTACTAAAAGGTTTTGCGTTTATCAATCAAGAAGAAATTCCACCTAAACCTTAATTCTAATTCATTGAGCTAAGAAGTCTAAATAATGAAGCAAATATACCATGACCAGAAATCTCTATAGCTAAAATAACAATAATGATTAATAAAAATTTTTTATTCATCTAGTAAATACAAATAATAATAAAAGAATCCAAAAAAAAGCATAATAAAAGTAAATATATTTTTTTGTAAAGTTATAAGTAATTGGATTATGAACTCGTTTTTTTTTATTTTTTTTAGTCATCAGCATAAACCTTTTCATTTTTTTCATGTTTTTCTTGCGCAGCAATAGTGTATTTTGCAACTGGTCTTGCCATAAGTCTTTTTAGTCCAATTGGTTCTGCAGTATCAAGACAATAACCATAAGTATCATCTTTAATTCTTATCAAAGCTTTATCAATCTCCGAAATCAATTTGATCTGTCTATTTATTGCTTTCATTTCTACATTCTTATCAGTGTATGAACTTGCCTGATCAACAATATCAGCTGAAATACTATTATCGTCCATGCTTCCATTGTAAAGAGCATCATTATTAGCTTTAACCAATTCTTTTTTCCATTCTTGTAATTTTATTCTAAAAAATAGTTTATGTTTTTCACACATATACTTCTCACTATCCTTAGGTATATAAGTACTAGAAATCTTAATAGGACCTTTAGCAACTAATTTTGGCTTACTAATTACTTTTTTTTTTGTTTTATTTAAAGTCTTAATTTTACTCTTAGAAACTTTTTTTTTTACTTTGCTGGTTTTAGGCATATTTTCAAATCGAATTCGAGGGAGTATATTCAGCAAAATAGGGGTGTCAAGTAACCTTAATTATTGTAAATATTTAGAAATGAATGAATACAGAAATATTAATAATATTTTTTACATTTTTGCATTATCTCATTTAGTAATTTGGACACTTGTTCCATCTATAACGAATAATAATTTACCATTGGATACGATAGAGGCTCTTGCTTGGGGAAGTAACTTAGAATGGGGATTTAACAAACACCCTCCGATGAGTGCTTTTTTTTCTGAAGTTTTCTACAAAGTATTCGGTGCTCAAGATTGGGCATATTATTTATTAAGTCAAATATTTGTATTAATTGCTTTTTATTTTGTATTTAAGCTTTCTTATGAAATCTTAGAAAACATAAAGTTAAGTTTAATCTCAGTTTTATTACTAGAGTCAATTTATTTTTATAATTTTACTACACCGGAATTTAATGTAAATATTTGTCAATTACCTTTTTGGTCATTAGTTGTTTATTATTCATGGAAAATTTTTAATTCTAAAGAAATTAAATTTATCGATTGTTGTTTGGTGGGGCTGTTTGCTGCAATTGGACTCTTATCAAAATATTTATTTATTTACTTATTGATATCTATAGATTTGCTATTTATTTACTTAATTTTCATAAAGAAAACCAAAAAATTTGATTTTCAGTACTTGATTACTTTAGAAGTTTTTATTGTACTTTTAGTACCTCATATCATTTGGCTTTATAAAAATGAATTTGTAACGGTTACATATGCTTTAAAAAGGACTGGTTTAGAGGGTTCTAATTTTGAAGATCATTTGCTGAATCCACTTATTTTTTTGATTAAACAAATTGGTATATTAATACCATTTTTCTTTTTAGTTAATATGTTGGTGAAAAAATTAAAATTTAAGATTAATTTTAAAGATAAAAAATTACTTTTTTTGTTATCTGTAAATATTCTTCCAATTATATTAATGTTAATTACTTCTTTGATAACTGGATCGGAAATAAGAACAATGTGGATGACACCTTTTTATTTATTTTTTGGAATTCTGTTTGTATATTTGCTGAAATCTCAAATAGAATTAAAAAAAATTAAGTTATTTCTTTATGCTTTTTTATTTTTGTTTTTTTTCTCACCTATACTTTATTCATTCATTTCAATTTCGAAGAATGATAAAAGAACGGATTATCCAGGAAAAGATATAGCTAATAAAGTTCAAATTTTATGGAATCAAGATTTTGATAAAGAAATTGAATTTGTAACAGGAGAGGAATGGAAGGCTGGTAATCTTTCATACCATTTGAAATCCAGACCAAAATGGGAAGGATCTACAAACAATTCAATATTAAATAATTCTTCACAATTTATTTGTGTAGAAGAGGTTTGTTTGGGAAGATATTAAAAATATAAGATTTGCTATATGAAAATCAAGATTTTAGTACCTGTGTATAATGATTGGCAATCGTTATCTCAATTGATGTATGAAATAAATAATTCTATAATAACTCCAGACTTTCAAATTTCAATTATAATAGTTAATGATGCATCAAATCACGATCGCAAGGATGAAAACAAAGATTTAAAAAATATTAATTCAATTAAGATCTTAAATATGAAAAAGAATCAAGGTCATGCAAGATGTATAGCTACAGGACTTAAATATATTTATGAAAAAGAGGATTTTGATTACATCATTCCAATGGATGGGGATGGTGAAGACAGACCTGAGGAAATAAAAGAATTTTTAAAACAAATTAATAATTCTAATAATAAAACTATTATAGGAGAAAGGATTAAGAGATCTGAAAATTTAGTATTTAAAATTTGTTATCAAATACATAAATTAATAACTTTAACCTTTACAGGTAAATCGATCAAATTTGGAAATTTTACATGTTTACCAAAATCTGTAGTGGAAAAAATGATTAATGAAAAAGCTACGTGGAATAGTTTTTCAGGATCACTAAAAAAAATTGAAAATGATTTTATTTCTGTGCAATCAGTGAGAGGTAAAAGATATTTTGGACCTTCTAAAATGAAATTTAAAGATTTAATTAAACATTCCTTATCAATTATAAGCGTTTTTAGAAAGACTGTTTTAATGCGCTCAGCATTATTCATGGTTTTGTATATTCTGCTAATCAAAAATAATGCTTCAGTAGTAACTTCTATACCATTGATAATGATATTAATTATGGTGTATTCAATTTCTAACCTTGCTTTAAGAGAAAATATAGATGAGTTTAATAATTCATTAAATAATATAGATAATATAGAAAATCTAAAATGAAAAAAAGAGATCTTTATTATGAAAGGATTCCTACTAAGTTATTAAGGGAGAATGTAAGGTATCTAGGTACGATATTAGGAAAAGTTATAAGAGAACAAGAAGGCGAAAAATTCTTTAGATTAGTTGAAAAAGTTAGAAAACTTTCTAAAGCAAATAAAAAAAATATTAAATCAGGATATTCATACAAAAAAATTATTCAAACAATTAAGAATTTAGATCCACAAAATACCTTTAAGATAACAAGAGCATTTACTCATTTTATGAATTTAATGAATTTGTCGGAGTATATTGATGCCTCAAGAAGTCTAAACGAATATGAAAATAGTAAAAAGAAAATTGATAGAACGAATATATTTATTGAGGAAATTTTTGAAGAACTCTTTAAAAATAAAAAGATTACTAACAATAAAATATATAACCTTACAAAAAATTTAAATATAGGAATAGTTTTGACAGCTCATCCAACTGAAGTAAAAAGAAGAACGCTTATTCAAAAATATCACAAAATTATGGAAATTCTTGAGCAGAGAGATCTACTTAAAGATCATCCTTCAAAATTGAGAATTTTAGATAAAAAACTTTTTGATGAATTAACAATCGTTTGGAATACCGATGATTTAAAAAGAGTAAGGCCGTCTCCATTTGATGAAGCTAGATGGGGTTTAGCAGTTATTGAAGATAGTTTATGGGACACAATCCCAAAGGTTTATAGACGATTGAATTCAATCTTTATAAAAAATATGAATAAAGGACTTCCAAAAAACTTTAATCCAATTGAATTTGGTTCATGGATGGGTGGGGATAGAGATGGAAATCCCAATGTAACCTCAAATATTACTAAAGATGTGATTTTATTATCTAGATGGGAAGCAGCTAAGTTATATGAGAAATCTTTAACTAAAATTATTAGATCATATTCTATGAAGACATGTTCAAAGCAAATTACACGTCAAGTTGGAAAATCATTTGAACCTTATAGAGCTTTTTTGAGACCTTTAAGAGATAAAATGAGAATAACACATAGAGCTATCGAAAAACATTTAGTTAGCCAAGAACCTTTAAATTATGAAGAATTACTAAATTCTAGAGAAGAAATACTCAAACCTTTAAGAGTTGTGAGAGAGTCCTTAGAAAAAAATAATAATCAAAATATAGCTAGTGGAGAATTATTAGATTTAATGAGAAGAGCAAAATGTTTTGGAATTAATCTAGCAAGACTTGATATACGTCAAGAGTCTTCAAGGCATAACCAGTTAATTTACGAATTAGTCAAAACAAAATATAAAAAAGATTATTTTCAATTTAATGAAAAAGAAAAAATTAAATTTTTAAAATCGTTAATTATTAAAAAGAAAAATATTATAAAAAATTTTAATTTTAAAGACGAGGAAAATCTTGAAGTTTGGTCTACCTTTAAAGCTCTTTCCAATGAACCAACCGAGTGCCTAGGTGCTTATGTAATTTCTATGACTGCCTCTGCATCAGATATATTATCGGTTTACTTTTTGCAAAAAGAGGCAAACATTAAAAATAAGCTAAGGGTAGTTCCATTGTTTGAAACTTTAGATGATCTTATAAATTCAAAATCGATAATGCAGACTTTATTTTCCCAAAAATGGTATAGAAAATTGATTAACAATAAACAAGAAGTAATGATAGGGTATTCAGATTCAGGTAAGGATGCTGGTAAAATGTGTGCTAGTTGGCATCAGTACAAAGCTCAAGAGGAAATAGTTAAATTAGCTAAAAAATTTAAAATTGAGGTAGTTTTCTTTCATGGACGAGGAGGTTCCGCAGGTAGAGGTGGTGGCCCTATACAAGCAACTCTAAGATCTTTGCCGCCAAACTCTGTAAACGGTAAAATCAGAATTACTGACCAAGGTGAGGTAATTCAGCAAAAATATGGTTATGAACCTTTAGCCAAATATAATTTGTGTAGTTATATTGGTGCTGTGACTGAAGCCACTTTAAATCCGCCACCATCTCCAAAAAATAATTGGCGAGACTTAATAGAAAAAATGTCAGACATATCTAAAAGTTCTTATAGAAAAAATATTAATCAAAGTTCAGAATTTATAAAATATTTTAAAATTGTGACACCACATGTTGCTCTGGGAAAATTATCAATTGGTTCTAGACCTTCAAAAAGAAAAAACGTTGATAACATTAAAAGTTTGAGAGCAATCCCTTGGGTTTTTGCATGGACACAAATTAGATTAATGCTCCCAGCTTGGTTAGGTTCTACGGAGGCGTTAAGGTATGCCTATTATAAAAGATCTAGAAAAACTCTATTTGACATGGAGAGAAATTGGCCATTTTTTAATGCAATGCTTGATATGCTTGATATGGTAATTTCTAAAGTTGATCCAGATATTTCAAAAATTTACGAGGATTTTCTTGCTGATGAGAGCCTAAAAAGAGTAGGGAGGAAGCTTAGACATCAATTTGATATTATTAAAAAACTAAATAAGAAAATAACACCCAAAGAGATTGCTCTTATTAGAAAGCCATTTAGATCTCCAATTATTGTCAGAAATATATACACTGAAGTATTGAATATAATTCAGCCTGTTGTAATTAAAAAACTTAAAGTCAATAAAAACCCTAAAAATAAGCAGTATTTAAATGATGCTCTACTCACCTCGATAGCTGGTATTTCCGCTGCTATGAAAAACACTGGATAATAAAATTTATTAAGCTCTAATTATTGGTAGACAATAAAAATCTGCTGTATCTATTTTAGAGGAATACTCTCTTCTCATGTTCCATTTTTTTTGAACTCCTGCGCTTGCAAGACTTAATGTTGATCTTCCATATCTATAATTAGTGTTATCAATCGATCGCATTAAAGTTTTTATTTTTTCGTCCTTTTCTGATGAGAATAAGTTTTTTCTACTATCGTCATTACGTAATCCTGTAAGCATAACACCTGCTTTTTGATACTGATAACCATCTTTAAAAATTTTCTCCAATATAGAAATTGCAGTTTTAACAGTTTCAATACTGTTATTTGTTGCGATTGGAAAATCAATTGTTTTCGCATTTGAATAATATCCATAATTTCTTTGAAAAGGGCTAGTTCTAACAAATACAGTTATAGCTTTTGCAACTAAAGACTCTGATCTAATTTTTTCAGATGCATTCAAACAATAATTTGCGACTGCCTCTTTTAGTTCCTGAAATTTTTCAATTCTTTTTCCAAATGATCTTGAGACAACACAGCTTTTTCTTTTTGTTTGTGTAGTTTCTAAACTGATGCAAGGAATTCCTCTGAGTTCCATTGCAGTTCGCGAACTTAAAACATTAGAACATTTTTTGATCCAGGTATTAGATTTATTCTTAAGTTGTTTTGCATTATAAATTCCATTTTTTTGATAAAATTTTGTAAGTTGCCTTCCAACACCCCAAATATCATTAATTTCAACTTTTTCTAAAATTGGATCTAAATTTTCTATACCAATTAAGCTTGTTACCCCTGATTGTTTTTTCTTTGCAATATGATTTGCAACTTTACTTAAAGTCTTAGTTTTAGCAATTCCAATACTAGTTGGAATACCAGTCCATTGTAGAACAGTATCTCTAATTTCTCTTCCAACTTTCTCAACTTCACTATCAGGAAAATTTGATAAATCTATAAAAGCTTCATCTATTGAATAAACCTCTATTTCTGAATTAAACCTTTTAAGTGTTCTCATTACTCTTCTAGATAAATCTCCATATAAAGAGTAATTTGAAGAAAATACCTCAACTTTATTTTTCACAATAATATCTTTAGCCTTAAAATAAGGTTCACCCATTTTAATTCCTAAAGCTTTTGCTTCGTTAGATCTCGAGATAATACAACCATCGTTATTAGATAAAACGACAACAGGTTTTTTTCTTATTCTTGGATTAAATAACCTTTCACAAGAAACATAGAAAGAGTTACAATCAACTAAAGCTAGTTTTTTAGTACGTTGAATGGATGACATAAGTCACAACTCCCCAGATAAAAATATCTTGCTCTTCATTAATTAAAATTCTATTAGAAAACTCTTTAGAACCAGAGGTTAGAAATTTCTTATCTCTTTCTTGAACTAAAGTTTTAACTACGAGTTCGTCATGAACATTTGCAATAACTGTCGAAAAGTTTTTTGGTTTTAAACTTTTATCGACAACTAATAAATCTCCATCATTAATCCCAACATCGACCATCGATTTTCCTTGCACTCGGATGATGAAAGTTGCTGGAACATTTTTAATTAAATGCATGTTAAGATCTATATCTTCCTCGATATAGTCAGTAGCGGGCGATGGGAAACCAGCACCTGCTTTATGCAAATAGTAAGGAATAGTGAGCTTCATGTTCTTGTTTTGTTCTTATTTGTAGCGCACTTATACAATGTAGTCAATAGGTTGTATTTTGAGTCCATAATTGAATCAAAAATGAATCAAAACGTGAACATCAAAACTACATTTTGTATGCTTGTGGATAACTTTAACCAGAGATAGTTTAACAATTGCGCTGATATGAAAAAACTTACTTGCCATTGTGGAGAGATTGAAATTCAGATTAATTTAAAAAAAGAAATAAATGAGTTAATGAGATGTAATTGCTCTATGTGTAAAAGAAAAGGAACAATGGTTGCAACAATTAATAAAGATGATTTAAAAGTCATAAAGGGAAAAGATAAAATTAAGACTTATCAATTTAATACCAAGGTGGCCAAGCACCATTTTTGCTCAAACTGTGGTATTCACACTCATAATCAAAGAAGGAGTGATCCAAATTCTTTTGGTGTTAATGTGGGATGCATAGATGAAATAAAGCCAAACAAATTATTTAAACTAAAGACCTTTGTAAATGACGGACAAAATCATATAAAGGATAGAAAATAAAAATGAAAAAATTAGTATGTCATTGTGGGGCTATTGAAGCTGAAATTAATTTAAATGGAGATTTATCTAAAGTAATTAAATGTAATTGTTCTATTTGTAAAAGAAAAGGTGCAATTATGTCGATGGTTAAAAATGAAGATTTTAAAATTATAAAAGGAGAAGATAAATTAAGTCTTTACCAATTTCATTCAAAAGTTGCTAAACATTATTTTTGCTCTGATTGCGGAATTTATACTCATCATAATCCAAGGATTAATCCAGCGATGACAGGTTTCAATGTTGGATGTATTGATGAAATAAATACATTTGAATTAAATGAAGTTCCTGTTAATGATGGTCAAAATCATCCTTTAGATAAAAAATAATTTTCATGCAGCAATATAGTTTATGCTTTGGTAAGGTAAAAAAAGATTGTTTAAAGTTCATTAAATCTCAAGAAACAAAAGCAGATAAATTTAAAAATAAAGAAAGAATGATTAAATCTTTTTTAATTCCACTTTGCTTTTGGATCAGTAAAAAAGCTAAAAATAAAAGACCGTATTTTGTAGGTTTAGCAGGAGGCCAAGGAACTGGTAAAACTACAATTAGTTCATTAATAAGAATTATTTTAACTAAATATTTTAAATTAAATGTATTTAGGATTTCAATAGATGATTTTTATAAAACAAGAAAAGAACGAATTAGTTTATCAAAAAAAGTACATCCTATGCTATTAACAAGAGGAGTTCCTGGAACACATGATATTAACATGATGTTGAATTTCTTTAGAAAGTCAAAGAGTAAGAAATTTAAAAGATTAAGGCTACCAACTTTCAATAAAGCTATTGATGATAGATATAACAAAAAATACTGGTATGATTTAAAAAAAAGGCCAGATGTAATTATTTTTGAGGGTTGGTGTGTTGGTGCAAAATCTGAGAAAAATAACACTTTAAATAAATCAATAAATTCATTGGAAAGAGTAAAAGACCAAAAAAAAATTTGGAGAAAATATGTTAACCATCAACTAAAATCAAAGTACAAAAACCTATATACGCAATTAAATTGTTTAATTTACCTTAAGGCAAAAAATTTTAATTTATTACAAAAATGGAGATTAAAACAAGAGAGGAAACTTTGGGTAAAAAGTAAAGTGAAATCGAAAATAATGAGTAGGGGAGATGTATTAAATTTTATGCAAACTTATCAAAGAATAACCCAACATATGTTTAGAAATATGCCTAAGTATGCATCAATAATATTTAATTTAAATAGTAACCATCAAATCAAATCTGCTGTATATAAAACAAAATGATTAAAATTTTAATTATAATTACAAGTTTTTTATTTTATATTAACAATGCTAATGCCGAAACTTTTTTAACAGCATTAAAAAAGGCTTATAATGAGAACAATGAGTTGAATGCGGAAAGAGAAAGTTTAAATATTTCTGAGCAAGAATTAAAAATTTCAACAAGTTCATATTTACCTTCTGTCACCTTAAGTGGCAGTAAAAGTTCAGAAGATACTAATAAATTAACTAATCAAAATGGGACCAATGCAACAATCTCAGATGTAGACCCAACAGTTCAATCATTAACCATTACACAGACATTAGTCGATTTTGGAAGAGGTGCAGAGTTGAGTAAAAGTAAAATTGGTATTGAACTAGCTAAAGTAAAGCTTTTTAAAAAAGAGCAAGAAATACTATATAAATCAATTGAAGCCTATACGGGCTTAATCTCAGCTAACGAAAAACTTAAGATTAATAGATCAAATGTTGATTTATTAGATCGTCAACTTGAAACCGATAGAATTAGACTTGAAAGAGGTAATATATCTTTATCAGATGTTGCTCAGTCAGAGTCTTCTTTAGCAGGTGCACAAGCAAAACTAATCCGAGCTGAAAATGATTTTTTAACTAGTAAGCTAAATTATGAAAACATCATTGGTACAATTAGTGATGCAGAGTTATTAGATAAATCGTCAATTATAAAAATTAATTTACCTAGCGAACTTAAATCTGCAATAGAGATATCAAAAAAAAGTAATCCGGATTTAATTATAGCTCAACTTGAGTATGAGCAATCAAAAAAAGATACCACTAGTGCAAGATCTGATTTAGCTCCAACAGCAACACTATCTTTTGATAGATCAAAAACAGACGATTTAAGTTCTACTTTCGATGAAAAGGAACAAGATACTTTAAAAGCGACAGTAACATGGCCATTTTTTTCAGGTGGTAAGAATTATGCAAATCTTAATAAAAACAAAAGTTTAGAGACACAAAAAAATCTTTTTTTGATTAATACTATTAAAAAGAACCAAACAGATGTTGCAAGTGCCTGGTCAAATTTTCAATCAAATAAAAGCTTACTTAATTCAGTAAGAGCCCAAGTTAATGCTGCTGAAATTGCAAATGAAGGAATAGTAGCAGAATACAATAGTGGTTCCGATAGAACTACCTTAGAAGTTATTCAGTCTAATTCTTTATTATTAAATGCTCAGATTTCATTGGCAGACTCAGAGAGAAACTACGTTCTCTCACAGTTTAATCTTCTTAAGTCTATTGGATTATTGAACAGTGCCTACTTAAAAATTCAGTAATATAAGGGTTTTTAAGCCATATTAATTAAATCTTGCAAATGAGAACAAAAGTAGTACATAATAAATCTATGATTCGAGTGTTAATAATTAAAAAAAAGAGGCTTAAATGACAAAAAATAATTTAAAGGTAGTTAAATCTACTAAAGATCGAGAAATGGATGTTAAAGAAAAAAACAAAGCATTAGATGCTGCGATCAGCCAAATAACTGACAACTTCGGAAAAGGTTCAGTTATGAAGCTAGGCGAAAAAAGAGCTATGGATATCGAGTCGATATCTACAGGATCTTTAAGCTTAGACTTAGCTTTAGGAATAGGTGGATTGCCGAAAGGAAGAATTGTAGAAGTTTATGGACCAGAGTCTTCTGGAAAAACAACATTAGCTTTACAAGTTGTTGCTGAAGCTCAAAAGGCCGGTGGTATTTGTGCTTTTGTTGACGCAGAACATGCTTTAGATCCGGTTTATGCAAAAAAATTAGGTGTGAATACTGAAGAACTTTTAATTTCGCAACCAGATGCAGGTGAGCAAGCCTTAGAAATAGCAGATACACTAGTAAAATCAGGCTCTATTTCAGTGATCGTAATTGACTCAGTTGCTGCATTAACTCCTAAAGCTGAAATTGAAGGTGAGATGGGTGACCATCATGTTGGTCTTCAATCAAGATTAATGAGTCAGGCTTTAAGAAAGTTAACTGGTTCAATTTCAAATACAAACACAATGATGATTTTTATTAATCAAATTAGAATGAAAATTGGAGTTATGTTTGGAAGTCCTGAAACTACATCAGGCGGAAATGCACTTAAGTTTTATTCATCTGTAAGAATGGACATTAGAAGAATTGGTGCCATCAAAGATAAAGATGAAATTATTGGTAACTCTACAAGAGTGAAAGTTGTTAAGAATAAAGTTGCTCCACCATTTAAAGTTGTTGAATTCGATTTAATGTATGGAAAAGGAATTAGCAAAATGGGTGAGCTGGTAGACTTAGGAGCTAAAGCCGATATTATTGAAAAATCAGGTGCTTGGTATGCTTATAAAGGTGAGAAAATTGGACAAGGAAGAGAAAATGCCAAAGTCTATTTAGCTCAAAACCCACAAGTTGCTGCAGAAATCGAAATGGCAATTAGGGAAAAAGCTGGTGTGATTTCTAAAAAGATTGAAGGAAATCCATTAAGTCCTGAAAAAATTGAAAAAGAGAAGAAAGTAGCTGAAAAAGAAGAAGCTGAAAAAGAAGCTACTCCTCCTAAAAAGAACTAGAATTAAAGGTCATCTTTAAATTATAAAGGCGCTTATATTAAGCGCCTTTACCCCTTTATCGCTATCTAGACATAGAACAAAAAAGCTGTATTTTAAAAATATGGCTCAAAAATCATTAAATCAGATAAGAGAAACATTTTTAAAATACTTTGAAAAGAATGATCATAGAATTGTTGAGTCTAGTAATTTAGTACCGAACAATGATCCAACGTTGATGTTTGCTAATTCTGGAATGGTTCAATTTAAAAACGTATTTACAGGTTTAGAGAAAAGGGATTATCAAAGAGCTACTACCTCACAAAAATGTGTAAGAGCAGGCGGTAAACATAATGATTTAGAAAATGTTGGATATACACCAAGGCATCACACTTTTTTTGAGATGCTAGGAAATTTTTCATTCGGTGATTATTTTAAAGAGAAAGCAATCCATTATGCATGGGATTTAATTACAAAAGATTTTGGGATAGACAAAAATAGACTTTATGTAACAGTTTTTCATGATGACGACGAAGCATTTAATTTATGGAAGAAAATTGCAGGTTTTGGAGATGACAGAATCTTAAGAATCTCTACATCAGATAATTTTTGGTCAATGGGAGAAACAGGTCCTTGCGGGCCTTGCTCGGAAATTTTTTATGATCATGGAGACCATTTAAAAGGAGGTTTACCAGGCACAAAAGATGAAGATGGAGACAGGTTTATTGAGATTTGGAATTTGGTTTTTATGCAATACGAGCAATTAACAAAAGATAAAAGAATAGACCTTCCAAAACCATCTGTTGATACAGGAATGGGTTTAGAGAGAACTGCAGCATTATTACAAGGAACACATGATAATTATCAGACTGATCATTTTAAAAAATTAATTAGTTCTATTTCACACGTAGCAAAAGTTAATCAAATAGAAAATAATATTTCAAGTTTTAGAGTTATAGCTGACCATTTAAGAGCAAGCTCATTTCTTTTAGCAGAAGGTGTGTTACCATCAAATGAAGGACGTGGGTATGTACTTAGAAGAATAATGAGAAGAGGAATGAGGCACTCACATTTATTGGGGTCTAAAGAACCTATTTTTTATAAAATATTTGACTCACTCAAAAATGAAATGTCGGGAAATTACCCTGAACTAAAAAGGTCCGACACTTTAATAAAAGAAACTCTTAAAATGGAAGAGGAAAAATTTTTGGTCTTACTTGATAGAGGAATAAAAATCTTGAATGACGAAATTTCCAAAATAGATAAAGTTTTACCAGGTGAAGTAGCATTTAAATTATACGATACTTTTGGTTTTCCTTTAGATCTAACTGAAGATATTTTAAAAAATAAATCTTTAAAAGTGGATCACAAGAAATTTAATGATCTGATGAAAAAAAGTAAAGAGTTAGCGAAGAAAAATTGGAAAGGTTCAGGTGATAGCTCTGAGGAAGCTATTTGGTTTTCAATAAAAGATAAAATAGGACCAACAGAATTTTTAGGTTACAAGTCTAATCAATCTGAGGGAGTAATTTTAAATATTTTAAAAGATAACGAAGAGGTAAAAAAATTATCAACTAATGAGAAAGGTTTAATTATAACAAATCAAACACCATTTTATGGAGAGTCAGGTGGTCAGCTTGGAGATCAAGGCATAATAGTTTCTGGAAATTCTGTATTTGAAGTTGAAGATACACAAAAAAAACTTGGAGATTTATTTGTGCATTATGGATCAGTAAAAAGTGGTGAAGTAAAAATTAAAGATGTAGTAGAAATGAAAATTGATGTCGAAAGAAGAGATAATCTTAAAGCTTACCATTCAGCAACACATTTACTTCATGAGTCTCTTAGAAGAACTTTAGGAAAACACGTTATGCAAAAGGGTTCGTTAGTTGCACCTGATAGACTTAGATTTGATTTTAGTCATATGAAACCCATTACTGGTGAAGAGTTAGAGAAAATTGATAAACTTGTTAACGAATATGTTGAGGCAAATACTGAGGTTACAACTAGAATTATGACTCCAAAAGCTGCAATTGATAAGGGTGCTCTAGCATTCTTTGGCGAAAAATATGGAGAAGAAGTAAGGGTAGTTTCTATGGGTAAAGATAAAGAAACATATTTTTCAACAGAGTTATGTGGTGGAACACATGTACAAAATACAGGAAATATTGGTAAATTTAAAACAATTAGTCAGGCCTCTATTGCAGCAGGTGTAAGAAGAGTTGAGGCATTAAGAGATAAGCAATTAGAGGATTATATTAAAAACAAAAAGAAATTATCAAATTTATCAACTCAGAAAGATGAAGAAAATATTAAGGAATTGTCATCCCAAATAATAAAATTAGGTGGAAAGCCAAAAATTGATAACAAAGATCTTAAAGATCTTATAAAAAATCTCACAAAACAACTTGAACAATTAAGTGTTAGTTCTGTACTTCAAGATAAAACCAAAAACATTATTAGTGATAAAAAAGTAAACGGCGTAAAAGTTAGATTTCAAAAAGTTCAAGATTTACCTCCTAAAGATTTAAGAAAATTAGTTGATAGTGGAAAAAAAGAGTTAGGAGAAGGGATTGTTGTTGTTTTTGCAAGTAGTGATAACAAAGTTGGTCTTGCAGTTGGTATAACAGAAAGATTAATTAAAAAATATGATGCAGTTCATTTTGCTAAATTAGGATCAGAGATAATTGGTGGAAAAGGTGGGGGTGGAAGAAAAGATTTTGCTCAAGCTGGAGGTCAAGACCAAAATAAAATCGATGAAGCTTTTGAAAAAATAAAAGCTTTAATTTAATTTCTCTTTTAAATTACTATCTATTACATCTAAAAATTGATTAGTCGTAAGGTATTTACTAGATGGACCAACTAATATTGCTAAGTCTTTTGTCATTGATCCACTCTCAACACAGCCAATACAAACTTCCTCTATTGTATAAGCAAATTTTATAAGTTCTTCATTTCCATCAAGCTTACCTCTATGTGCTAATCCTCTAGTCCAAGCGAAAATTGATGCTATCGGGTTAGTTGATGTCTCTTTACCTTGCTGGTGCATTCGATAGTGTCTAGTTACTGTACCATGAGCTGCTTCAGCTTCCATAATTTTTCCATCTGGAGTTAGCAGCGTACTAGTCATTAATCCTAACGATCCATATCCTTGAGCCATTGTATCTGATTGAACATCACCATCATAATTCTTACACGCCCATATATATTTACCACTCCACTTCATTGCACATGCTACCATGTCATCAATTAATCTATGCTCATATGTCAATTTATGTTTTTCAAAATCTTTTTTGTACTCTTTATCAAAAACCTCTTGAAAAATATCTTTAAATCTTCCATCGTATTTCTTCAAAATAGTATTTTTAGTAGACATATAGACTGGCCATTTTTTTATAAGACCATAACTGAAACAAGATCTAGCAAAATCCTCAATTGATTTGTCTAAATTATACATTGAAAGAGCAACTCCAGGTCCAGTAAAATTAAAAACTTCATACTTGATTTCATCTTTACCATCTTCTGAAGTCCATTTAACTTCCATCTTACCTTTACCAGGAACTTTAAAATCTGTAGCACGATATTGATCACCAAAAGCATGCCTTCCAATCACAACAGGATCTGTCCATGATGGAACTAATTTTGGAATGTTTGAGCAGATTATTGGCTCTCTAAAAACAGTGCCACCAATAATATTTCTTATAGTACCGTTTGGAGACCTCCACATTTTTTTTAGGTCAAATTCCTTAACTCTAGCTTCATCTGGCGTAATCGTAGCGCATTTAATACCAACACCAATTTTTTTAATTGCGTTAGCAGAATCTATTGTGATTTGATCATCTGTATTATCTCTACTTTTCATACCTAGATCGTAATACTCGATACCAAGATCAATGTAAGGAAGAATTAATTTATTTTTAATAAATTCCCAAATTATTCGGGTCATTTCATCACCGTCTAACTCTACAATAGGGTTTTTTACTGTAATTTTACTCACTTAAATTTTTATCTTAATAATTGAATTTCGCGATTTTATATACATATTAATGTCAAATTATCAAATAGAAGAATATGTTTAGCAAAATATTTCCTAAAATTCACGCTGAAGGATACAAATTTTTAATCATAGCAGGAATAATAACAATAATATTTTATAGTTTTAGTGATTTTCTAGGTCTAATTGGTTTAGTTTTAACTATTTGGGTTTATTATTTTTTTAGAGATCCTGACAGAGTTATAATTGAAGATGACAATTATCTAATCAGTCCTGCTGATGGTGAAATTATTAAAATTGACGAAGTAGATGGCCCGAAAGAACTTGGTTTAGAAAATAAGAGATTTAAAAAAATAAGTATTTTTATGAATGTTTTTGACTGTCATGTAAATAGAACTCCATGTGGGGGCAAGGTAGAAGAAATTTTATATAAGCCAGGTAAATTTTTTAATGCATCTCTTGATAAAGCAAGTGAAGATAATGAAAGAAATTATTATAAGATTAAAGACACTCAAAATAATGATGTTATTTTAGTTCAGATTGCTGGCCTTGTTGCTCGTAGAATTGTTTGTGAGACAAATAAAGGCCAAGAGTTAAAGCAAGGTGATAGAATTGGAATGATAAGATTTGGAAGTAGAGCGGATATATATTATGAAAACTATGAGCCTTTAGTAAAAGTTGGCCAGAAAGCTATCTCTGGAGAAACACTTTTAGCTAAAAAATAAAATGGAACCAAAAAAAAATAACTTGAAAATAGTTGCAGATAAGAAAAGTGCTAGAATAATTTTACCCAATATGCTTACATTAATTGGGGTATGCATTGGTTTAACCTCAATACGATTTGCATTGGATGGTAGATTTGAATTTGCAATAATTGCAATAATTTTTGCAGCTTTGATTGATGGACTAGACGGAAGAATCGCAAGGTTAATAAAAGGAACATCAAAGGTTGGTAAAGAGTTAGACTCACTTACTGACATGATAAGTTTTGGAGTTGCTCCAGCTTTTATAATGTATTTTTGGAAATTAAATACTTTAGAAAGATTTGGTTGGTTGTTGTGTTTAATATATGTAATATGTGTGGCATTAAGATTGGCAAGATTTAATATTAATACTAACCAAGAAGCATCGTGGCGAGATAATTTTTTTGAGGGTATTCCATCTCCAGCAGGAGGTATTTTAGTTTTAACTCCTTTAATTGTCAGTCTAAGTGGATTTGATTATGTACAATTAAATTATGATATAATTGTACCAATTTTTTTTGTGATAACTTCATTCTTACTTATAAGTAAATTTCCTAGTTATTCTTTTAAAAAAATTGTTATACCAAGAAAAACAACAATTTTTTTACTGTTTGGAATAATTTTATTTTTTGGACTTTTATTGATTTACACATTTAATGTTATTGCTATTAGTTCTATAGTTTATTTGCTTTTATTACCCATCAGTTTTTTTCATTTTCAAAAGATTAAAAAACGACATCAAAATGACAAAATTCAAGATGATGATGAACTTGAAGACGAACTTTGATGAAAAAAAATGTAATTGTTTCATTAGCAGATGCTAATTATTTTTCTTTACTGAATGAACTAATAGACTCAATTAAAAGATTTAAAGAGAGCGAAAGTGTTGCAATCTGTATTTTGGATGCAGGATTAACAAATGATCAGAAAGATAGTTTATTGAAAAAAGTAGATGAAATTAAAAATGCTGAGTGGGATATTGAAGTTCCGAACCATAAAGTTAAAGGTAAAGAGTGGCTGAAAAGTCAGGTTTCAAGGGCATTTTTACCCAGATACTTTCCTAACTATGGAAAATATTTATGGATTGATTGTGATGCATGGGTGAATGATTGGAATTGCGTAGAGTTATATTTTAAGGCTTGTGATAATGGAAAGCTTGGAATTACTCAAACAATCGGTCCAGGATATAGAATTACTTCAAAAGTAAATTGGCTTTTTGGAAAACTGGCATTAATAAAATCTCAAAATTTTAAACATGCTGTAAAATCCAAAATTGGTTATTCTGATGCGAGGAAATTAGCCTTCGCACCACATATTAATATTGGAGTTTTTTCTTTAGAAAAAGATTCTAAAGGATGGAATATTTGGCAAAATAATTTATTGAAAACTTTAAAAGCAGGTAATATTTTTGGATCTGAAGGTTTAGCTATTAACATGTCTGTTTATATTGATAATTTGGAGACAGAGTTTCTTCCCTTAAATTGTAATTGGATCACAAGTAATTTACTTCCAAAATATGATCAGAAACAAAATACATTTGTTGAACCATACTTACCAAATTATAAAATTGGCATAATGCATCTTGCGGCAGGTATTTGGAAAGATGGTAAAGATATGCGAATGGACAAAGGTATTAAAATTGAATTAGAAACTTTAGATAAAAACAAGATACTTAAAAGTTTAAGATATAATATTTAATTGAAAAAAAATAAGATTTCAAAAAATTGGATAAATAAACAAAGACGTGATACTTATGTGCGACAATCAAAGGTTGATGGTTATAGAGCTAGGTCGGCCTACAAATTAAAAGAGATAGATGAAAAATTTAAAATATTTAAAGGTGGGGTGTCAGTTGTAGACATTGGGGCTGCTCCTGGAAGTTGGTCACAGTATGTTGCAAAAGTAGTTAAGAGCGTAAAGATAATCTCTGTAGATTTAAAAGAAATGAAAAATATAGAAAATACCATGCAAATTCATGGTGACTTTACTTCAATTGATACCCAAAATCAGATAAAAGATCATCTTAAGAAAAAACCTGATGTAGTCATGTCTGATATGGCTGTAAACACAACTGGTATAAAAAATATTGACTCAATCCAAACTGGCGAGTTATGTAAAGAAGCGATGATTTTTTCAAAAGATGTGATTTCAGAAAAGGGTTTTTTTATCTCAAAAATATTTATGGGTAGTACCTTTAATGAAATTGTCGCACTAGCAAAAAAAATTTTTAAAGAAGTTAAGGTTTTTAAACCTAAATCTAGTAGAAAAGATTCTAAAGAAAGTTTTATAATTTGTAAAAACCTAAGATAGTTTCTTTAAATTTTAAAGGAATCGTATATAAATGATTATGGTTCCTATAAATGAAGCACTTACCTTTGATGATGTAACGCTTGTGCCTAAGTATTCTGAGATCTTACCCTCAGAAGTTGACACTAGTATTAAACTCACAAATTATCTAAAACTGAATATTCCTATATTATCCTCTGCTATGGATACTGTTACCGAAAGTAAAATGGCTATTGCGATAGCAAGAGCAGGCGGAATTGGAATTATTCATAGAAATTTAGATATAAAAAAACAAATTCTTGAAATCAAAAAGGTAAAAAAACAAAAATATTTAGTAGGTGCAGCTGTTGGTGCAGGACCAAGCGAATTTAAAAGAGCAGAGGCAATACTTAAAGAAAAAATTGATATGATTGTTGTGGATACTGCACATGGACATACTAAAAAAGTCTCAGAGATAATAAAGTTTATTAAAAAAACAAAAGATAAAAAAACTGCCCTTTGTGCTGGAAATATTGCTACACCTTCTGCAGCAAAATTTTTGTTAAAGCTTGGTGTTGATGTCATAAAAGTTGGGATTGGACCCGGATCAATATGTACTACAAGGTTAGTTGCAGGTATTGGTGTCCCACAACTTAGTGCAATATTAGAAGTTAGAAATGGAATAAAAAATAAAAATGTAAAAATTATTTCTGATGGTGGAATAAAGTATTCAGGTGATTTAGCAAAAGCATTCGCTGCTGGAGCAGATGCAGTCATGATCGGCTCATTGTTTGCAGGTACAGATGAAGCGCCAGGGAAACTGATAAAGAGAAATGGTAAACTATTTAAAAATTTTAGAGGTATGGGCTCAGTTGGTGCTATGAATAAAGGATCTGCTGATAGATACTTTCAATCAAAACAAAAAGATATGTCAAAATATGTTCCAGAAGGAGTAGAAGGATTTGCAAAATATAAAGGTAAAGTTGATAATATAATTTTTAAACTAATTGGTGGATTAAGATCATCTATGGGTTATCTAGGATCAAGACAAATTAAATATTTAAGAGATAAACCACAGTTTGTTAAGATAACAAAAGCTGGTTTTTACGAAAGTATGGTTCATAATGTCGATATAGTTAAAAGTAATGATAAATATTAATGAAAAAAATTTTTAAAATAACTGTTCTTTTATATTTTTTAATTAACGCTTTTAATCTTTCTTTAAGTAATGAAAATTTTTTCAATAAAGGACTAGAATTTTATAGTAAAGAAAAGTTTGATGATGCCCAGTTTATGTTTGAGAGGAGTATTGTTTTTAATCCAAAAGATTCCAATTCATATCTATATTTAGCAAAAATTTATAATCATAAAAAAAATCAGAGGAAAGAACAAAAAAATTTAGAGGCTACTTTATTGATTGAACCAAGCAATGAAGAGGCAATATTAATGTTAATGAAAATAGCTTTAAAAAAATCAAATTACTCAAAAGTAAAGAACTTATCAGAAGACTTTAACAAAGTTTGCAAAAAATTATGTGATGAAAATAAAAGTATTTTAGAGTCTTTAGCAAACTTAGAACCAAAAAATGAGTCTTGATCAAAATTTGAATAAAATTTTAATTGTTGATTTTGGTTCACAGTTTACACAATTAATAGCTAGAAGAATAAGGGAATTAGGAATTTTTTCAGAGATTGTAAGTCATAAAAAAATAAAGAGTAACGATATTAATATTACAGTCAAAGGTATTATTTTATCTGGTGGTCCACTTAATGTAGATCAAATTGATAAGTATTCCTTTAATAAGAAAATAATTCAAAAAGGAGTTCCAGTTTTAGGTATTTGTTTTGGCCATCAAATAATATCAAAATTAAATGGTGGAAAAGTAAAACAGTCCAAACATAGAGAGTTTGGTTTAGCTAATATTTCTAAAAAAAATAATAGTCTTTTAATAAAAGATTTATTTAAGAAAAAGAAATCAATTAAAGTTTGGATGAGCCATACAGATCAAGTTTCAAAATTACCCAAAAATTTTAAAGTAATTGCCTCAAGTCAAAATTCAAAATTTGCTGTAGTCGAAAATAAACTAAAGAATTATTATGGGGTTCAATTTCATCCAGAAGTGACTCATACAGAGAACGGAAAAATATTAATTAGCAATTTTATTTTTTTAATATGTAAAATGAGAAAAAATTGGTCTTCCAAAGATCAAAAAATCAAATTAATTAAAGATGTTAAAAGATTGGTGGGCAGCAACAAAGTAATATGTGCTTTATCAGGTGGTGTAGACAGTAGTGTAGTCACACAATTATTGAATAAAGCGATCGGTAAAAATTTGTACTGTATTTTTGTTAACACTGGTCTATTAAGAAAAGAGGAAGAAAAACAAGTTGTCGAAACATTCAAAAAGAGGCTAAAGATAAATCTTATATATGTAAATGCTGAAAGAGAATTTATTAAAAAATTGTCAAATGTTTCAGATCCTGAAAAAAAAAGAAAAATTATAGGAAATTTATTTATAAGAATATTTGAACGGTATGCCAAAAAAATTAAAAATGTAAAATTTCTAGCTCAAGGTACACTTTATCCTGACTTGATAGAAAGCAAATCAGTAACAGGTAGCCAAACCTCTAAAATAAAATCTCATCATAATGTTGGTGGCTTACCTAAAAAAATGAAACTTAAACTAATAGAGCCATTAAAATTTTTATTTAAAGATGAGGTAAGAAAATTAGGATTAGAACTTAATTTGAGTAGAGAAATTATTTCTCGACATCCTTTTCCTGGACCTGGACTAGCAATAAGAATGCCTGGAATAATTACAAAAGAAAAAATAAATATTTTAAAAGAGGCAGATTTTTATTTTATTCAGGCTTTAAAGAAGCACAATTTATATAATAAAATTTGGCAAGCGTATGCAGCATTACTCCCAGTAAAAACGGTCGGAGTCATGGGTGATAATAGAACCTATGAATATTTATGTTTACTAAGAGCAATAACTTCTGAAGATGGTATGACTGCGGATTTTTATGAATTTAAAAAATCTTTTATTCAAGAAATTTCAAATAAAATTGTTAATAGTATAAGAGGAATAAATAGAGTAGTTTACGACGTTACTTCAAAACCACCAAGCACTATTGAGTTGGAATAATATGCAGAATATAAATTGGGAGCAACTACTAAACTCTAGTTTTAGAGATATCAAGCATTCTATAAATATTACAGAGGATCAATATTCTTTAGATATAAATGGGTTCAATATTACATTTTTAAAAGATAAGAATAACTTCATTATTTCACCAGATAAATGGATAGAAGAAAAAATTAGTAATAAAAAAATTCATGAACCAAGAATGATAAATTGGTTATTTGCATTTTCTCATGTATTTAAATCAAAAAAAATTATATTTTATGATATCGGAGCTTTGTTTGGATTTCATTCTTTTATTTTTTCCAAAATATCAAATTATTCTAAAATAATTGCTGTTGAGGGAAATCCGCTATCAGCAGAATATATAAATAAAAATATAAAAAAAAATAAATTACAAAATTTTGAAGTGATAAATTGTGTAGTTGATAAAGTAAATAAAGAAAAAATTTTTTTAATAGATGCTTTTTCATTTCAGCCAAGTAAAAAGAATCGATATAAATATCTAATAAAAAAAAATTTAAAATTATTATTTTCAAAAATTTTAAATTATCTAAATTTTAAATTTAAATTCATAGAAAAAAAAATAATTGAAGAAATTTATTCAAAAACTATAGAGTCTATTATGCTTCCTTATTCAAAGGATACTATTGAGATTTTAAAAATTGATACTGAAGGACATCAAGCAATTTTTTTACCATCATCAACTAAAGATTTAATAAGAAGAGATGCAATAATTTTATTAGAATTGGATGATCCTAGTTTAATGAAATCTTTTAGGTCAAGTAATGCAGAATTAATAGAGCCTTTTTTGAGAAATAATTATAGTGCATTTTGGACACAGCATAGGAATGAGGCCTCGGAAGTTCAGAAAATTTTAAAATTAGAGGATAAATTTGATTGTAATTCTCTAGTCACTTTAATTCCACAAAAATTTATATAAATTATGGTTAATGAATAAAAAAATAAAAAAAATTGTTAATAAAAAAAATAAATCTAAAATTATTTGTTTAACTGCATATTCCAAAAATATCTCTTTAATTTTAGACAAATATTGTGATCTTATTTTAGTCGGTGATTCTCTTGGCTCAGTTCTCTATAACTATAAGTCTACAAAAGAAGTGACATTAGAAACTATGATTAATCACTCGAAAAGTGTGAGATATGGTGTGAAGAAATCTTTAATGGTAGTTGATATGCCATATAATACATATCGTAATCCTAACCTTGCTTTAAAAAATGCAAAGATGATTATGAAAAAAACTAAATGTGATGCTATTAAATTAGAAGGTGGAAAAAAAATTATTCCGATTATTAATAATTTAATTAAAAATAATATCCCTGTGATGGGTCATTTAGGCATTCTACCGCAAACTGAAAAAAAATTTACTTTTAAAGGAAAAAAGATACATGAAATTAATAAGATATTAAAAGATGCTAAACTTTTAGAAGATGCAGGAATTTTTGCGGTAGTGCTCGAATGTGTTGAAAGTAATTTAGCAAGAAAAATTACTAAAACTCTTAAAATTCCAACAATAGGAATTGGATCTTCTGTAAATTGTGATGGGCAAGTGTTAGTAATTGACGATTTAATTGGCCTTGGCGAGAGTAAATTTAAATTTGTTAAGAAATATGGTAATACAAATCAATTAATTAACACTGCAGTAAAAAAGTACAAGTTCGAGGTGTTAAAAAAGCAATTTCCTAAAGCAAAACATTCATTTAAAACTATATAAATTAACTAGACTATTTAATTAATATATATTTAATCAGATTTTAAATGAAATTGAGTAGAATAGAGCCAAAATTTATTGAAAAACATAATCCCAGAATAGGACTAATAACTTTGGCTAGTGATTTTAGGATTGAAAAAGATTTTAATAATATCATTCATGGTAAAGAGATTGATCTTTATTGTAACAGAATCAAATCTTATAATCCCTTATCAAATGAGACATTAAAAAAAATGTCGGATGATATTCCTATTGTAGTTAAAAATATACTACCTGATCAAAAATTAGATTGTATTGCCTATGGATGCACATCAGGAACTATTGCTGTTGGCTACCAATCAATTTGTGAAAAAGTAAATTTAGCAAAACCTAATACAAAAGTAACAACACCTATTACCTCAGCAATAAATGCTCTTAAAACACTTAAGATAAATAAAGTTTCAATATTTACTCCATATACTGATGAGATAAATCAATCGGTTATTAATTATTTTAAAAATGAAAAAATAGAAATTTCTGAATTGTCTTATTTTGATATAGCTTCTGATTTGGATATAGGTAAAGTTGACCCACAGTATTTATTTGATGTATTGGTTAAAAAAGATCTGTCAAATAGTGATGCGCTGTTTATATCTTGCACAGCACTACCAGTATTGTCAATTATTGATGAAATAGAAAAAAAATTAGGCAAGGTAATACTGTCAAGTAATCAAACTCTAATTTGGGATACGCTAAAACAAGTTGATAATCAAAATAAGATTAATGGCTACGGGGTTTTGTTTAATAATTAGTCAATGAATTTTACAATTGAAGAATACAAATCAAGATTAAAAAAAGTTCAAAAATCAATGCAAGATAAAGGGATTGAAATTTTGATTTCACAAGATCCTTCAAATATGAATTATCTTACTGGTTATGATGCATGGTCTTTTTATTATGCACAATGTGTGATTGTTCATGTGAATGCTGATGAACCAATTTGTTTTGTTAGAGATCAAGATGCTGGTGGCGCTTATATAAAAACTTATTTAAAAGATGAAAATATAGTTAAGTATCATGAAAAATATATCCACACTTGGCCACTACATCCTTATAATGCTTTAGTAGATTTAATTAAGGAAAAAAAATGGGATAAATTATCTATAGGTGTTGAAATGGATAGTCATTATTTTACCGCTTATTGTTATGAAAAAATAAAACAAGGATTACCTAATGCAAAATTGTTAGATAGCAAACGATTAGTGAATTGGGTTAGATTTATTAAGTCAGATGCTGAAATAAAATATATGAAAGCAGCTGCACAGATTACGCAATTGGGTATGAAAAAAGCATTTGAGGCTGTTAATCCAGGCAAAAGACAATGTGATGCTGTTTCAGAAATATGGTCAACTTTAGTTAGAGGTACTTCAGAATTTGGCGGAGATTATGCCTCAATAGTACCAATGCTTCCAACTGGAAAAGGGACCTCTGCATCACATTTAACTTGGTCTGAGGATAAGTTTGTTGAAGGAGAAGCCACAATCATAGAATTATCTGGTGTAAATAAAAAGTATCATTGTCCAATGGCCAGAACAGTTTTACTTGGAAAGTCTGATCAAAAAAAAAATGATACTATGAAAAAAACTAACGAGGCACTTCAAGCGGGTATTGATAAAGTTAAAGCGGGAAATACTGCTGATGATGTTGCGCAAGCTTTTTGGAAAATATTAGATAAATATAAAATAGAGAAAACTTCAAGAACTGGATATTCAATAGGCATAGGTTATCCTCCTGATTGGGGTGAACACACTTTAAACATATCAAAAGGTGATATGACAATATTACAACCCAATGTTACTTTTCATATGATTGCAGTTATGCAATTTGATAATTGGGGAGTAGAAGCTTCTGAGGCAATAAGAGTTACAGAAAAAGGATGTGAACTTTTTTGTAATTTATCTAAAGAACTTCACATTAAAAGCTAGTTATTAAAGGTTGAAATTTATTCTCACAAATGTTTTAAAGTTATCTAGATTATGTCCGTTAAAAATGATTTCGTAAAATTTGATAAAGTAGATAAAAGCTATGATGGAAAGATCTTAGTTGTAAAGGATTTACAATTAGATATTGCTGAAGGTGAATTTGTAACAATGTTAGGTCCCTCAGGCTCAGGCAAAACAACATGTTTAATGATGTTAGCTGGTTTTGAAACTCCTACTAATGGAGAGATATATCTAGATGGAAATGCAATTTCAAGTATTCCTCCACATAAAAGGGGTATTGGTATGGTATTTCAAAATTATGCCTTGTTTCCTCATATGACAGTATACGAAAATTTGGCATTTCCATTAAGAGTTAGAAAAATTCCTAAAGATGAAGCAGATAAAAAAATCGATAAAGCTTTATCTATGGTATCTTTACAAGGCTTTGCTCAAAGAATGCCAGGCCAGTTATCTGGAGGACAACAACAAAGAGTAGCAGTAGCAAGGTCATTAGTTTTTGATCCTCAGCTAGTTTTAATGGATGAACCCCTTGGAGCTTTAGATAAAAACTTAAGGGAAAGTATGCAATATGAAATTAAACATATTCATGAAAACATTGGAGTTACGGTTGTTTACGTTACTCATGATCAAAGTGAGGCTTTAACAATGTCAAATCGAATTGCAGTTTTTAATGATGGTAAAGTTCAACAGCTTTCAAGCCCTGATGAACTCTACGAAAAGCCAGTTAATTCGTTTGTTGCGGAATTTATTGGAGAGAACAACACTTTTGAGGGTGAAGTTTTAGAAATTTCTGGAGAAAAATGTAAAATTAAACTTTCAAGTGCAGAAATATTAGCAAATCCAATATCAGTTAAAGAAAAAGGAGAGAGAACAACAGTATCTATCAGACCCGAGAGAGCATTAATTAATCCTACTGATAAAATGGATAATATACATAATGGAAAGATAGAAGAGGTTATTTATCATGGAGATCACACGAGAGTAAGAATAAATCTTTTAGGTAATTCAGAATTTATTTTAAAAGTTCCTAATAGTTCATCTAATTTGGATATTAAATTAGGAAATGAAATTAAAATCGGCTGGAATAGTGATGATGCTAGAGCCCTAGACCCAAAATAGACATCTTTAAACTATAATATCCCACAAATGGCCTGTTGACTCTCTTTATCGATCTTGTTGTAATATATTTTTATAAAAAAACGTTTAAACGGAGGAAAAATGAATAAGATTAGTAAATTATTACTAGCCCTATCTCTTGCATTTTCTGTAACTACATCAGCGTTCGCAGTTACTGTGGCGTCGTGGGGTGGAGCTTATACTGAAAGTCAAAAATTAGGTTATGGTGATCCTACTGCTAAAAAACTTGGTATCGATATTAACTGGGTTGATTACTCTGGTGGATTATCAGAAATTAAAGCACAAAAAGAAGCTGGTGCAATTACGTGGGATATAATTGACGTATTTGCTATGGATACTATTAATGGTTGTGATGAAGGATTATTTGTTAAATTTGATTTTGACAAAGATTTTCCAGCTGCACCAGATGGAACTCCAGCAAGTAAAGATTTCTTTACTTCAATGCCAAGTGAATGTGCTGTAGGAAATATTTTATACTCTTGGAACTATGCTTATAACAGTGATAACGTTAAAGGCACTCCAAAGACTATCAAAGATTTCTTTAATACTAAAAAATTTCCAGGAAAAAGAGCTATCTACACTGGCGCTCTAACTAATTTAGAGATTGCTTTAGCTGCAGATGGTGTAAAACCAGGAAAAGGTGGAGCAAAAATCTATAAAGCTTTAAATACTGAAAAAGGTGTTCAAAGAGCTATGGATAAGATCAAAGAACTTTGTACAGACCCTAAAGGTGGATGTGTATTTTGGTCTGCAGGTGCTCAACCACCAGAATTGCTAATGAGTGGTGAAGTTGTTATGGCAACTGGCTGGAATGGTAGATTCTTTAACGCAGCAGTTGGAGAAGGTGCTCCAATCGTTCAAGTTTGGGACGCACAAGGTCTTGACTATGAATACTTTGTATTAGTTAAAGGTTCGCCAAACGAAGCTGATGCTAAAAAAGCTTTAGCTGAGATGACAAGTACAGAAGGTTTAGCTGGAAGTGCAAAATATATTGCATATGCTCCTTGGAGAAAATCATCTATTGCAGTTATGGAAGCAGGTGAACCATGGTATAAAGATGGTAAAACTAACATGGTTCCAAATATGCCAACTGCACCGGCAAACACTAAAAATTACTTCTTAGTAGATCCTCTTTACTGGGCTGATAACGGCACAGAACTTGGTGAAAAATGGGAAGCAATGAAAGCAGGATTTTAATTTTAAGTTTTAAAGATTAAAATTTTATATTATATTAGAGGGCGGTTATGATTAACCGCCCTTTTTATTTATGAGCTCAGAAAACAGACAAATTTTAACTACAGATGGAATTCCTTTAGAGGTTAGCTTAAAGAAGGCTGAGAAAAAAAATAAGATCAGAGCTTTCTTACTTGTCGCTCCTTTATTACTTTTTATAATAATTACTTATGTGTTTCCAATTGGTGACATGCTTATGAGAAGCGTTGATGACAAAATGGTTACCGAAATGCTTCCTAAAACTTATAAATCGATGGAAAAATGGGATGGAAAAGAATTACCTCCAGAAGAAGTGTTCAAAGCTTTTTATATTGATTTTCAAAAACTAATTGAGGAAGAAAGAGAAGGAAAATTATCAACACAACTTAATTATACAAAAAATGGTTTTAAAAGTATTATCAAAAAACTTAGACGAAAATCCAAATCCTTTGAGGAAGGAAATTATAAAGAACAGATTATGGCTGTTCATAGAAGATGGGCAGATGTTGAATATTGGAGAGCAATAAAGCGGAGGGCTCCTGCTTATACATATCAAAAATATTTAAAAGGTATGGATATGTATGAAAATGAAAAAGGAGACATTGTAAATGTTGCTGAGGATAGAAGAATTCACAGAATTTTGTGGCTTAGAACTTTAGAAATTGCATTTTTTGTTACTGTATTCTGTTTTTTAATGGCCTATCCAATCGCTCATTTGTTAGCAACGTTACCCATGAAGTACAGTAATTTATTGATGATATGTGTTTTGTTACCTTTTTGGACATCCTTACTTGTAAGGACAGCAAGTTGGATGATTTTGTTGCAACAACAAGGAATAGTTAACGACTTTTTTGTTACGATTGGATTAGTAACAGACGATAATAGAGTCGAGATGATGTATAATAAAACCGGAAGTTATGTAGCCATGACACAAATTTTATTGCCCTTTATGGTTTTGCCGCTCTACAGTGTCATGAAAACAATCTCTCCAAGCCTAATGAGAGCTGGAAAGTCTCTAGGTGGAACACCTTTTGTAGCTTTTTGGAAAGTCTATTTCCCACTAACTATACCAGGTATTGGAGCAGGGTGTTTGTTGGTTTTTATTTTAGCTATTGGTTATTATATCACTCCCGCATTAGTTGGAGGAGCCTCAGGAACCTTGATAAGTAATCAGATAGCATTTCATATGAAGAGTACACTTGATTGGAGTTTTGCATCTGCGATGGGACTTATGTTATTAAGTGGAGTATTAGTTATTTACTGGCTCTATAATAAATTAGTTGGAATAGATAATATAAAACTCGGATAAAAAATGGCTTTACCTAAATATACTGAACCACACTATAGAATTTGGCATTATATTTACCTAACAATTTGTGCAGCAGTTTTCTTTTTTCTTATTGCTCCATTGTTTGTAATTTTTCCATTATCCTTTAATGCTGAGGAGTTTTTAGTTTTTTCTGATGGAATGAAACGTTTGGATCCTGATGCTTTCTCTTTAAGATGGTATCAAGATATGATTTATGGCACGAAAAACCCTTGGGGCTTAGCAGCAAAAAATAGTTTTATTATAGCAATTTTTGCAACTATTGGTTCAGTGCTACTTGGAACAGTAGCAGCTTTAGGTTTGAGTAGTAGACATATGCCTTACAAAGGCTTGATCATGGCAGTTCTTATATCTCCTATGATAGTTCCTTTAATTATTTCAGGTGTAGCAATATTTTTCTTCATGGCTAAAGTTGGCTTAGCAGCAACTCATACTGGTATAGTTCTTGCACATATTATTTTAGGAACACCATTTGTAGTAATAACTGTGACTGCTACTCTTTCAGGATTTGATCATAGTGTAACTAGAGCTGCTGCTAGTTTAGGAAGCAACCCTGTTAATACATTTATGAAAATAACTTTACCTCTAATTTTGCCTGGAGTTATATCAGGAGGATTGTTTGCATTTGTAACTTCCTTTGATGAAGTGGTAGTAGTTCTTTTTTTAGCTGGACTTGAAAATACTACTATTCCTGTTCAAATGTGGACAGGTTTAAGAGAACAGTTAAGCCCAACTATTCTTGCTGTCGCGACTTGTCTAATTATTTTATCAACGTTAATATTAGTTACTGCTGAACTCTTAAGAAGAAGATCAGAGAGGCTTAGAGGAATAAATCGATAGTAAATCATTTTATGAACATTAAAAATGTAGTGGTGATTGGCTCAGGTACAATGGGAAGTGGTATAGCTGCTCATTTATGTAACGCAAATGTTCCTGTCACATTGCTTGATTTAACAACTGAAATAAGTGAAAAAGCTAGAGAAAGAATTCACAAGTCAAGACCACCTTTGCTAATCGATAGATCTAAAATCAATAACATAAAAGTTGGCAATATAGATGATAATTTTGATGTGGTTAAAGGTGCCGATTGGGTGGTCGAGGCAGTTGTTGAAAGAATTGATATTAAGCATAAAATTTATAAAAAAATATTTAAAATGAGAAAAGATGGAGCTATTGTTTCCTCAAATACTTCATCGATACCTATCAAAGTACTATCAGAACATTTAACGGACTCGGAAAAAAAAGATTTTTGCATCACCCACTTTTTTAATCCAGTTAGATATATGGGTTTATTAGAAATAGTAAAAAGTGAAAATAATGACCTAAATAAAATAAATGAATTAAAAGAATTTTGCGAAATGGAATTAGGTAAAGGAGCAATTGTTTGTAACGATACTCCAGGATTTTTAGGTAACAGAGTTGGTGTTTATGCTATGCAAATAGCAATGACGGAGGCTTTTAAAATGAAACTTTCTGTGGAAGAAGCAGACGCTATTTTTGGAAGACCTATGGGAATCCCAAAAACGGGAGTTTTTGGGCTTTATGATTTAATTGGTATTGATTTGATGGCTGATGTACTTAAAAGTTTTATTAAAGAACTTCCAGAGACTGATGAATTCCATGAGGTTGCGAAAGAAATTCCACTGGTAAAAAAATTAATTGAAACAGGATACACCGGAAGAAAAGGTAAAGGTGGTTTTTATAGAATGAATAAATCTGGAGCTACTAAAGTAATGGAAGCCATTAATCTAGAAACTGGTAGTTATTCACCTAGTAAAAAGATTGATGTAAAATCTGATAAAGTAGATCTTAATGGATTAATTGATAGAAAAGATAAATATGGTGACTATGCTTGGTCCGTAATATCTAAGATAATCAAATATGCATCTTCATTAGTGCCAGGTATTACAAAAGAATTTAATGATATTGATGAAGCAATGAGACTTGGATTTAATTGGGCAAAAGGCCCTTTTGAAATGCTAGAAGAAATTGGAGTAAAAAAATTTTTTGACAAAGTAGATGATTTTAGTGGGAATAATTTTTTGAAAAATTTATCTGAAACTAAAAACCAGAATTTTTATGGAGAAAGACAAAAATATACAAATATTGAAACTTTAGGAAAAGTTAAGAAAACAGCCTCAAGTTTGGATGGAAACGATTCTGCAAAAATATATAGGTTTAATGATTATAATATTGTTGAATTTACTACTAAAGCTAATGCGTTAGATTATGATTCTATGGATGCTTTAAAAAAAGCAACCGATAAACCTCTGATAATAATCAACGAGAGTATGCAATTTTCTGCTGGTGTTAACTTAACTTACACTATGCAATTTGCTGATAAGAAAGATTTTAAATCTATAGAAAAATTTATTAAATATTTTCAAGAAACATGTAAGCATTTAAAATATTCAAAATATCCAGTGATCTCAGCTCCTTCTGGATTAACATTGGGAGGAGGATTTGAAGTAATGGTTCAAAGTAACTTTGTTGCTGCACATACTAACATAGTGGTTGGATTAGTTGAGACTATCGTTGGTTTAATTCCAGCAGGTGGAGGATGTAAAGAAATGTTAGCAAGATGGCAAAACACAGATGAAGCAAAAAAAGATCCTAATTTTGCACCTCTTAAAGTGTTTGATATAATTGGGTATGGAAAGACTGCTTCGTCTCCAGTAGAAGCAGAACCTATGAGGTATTTAAGACCAAGTGATAAAAAGATAATGAATAGGAATAGTTTATTAGAAGTTTCAAAAAAAATTCTTTTAGATAATAAAGATTTTCAGGCACCAAACGAGTTAGAGTTTAGACTCCCTGGAAAAAGAGTAAGAGGAGAAATGGATAAGATTATAGAAAAACTTTATAATGATAAAGTAATATTAGAACATGGAGTTGAAGTTGCAAATGAATTAGCACATGTATTAAGCGGTGGTGATACGACTATCGATAAAACGTTATCTGAAGACGATTTGTTTAAATTAGAACTAGATGCCTTCATGAAATTAATGGAGACTCAAAAAACTCAAGATAGAATTAAGCATACTTTAGCAACTGGAAAACCCTTAATTAATTAACATTCTTAAAGAGTTAATAAAATCTGGTCTTAATACATATTCAGATTTATCCAGATATTTTATTTTTTCTAAAGCTTCTAAACCATAAACTACTTTCCCAATAGGTGTGTATTCGGTTTCATATAATGGCTCGTCTTTGAGAATTATGAAGAACTGACTATCCTCGGAATTATATTTTTTGGTCCTTACCAAACCAACGCTTCCTCTATCAAAATTAAAAGGAGCATCTATTTCTGAATTAATGGTACCCAATCCAGATTTTCCAGTGCCAATTTTTCCATAATTTAAACTTCCTTTTTTTCCAAATTCCAGATCTCCTGCTTGAACAAGGGTGTCCTTAATAACTCTATGAAATGCAACATCGTCGTATGCCTTAGATCTAATTAATTGCTTAAATCTCTTTACAGCATTTGGGGAAATATCAGGATAAAGTTCCATTATCACATTTCCACATTCAACGTTTAATATTGCAATATTACCTGGGTCCTTAAAAGTAATTTCTTGAGGGTCGAAATTTTTTACAAATAAACATTTATTTTTTATAGAAAAAAAAGAACCAAAGGAAAAAATTGCCAAAATAATTATAAATGTAAAAATTATTTTTTCAGACGTCGAGGCTTTAATCTTTTTTATCATAAGTTAAAATTTTGGTCAATTTTTAAAATATTGCTTTTAATAAATTGAATTTTTTTTTTTAAAATTGGATCAGGATTACTTAGGTTTACTCCAATCATTAAATGAGAAAAAACTTCAGCCATATCCTCGGATGCAGTGGATTGTGAATACTCCGTAAAAAATCCTGCAGTGTTTGAATAAGTATCTAATCCCAATTTATCAGTACAAGTTGAGCACTCAGCATATTCAAATTCTTTAACATTAAAATTTGACCAAACTTTTTCATCAAATACCTCTTTAAAAGAATCATTTATAATATGAAAAACCTCGTGGTGAATTACACGTTCAAAATATTTTTTATCAAATTTCACATCTAGTATTAAAGTTTTCATTATATTATCTGGAATTCCAGCAGTGTTGATATTCGAGATAGATAAATCCTCACACATAACAATATATTTTAGATTAATCTTTTTGAGAAATTTTTGATCGTATCTGTTTAGACTTTCTTTAATTATTTTATATTTTTCATCTAAAATATCTTTTTTAGAGTTGTAACATTTTATATTTTTTTCAGTTCCGAGAGTGAATGGTTTTTTAGCATATAAGTATCTAAGTTTATTTGCAGTTTTGATATCGTAAATTTCTAAATTTGGAATTTTTATTAGATTGTAAATTGTATCTGCTTGAGTTTGAGTAAAAATAAATAAAGATAGTATAATTGATCTAATTAGGCTCATATATATAGACATAGAAGATATTCCAATTTAATTGAATGTGATACAATTTTACTGTGAAAAAAAAAAGAAATAAAGATCCAATCCAACCAGTAAGTGGAACCAAAGTACCTCGGTTTGCTGGTCCCTCAACATTTGCAAGATTGCCAGAGTTAAGAGATGTTGAAAGTTGTGATGTTGCAATCGTTGGTATACCATTTGATGCAGGTACTAGTTATAGACCAGGTGCAAGATTTGGACCTCAAAGTATTAGACAAGCATCTAGACATTTAAGAACAAATTATCATCCCAATTATGATATAGAGCCATTTAAAATCCAACAAGTTGCTGATGCAGGTGATATTACTTGCAACCCTTTTAATATAGACGAAGCAATAAAACAAATAGAAGTAGGAGCTGAAGAATTATTAAATAAAGTTGGAGGAATTATAAGTTTAGGAGGTGACCATACAATTGCATTTCCATTGTTAAAGGCAATCAACAAAATAAATAAAGGGCCTGTAGCTCTAGTTCATTTTGATGCTCATTTAGATACGTGGGATACTTACTTTGGCGCGCCTTATACCCATGGCACACCCTTTAGAAGGGCAAGAGAAGAGAATTTATTTTTAGATGATGCCTCAATGCATGTGGGTATTAGAGGTCCATTATATAGTAAAGAGGATCTAAAAAATGATGAAAGTTTTGGATTTAAAATAATTCACTGTGATGAATTCCAAACACAAGGGACAGACAAAATTGCTCAAAGAATTAAAAAAAGAGTAGGAAATAATCCTTTATATTTGTCTATTGATATTGATGTGTTAGATCCTGCCTTTGCACCTGGTACAGGCACTCCAGAAATTGCCGGGATGTCTTCAAGAGAAATGGTTAATGTTTTAAGAGGTTTATCCGGTTTAAACCTAATTTCTGCAGATATCGTAGAAGTTTCTCCAGCATATGATCATGCGGAAGTTACTTCTCTTGCTGCAGCAACTATAGTGTATGAATTAACAAATTTATTTGCAAAAAAATAATCAAGGATTATTAAACTTCTATGGAAAATAAAAAAAAATTTTATATCGATGGCAAATGGCAAGAACCTCAAAGTAAAAAGGAAATTAAAGTCATTAATCCTGCAACCGAGGAAAATTGTGCTGTTATTACCTTGGGCAATAAAGATGATGTGGATCTTGCTGTAAGTTCAGCTAAAAAAGCTTATGAGACCTGGTCCTATTCTTTGAAAGAGGAAAGAATAAAATTATTAGAAAAACTTTATGAAAATTATAAAAAAAGATGGGCTGATATTGCAAAAGCTATCACTTTAGAGATGGGTGCTCCCAAGGATTTTGCTACAAAACTACAGGCTGGTACCGGAGCAGCTCACATTAAATCTTTTATTAGACATTTAAAAAGTTTTGAATTTGAAAAACCTTTAGGTGACCATGCTCCAAATCAAAGACTTATTTATGAACCTAAGGGGGTTTGTGCATTAATTACACCATGGAATTGGCCAATGAATCAAGTTTGTTTGAAAGTAATGCCTGCCTTAGCATCTGGATGCACAATGGTTTTGAAACCATCAGAACTTGCGCCATTATCGTCAATGATTTTAGCAGAATTAATTGATGAAACAAAATTCCCACCAGGAGTTTTTAATTTAATTAATGGTGATGGTTTTGCAACAGGAGAAGCATTAACTAGGCATCCTGATATTAATATGATTTCTTTTACAGGATCTACAAGGGCCGGCGCGTTAATTTCACAAAATGCTGCAAATGATTTTAAAAGAGTTAGTTTAGAACTTGGTGGTAAAGGAGCGAATATTATTTTTGAAGATGCAGATCCAAACGCTATTGAATGGGGTGCTTTGAGATGTTTCAAAAATTCTGGTCAATCTTGTAATGCTCCAACAAGAATGTTAATCGAAAAATCTAATTATAATCAATCAGTTGAGAAGTTAAAAAAATTTACAGAAGAAATGAAGATAGGAGATCCTAATAAAGAAGGAGAACATATTGGACCAGTAGTTTCAGAAACTCAATTTAATAAGATACAGTCATTAATTCAAAAAGGGATCGATGAAGGTGCAAAATTATTAGCAGGAGGGCTTGGAAAACCTAGTGGTCTTGAAAAAGGATATTATGTAAAACCAACAGTTTTTGTTGATGTAAATAACAAAATGGAAATTGCTAGGACTGAAATTTTTGGACCAGTTTTATCTGTGATCCCGTTTGAAACCGAAGACGAAGCTATAAAAATAGCTAATGACACTCCGTATGGCTTAACAAATTATATTCAAACTAAGGACAAAGAAAAAGCCAGAAGAGTTGCTAAAAAATTAAGATCTGGAATGGTGGATGTTAATGGTGCAGGGATCGCAATTGATACTCCATTTGGTGGCTTTAAACATTCTGGAATTGGAAGAGAAGCAGGTGAACACGGCCTGCAGGAATTTTTAGAGGTAAAATCAGTAGGTGGTTGGAACTAATTATTAATTAAATACAGATCTTTCTTTAACTCCCTCTAAAAAAGACAAACATTTTTTAATTTCGTTTAATTCAATAAACTCATCAATAGTATGCGCTTGTTCAATTGAGCCAGGTCCACAAACGACTGTACTTATGCCGATTTCTTGAAATAGTCCAGCCTCAGTTCCAAAAGAAACAACCTCTCTGTTATTATCACCAGTAATACTAGAGACAAATTCACAAGCTTTTGAGTCTTTAATTCTATCGAAGCCGATTATTTCCCCAATTATTTCTTTTTTAATTGATGCATTTTGATATTTTTTTTTCATTTCAGCTAATAATTTCTTCGCATAATTATCAATTTCATTATTTAGGAATATCCCATCCTCTTTGTTAACTGGTCTTGTCTCCCAATTGACATGACATTTATCCGCTATGACGTTATGAGCTATTCCTCCAAAAATCCCACCAATAGATAATGTTGAATATGGTGGTTTAAATATCGAGTTTTTAGGTTTTCTATTTATCAAATCACTTCTTAAAGACATGAGTTTATTTACATATCTTGAAGCGTATTCTGCTGCATTTACTCCTTCGTCTGGTTTAGAACTATGTCCAGCAAGACCCTCAAAAAAAGTTGTATATTCGTAACATGCTTTGTGAGAGTCTATAATTTTCATCTTTGTAGGTTCTCCTACAATACATATGCCGTTTGTAATTTTTCTTTTCTTTAGTTCTTTAATCAATAAGGGGGCTCCTACGCAAGCAGTCTCTTCATCAAATGTTAAAGAAAAATGAATATCACGAGAAAGATTTGACTTTGAAAAAATATCAGCAAAAGCTAATGAACATGCTAAAAACCCTTTCATGTCACAAGATCCTCTACCATATAATTTATCATTTTTTATTTCTGCAACAAATGGATTAGAGGACCAACCTTTAGAAACAGGCACAACGTCTGTGTGGCCTGATAAAATAATTGGTTCTTTACCATTAGCTTTTTTTGCTTTTAGCGTTGCAAAAAGATTTACTCTTTTCTTATCTGCATCAAAAACTTTAAAAGAGGATGCACCACATTTTGTAAGTATATCCTCACAATAATTAATTAAAGATGAATTATTTTCTCCTGAAATTGTTTTATAGGATATAAGGTCCTTAAGAATCTTTATTGATTTTTCAAATAATATGTTATCTATTCCAGCCACAATTTAATTATATATTATTATTATGAAAGAACAAATAACCTATCAAGATTTTGAGAAAATAGATATACGCTTAGGCACTGTAATTTCAGTGGAAAAAAATGAGAAAGCAAGAAAACCGTCATTAATTTTAAAAGTTGATTTCGGAGAGAAAATTGGTGTTAAACAATCATCGGCTCAAATAACTCATTTTTATAATAAAGAAAATTTAGTTGGCAAACAGGTGATCGGAGTTTGTAATTTTCCAAAAAAGAATATTGCTGGTGTTGTATCAGAAGTATTGATTTTGGGATCCATAGATCCAGACGGAAAAGTAACACTTGTACATCCCTCGCAGAAAGCTGATGATGGATTGCCCATAGCGTAAAATTATGCATCCTGAAATTTTATCAATTTCCTTATTTTGGTTTGTAACTGCTTACACACCTGGGCCAAACAATGTTGTAGCCTCATATTCAGGTTTTAATTTTGGAGTAAAAAAAACTATTCCTCATATTCTTGGAGTTACTTTAGGTTTTACCTCCTTAGTAATTTTTTTGTCGATTGGTTTAATCAATGTATTTAAACTATTTCCTATAATACAAACTGTTATTAAATACCTTGGAACATTATTTTTGATCTATTTAGCATATAAAATTGCGTTTTCAGTTAATTCAGATGATACCAAAAAAGAAAATCCAGTTAAATTTATTGAGACGTTTTTATTTCAATATTTAAATCCAAAAGGAGTAACAGTTGCAATCATAGTAGTATCTACTTATGTTGAATTAGGAGAGAATTATTTGAATTATGCGACTCAAATTGTGTTCCTCGCATTCTTATTTTCTATAACAAGCATCACATTATGGACTTGTGTAGGTCGATTTTTGAGGAAATTTGCGACAAATGACAAATTTATAAAGTATTTTAATTATGTTATGTCAACCCTTCTTCTTTTGAGCATAATTACATTTTATATATAAAGTATGAAACCAGGAATAAAAAACTCTTATAAATCTTTATCAGACCTTATAGTCGATGGAAAAAATTTTAAAATTTATTCACTCGCAAAGGCTGAAAGTAATGGCCTTGATGGGATCTCGAAATTACCCAAATCTTTAAAAGTTCTATTAGAAAATCTTTTAAGATATGAAGATGACTTAACTGTCACAAGAAATCAAATAGAGGCTATAAAAGATTGGATCAAAAATAAAAAGTCGAAAACAGAAATAGCTTACAGACCTGCAAGAGTTTTACTACAAGACTATACTGGAATACCTGCGGTAGCAGATTTGGCTGCAATGCGAGAAGCAGTTAAAGATAAGAATAAAGATCCTGACTCAATCAACCCTTTATCTGCTGTGGATTTAGTTATTGATCACTCTGTACAAGTAGATCAATCAGCAAAACCGGATTCTTTTGAAAAAAACGTTGAAATTGAATTTGAAAGAAATGGAGAAAGATACTCTTTTTTAAAGTGGGGACAACAAGCATTTGACAATTTTAGAATAGTTCCGCCAGGAACAGGGATATGTCATCAGGTAAACTTAGAATATTTATCAAAAGTAGTTTGGAGTGAAGAATTTGAAGGTAATAAATATCTTTTTCCAGACACACTAGTTGGAACTGACAGCCACACAACAATGGTTAATGGCTTATCTGTATTAGGCTGGGGAGTAGGTGGAATTGAGGCTGAGGCAGGAATGTTAGGTCAACCAATATCAATGCTTATTCCTGAAGTAATAGGCTTTGAAATGAAAAATAAAATGCCTGAAGGAACCACAGCTACAGATTTAGTTTTAACAGTAGTAAAAATGTTAAGAGACAAAGGGGTAGTTGGAAAATTTGTTGAATTTTATGGAGATGGATTAAAAAATTTAACCTTAGCTGATCGAGCAACTATAGCAAATATGGCTCCTGAGTATGGGGCAACTTGTGGTTTTTTTCCAATAGATAATGAAACATTAAATTATTTAAAATTTTCAGGTAGAGACGCATTGACAGTGAAAATTGTTGAAGAATACGCAAAAGCTCAAGGTTTATGGGCTAGTAATGATATTGAATTTACTGAGAGCTTATCATTAGACATGACGACAATAGTTCCTACAATATCTGGTCCTAAGAGACCACAAGACAAAGTGTTATTAACTGATGCATCTGTTAATTTTAAGAAAAGCTTTTCAGAAATTACAAAAAAAGAGGATTTCTCGATTTCGAAGGTATCAAATACCGAATATGAAATTAAAGATGGATCAATATTAATTGCAGCCATTACATCCTGCACCAACACCTCTAATCCTAATGTACTAATTGGTGCCGGCCTATTAGCAAAGAAAGCAATTGAATTGGGGTTAAAAGTTAAACCATGGGTTAAAACATCCTTAGCTCCAGGATCTCAAGTCGTAACAGATTATTTAGAAAAAGCTGGTTTAAATACTTATTTAGATGAACTTGGATTTAATCTTGTGGGGTATGGTTGTACTACTTGTATTGGAAATTCTGGTCCTTTAGCTGACAATATTGTTGAAGCAATACAAAAAGAAAATATTTATGCAGTTTCAGTATTATCAGGTAATAGAAACTTTGAAGGAAGAATTTCACCACATATAAAAGCAAATTATTTAGCATCTCCTCCATTAGTTGTAGCATACGCATTAGCTGGTCATATGGAGTTTGACTTATATAAGGACTCATTAGGAAAAGATAAAAACGGGAAAAATATTTTTTTGAAAGACATCTGGCCTAGTAATCAAGAAATTGAGGATACACTTAAATTATGTTTAAACGCAGATATGTTTATTAAAAGATATTCAAATGTTTCACAGGGACCTAAACAATGGCAAAAAATCAAAACTGAAAAAACTAGTATTTATAATTGGGAAGAAAATTCAACTTATGTAAAAAAACCACCATTTTTTGATAATCTATCTGATCAACCAGAGGGTTTTAAGGAAATTAAAAATGCTAGACCTTTATTGATTTTAGGCGACATGGTTACTACTGATCATATCTCTCCTGCAGGTAATATTCAAAAAGAAAGCCCAACAGGTGAGTATTTTATGAAACATCAAATTTTGCCCAAAGATTATAATTCATACGGATCTAGGAGAGGAAATCATGAAGTTATGATGAGAGGAACCTTTGCCAACATTAGAATTAGAAATGAAATGGCCCCAGGAACTGAGGGTGGCTATACAAAATTATATCCAGAGGAAAAAGTAATGCCAATTTATGACGCAGTAGTTGAGTATAAAAAAAGAGGAACTGATCTTATAGTTATAGGAGGAAAAGAATACGGCACAGGATCATCTAGAGATTGGGCTGCTAAAGGTACAAAATTATTAGGAGTAAAAGCAGTTATAGCAGAAAGTTTTGAGAGAATTCATAGATCAAATTTGATTGGTATGGGGATTTTACCTTTGCAATTTATAAACTCAATTAACAGAATTAACCTTAGTTTAACTGGATCAGAATTAATAAGCTTAAAAGAAATAGAAAATGGAATCAATCCCTCTGATAAAGTTATTTTAGAGATAAAATATGTTTCTGGAGAAATCAAAAAAATTGAAACATTATGCAGGATAGATACTAAAAATGAATTAGAATATTACAAACATGGTGGAATACTGCAGTATGTTTTAAGAACTATGATTTAATTATGGATGAGGAAATTAAAATAATTAATGAAAAAACTAGAAACGAGAGAATTAAAATTTTTTTAGTAGAAAATAAAAAAATCATTATATCTACCATAACAATTTTAATATTTTCAATTTTAAGTTTTTATTCATATAAAATTTATGTAGATTCTCAAAAACGAAAGTTATCAGACAGATATAATAGTGCAATTATAGAATATAATAATGGAGTCAGAGATAAAGCCATCATATCATTAAAAAAAGTAATAACAGATAAAGACAGTACCTATTCTCCTTTGGCATTATATTTTCTTATTGATAACAATTTGATTGATAATCGCATCGATGTTAATAAATTCTTTGATATTGTTATTAACAAAATTTCATTAGAAACAGAGGTTAGAAACCTTATTATTTACAAAAAAGCGCTCTATAATGCAGATTATATAGATGAAAATGAACTATTAAATATTTTAAAACCATTGCTTAACTCATCAAGTGTATGGAAGTCTCATGCTTTATATTTAGTTGCAGAGTTTTTTTATTCAAAAAATGAGAAAGAAAAGGCAAAAGAATTTTTTAATCAAATAATTATGACTGAAAATCTAAATCAGGAAATATTCAATCAAGCACAAAAAAGACTTAATAGAGATTTGAGTGAATAAGATATTAAATTTATTATTAATTTTAATTTTAATTTCTGGATGCTCATTAAACCAAAATTCAAAGTTTTGGAATCAATCAAAAGTTATTAAAGAAGATAAAGAAATATCTTATACAGAAGTTTTCCCAAAAGAGGAAGCACTTAAAAAAGAATTTAACTCAAATTTAAAAATTAAACTCTCCACCTCGTCTGTAAATAATACATTTATAAATAATCATCTTAATAATAATAGAAAATTAAATTTTAATGGAAAATTAGAAAAGTCATTGAAATATAGATTCTCCAAAATAGAAA
>CABXZD010000006.1 GCA_902516465.1 uncultured Pelagibacteraceae bacterium
CATTTTAATATTATCCTTACTTTCAATAAATATAAGTTTTGCTAAAGAATACGACTTTTTTGATGATGGTTATAAAAATTACCGAGAAGCTGCTAAATTTATCAATAAAAATCCCTTTAGTGATAAGCGTATAAGTTGGTCTAAGGATTGTTTTTATTTCGGTAAAAAAGAATTTAGTTTTAGAAATTATATGAATTACGATTTAGATGGATTTAAAGAAATTGTACTAACTAAATCTAAAAACAGCAGAGTTAAATTGGTATTTTATGAAAGCAACGGATGTAGGCTTACTGATACTTATTTCAAAGTGTTTTATGATAATGAGGAAAAATATGATTCTAGAACTGATTTTTTTGTAGGCAGGGAACATCTTAAAAATAAAAATGTTTTTCTAAATCTTAATTTTTATATAGATAAAGATTATAACAATAATGGGACAAATGAGCTATTTATCGATGCTGGTTATGCTTTTGGAATGCCTTGGAATGAGACATATTACTTGTTCGAATATGACGACAAAACAATAAAACTTATAAAAAAAATATGGACTAGTAATTGGGAAGAAAGACTAAGTTTATCAGATCATTTTAATAAAAAATTTAAAGTTTCTGAAAAAGAATTACCAAATATTATCACAGAAAATTTCAAATGAACAAAGAACCGACTGATAAATTAAAAAAGGAAATTTATCAATTTTATACCCAGATATATGATTCCTCTTTTGAACTTCAAAAAAAAAAGAATCTTTTAACATCAATTGCGGGTTGGGAAGAATGGAGTTGGAGAGTTGTTGGTATATCAGTAAGTGCCGTAGGTAAAATTATAGACAAAAATGGTCATGCTAGTGTACGTAAAGAATTAGTTAGAGACCACTTTTTCCAAAGTAGATCTGAGACATATAACAATATGTTAAAGACAAAGCTAAATTTTGAAGATTATTGGAAAGAGTTTTGGAATAATGACAGAACAATCTTAATGACTAAAGATGAGCATAATATGATTAATACAGATAAGTTTACTGGACAATGGGATGATTATTCGAATAAAGTATTTGAGATAGATTGGAAATTGGGTAATTTCAAATCAAACAAAGTTGCTGGTTTTCATTTTACAAAGCAAAAAGAGGGACTCTTTATTCTGAACCATTTTGAATATAAAGTTGAAAAAAAACTAAGCAATCCAAATAGCGGTAATGATAAAGAATTTTATTATGTTAGAAAAAAAGGTTACTGATTCAATCTAGATTTATAGGATAACTCGTATCATTCTCGGATCTAGAGAGATAAAATAAAAAAAATTTACTTATTCATCTTGTTCAATTATAAATATTAGCATAAATACTCATGAAATTCATTAATGCCCTCGTGGTGAAATTGGTAGACACAAAGGACTTAAAATCCTTGCCGCTTGCGGAGTGCCAGTTCGAGTCTGGCCGAGGGCACCAATAATATGAAAAAAATACAAATTATTTCTGATAAAAATTTAAAGTCATTAAAAATTAAGAATTCATTAATAAGAATATTAAAAAAAAAATTCATTAGAAAAATTAAATTAACTATTGTTATTGGTGGTGATGGTTTTATGCTTCAAACTTTAAAAAAAAATAAAGACTCAAAAAATTTTTTTTATGGAATAAACTCCGGTAATTATGGTTTTTTAATGAATAAATTTTCTATAAAAAATATAATTAGCAACTTATCTAAAGCTAAAACAATAAATATATCTCCTTTAGAAATGACAGTCAGAAATAATAAAAACCAAATTAAAAAATTTCTAGCTATTAATGAAGTTTCAATTTTAAGACAAAGTAGACAAGCAGCATCATTATCTATCAACTATGGTAATAGACCTATAATTAAAAAACTAGTGGCAGATGGTGTTCTTGTCTCAACACCAGCAGGAAGTACAGCATATAACCTTTCAGTTCATGGCCCCATATTGAGTTTAAATTCAAAAAAATTATCAATCTCACCCATAAGTCCCTTTAGGCCAAGAAGATGGAAAGGAAAGATAGTGAATGATAAATCCAAGATTACAATTAAAAATTTATATCCTCTTAAACGACCGATAAGTGCTGTTGCTGATAACATTGAGGTTAGAAATGCTAAGAATATAATTGTTAAAACAAATCAAAAAATTAAGTTTAATTTAATGTACGACAAAAACCGAGGGCTACAAAAAAAAATTAAAATTGAACAATTAAGAAGAGAAACTTCTTAATTTCATTTAGTTAAAAAGATTTTGGTTAAATAGAAAAGTGCTAAAAAAATATCTGTAATTCTCATCTTTGATGAGCCTGATAAACGTCCAGGTAAAGTAATAGGAATTTCTTTAATTTTATATTTTTTTGATAAAATATACATACTTTCCCAGAAGAAAGAATAACTGTCATTTTTTGCTAAATAAATATCTTTTAATTCTATCATTTTAACATTATAGGCTCTGAACGCACCTGAACTATCATAATCTATATTTAGTAAAAATTTAATAAGATTATGTCTGAGAGTAGTTAATTTTTTTCTCCATAAACTCCAGTCATCAAGGGAATTTGTATTTATAAATCGGTTAGTAGAAATTATTTGATATTTATTTTGTTTCAATAAATTCAAAAATTTATTTATATATTTTGGATCATGTGTTCCATCACAATCCATTGTAATTATATATTTATATTTTCTCTTAAAACCCCATTTAAGAGCATCTTTGTGTGCAGAACCTATCCCAGATTTTTTAATACGATTTAATAGGAAAATTCTTTTATATCTCTTTTTTTCTTCAATTATTTTTTGATGTGTCCCATCAGTAGAATTGTCATTAATAAAAAGGATATCTTTATTTTTATTAACATATCTAAAAATTCTTTTTAATAAAGGTTCAATATTATTTACTTCATTTAAAACTGGTACAATTATTAATAATTTATTTTGCATTTGGCTTTTAAATTCTTACTTATGTATATTAAGATATCTTTAGTTGAAATATTAGTGCATAGTACCCTATTTTTAATAACTGGTACTTCAATAAAAAATTTTGATTTGTTTAAAACAATAAAATTAGGATTTATATTATCATTTTTATTATGACTATTGAATTTCTTCTTCAATCTATCAAATTCTTCTATTGGTATAGCTAAAGATTGTACATTTAATGGAGTTGTTTTTTGAATAATTTGCAATTCACTTAAATTAAAATTATTTGAATTATTAAATGTTTTCAAAATACTTGCAGAATATTTTCCCCAGAAAAAAAGTTGAGTATTCGGATTAAAAAGCCTCCAAGTACCTATTTTGTTTTCAAAAAAATTTAAAAATGACTCATCATTGAGATTTAAAAATTTAAAGGATTTTATTAAATCATTTTCAATCATATCATGAGTTTTGGGAACAAACTGTCCGCTTAATAAATCAATATTTTTAACTTTATTTAATATGGCCCAAACCATTAATGTTGGTTCAAATGTTAAAAGACTAGTTTCTTTTTCCCCAATTTTTTGAATTACTTGGGTAGCTTGAGAGATGGAATTTCTATAGGAAACATATTCTTCATTGTTAATCTTTATTTGGAATGATTTATGAACATTAAAATTGTAAATTAATATTAAAATTAATATTGACAAAATAAATGGAATTTTTTTTTGAAAAAAATTATTATTCTTCTCGTAAAAAAAATAGTTAATAAAAAAAAATAAAAAATATAAAAAAGAAGTAATTAAAATTATATTTGCAAAATGATAAATCAAACCAGTTTTATTTGAGATCATTATAAATAAAAAGGGCGCCAACACTGAACTTATAAAGATTATATATAGGATGTTAAGGTTATTTTTATTCTTAAAGTCTTTTAGATATGAAAAATAATTCAAAATTGTACATAAAAATAAAACTACTAAAAATTTAAGATCTAAAATTTTTTGAAGTAGATATGACAGAATAATTTTTTTTCTCTCCAAATCTAAATCAATAATAAATAATCTTTCCTTGTAATCAGGCTCAGATGAAATTAAGAAATATATGAAAGGTATAGAAAAAATTAAAAATACCCCGATTGCAAGAAAATAAAGTTTGATTTTTTTTAATGAGAATAATTTATAAAATTTATCTCTTTGAGTAAAATATATTATTAACGAAATCGCTTGAACACAGAAGAAATAATAAAAAGATGAAAAGGTTAAACTTAATAAAAAACCTATTATAATAAAATCTTTGAAATCTAATTCTTTTTTTTTTTCTATTACGAATAAGTGCAAAATAAAAGCATAAAAAAATAAGTTTACAATAAGGGGTCTTGCAAATCTTAAATGATAAATATCTTGTAAAACATTAATATACTTAGTTGTTTCTAAATTTAAAAATATTACTAAAGATGGTATCATAAATATTAATACTGAAAATAATATTGATGAATTATTATTAAAGATTAAAAAAAAGATAATTAAAAAAAAAAATATACATAGCATCTCCAATATTATTATTGAATAAAATCCAAATATTTTAAATAGAAGTGCTGGGATTACCATTGCTGAAAATGGCATCGGTAAATTATTTAAATTCTTAATATCTATATTAAAAGAATTATTAAAATTAAATGATGATAATGAGTCTAAATATATATAGTAAAAATAACCATCGTAATATGTGTCAAAAATAATTTTCAAAGATATGTTATCTTTAAAATACAGAAATGATAAAATCCACTTATAACTAAAGATTATTGATGTAATGAAAATTAGATATAAAAAATTTTTAAAATTTATTTGAGAATTTTTTTTTATGTTCATTATTTTTTGATTTATTAATATACACAATTAATTGTTATATTAAAAAAAATTAGTACATCATTTTATGATGGTGCCCCCGCACGGATTCGAACCGCGGACCTATTGATTACAAATCAATTGCTCTACCAGCTGAGCTACAAGGGCATGCGCAATAATTATTAATTATTTGTAAATTAATCAACTCTTTTTTTTATATAACTTAAATGATGAAACACTATTGCTGCACTATTTGATATATTAAGACTTTCAATTTTTTTATTAATATTGATTTTAACTAAAAAGTCAGCATATTTAGAAGTATGTTGATGAATACCAGATCCTTCAGATCCAAATAACAAAATATTATTTCCGTTCCATCGTATATCTGTGAAATCTTTTTTTCCAGCTCCATCAAATCCATAAATCCAAAAGTTTTTTTCTTTTAAATTTTTTAAAGTTGAATTAATATTAGAAACTTCAAATATCTTAATATATTCCATTGCTCCACTAGCTGCCTTATACATTAGTTTACTTTCACTTGGGAAATTTCTCTCTTTAATGATTATGCCATCGATATTAAAAGATGAGGCGCTTCTGACTAAAGAGCCAATATTTCTTGGGTCAGTAACACCATCCAAACAAACCAAAGTAATATCTTTTTTTTCTTTTATGAAATCTTTGAGTAGATGTTTATCAAAATGCTCTATCTCAGCAACATAACCTTGATGAAGTAAATTTTCTCTAGTGCTGTATTTGTCTAATTCTTTTTTTGTCTTAAAATAAACCTTTATATTTTCTAAAAGATTTTTTTTTGGACTTTTTCGATGTATATTTTTTTTACTTTCCTCAGTTAAAAAAATTCTCAAAACTTTCCGTTGAGGGTTTTTTAATGCCTCTATCACAGCATGTTGGCCAATAATAAAAAAAGACGGTTTATTCATAAAAACTACATTATTTTACACGTTTTTTTTGATATTTTCCTACTAAATCACGTGTTGCATTTGGATAAATAAAATATATAAAACCCATGTTGTTTGAAGCTTTATTGAACAAGGGGACACTTCCCCAAAAGGAGGGGTTCCAGAGCGGTCAAATGGGGCGGGCTGTAAACCCGTTGACTTCGGTCTTCGAAAGTTCGAATCTTTCCCCCTCCACCATTCAATAAAACTTAAATTACACTGGAGTGATATTCTTGGGGTTGTGCGGGTGTAGTTCAATGGTAGAACGCTAGCCTTCCAAGCTGGATGTAAGGGTTCGATTCCCTTTACCCGCTCCAAGAAAACAGAAATTGTAAAAAAAAAGAAATGTGAGGAATATAAGTAATGTCAAAAGAAAAATTTGTAAGAAATAAACCACATTGTAACATTGGTACAATTGGCCATGTCGACCACGGTAAAACAACTTTAACAGCAGCTATCACAAAAGTTCTTTCAGAAACTGGTGGCGCTAAAGCTGTAGCGTATGATCAAATTGATAAAGCTCCTGAAGAAAAAGAGAGAGGGATTACTATATCAACAGCACATGTAGAATATGAAACTGAAAAAAGACACTATGCACATGTTGATTGTCCTGGTCACGCTGACTATGTAAAAAATATGATTACTGGTGCAGCTCAAATGGATGGAGCAATTTTAGTTGTTAATGCTGCTGATGGTCCTATGCCTCAAACAAGGGAGCATATTCTTTTAGCTAGACAAGTAGGTGTTCCAGCAATTTGCGTTTATTTAAACAAAGTAGATCAAGTTGACGATAAAGAAATGATTGACCTTGTAGAAGAGGAAATCAAGGAACTTTTAACCTCATATAAATTCCCAGGTGATAAAACTCCAATCGCAAAAGGTTCAGCACTTGCTGCAGTGGAGGGAAGAGATGATGAGATTGGAAAAAATTCAATTTTAGAATTAATGAAAAATGTTGATGCCTTTATTCCTCAACCTGATAGACCAAAAGATAAACCTTTCTTGATGCCTGTAGAGGATGTTTTCTCTATTTCAGGTAGAGGTACAGTTGCAACAGGAAGAGTTGAGTCAGGTGTACTTAAAACTGGTGATGAAATTGAAATAATAGGTATTAGAGAAACTAAAAAATCAGTTTGTACTGGAGTTGAGATGTTTAGAAAACTTTTAGACTCTGGAGAAGCTGGGGATAATGTGGGCGTGTTACTTAGAGGAGTTGAGAGAACTGATATTGAAAGAGGTCAAGTTCTTTGTAAGCCAGGTTCTGTTACCCCTCATACTAAGTTTGAAGCCCAAGCTTATGTATTAAAAAAAGAAGAAGGTGGAAGACATACTCCTTTTTTTACAAAGTACAGACCACAGTTTTACTTTAGAACTACTGATGTAACTGGTGAAGTGGAATTGCCATCTGGAACAGAGATGGTTATGCCAGGTGATGATGCTAAATTCACCGTTAAACTTATTACACCAATTGCTATGTCAGAAAAACTAAACTTTGCTATTCGAGAAGGCGGTAGAACCGTTGGAGCTGGAGTAGTAACTAAAATTATAGAGTAAGCTCTATATAATATAGGAGTGTAGCTCAATTGGTAGAGCGCCGGTCTCCAAAACCGGAGGCTGAGGGTTCGAGTCCCTCCGCTCCTGCCAATTAAGCAAAAATTATGAAAAACCCGATTAAATTTATACAAGAGGTAAAACAGGAGGCTTTTAAAGTTACTTGGCCGACTGGGAAGGAGACAATACAGGGCGCTTTAATGGTTTTTGCCATGGCAGTTGTAATGTCATTATTTTTTTTACTTTTAGATCAGGTTTTAAAATTTTTCTTAGAATTATTGCTCAAGGTAAGTATTTGATGAAAAATTGGTATATTGTTCAATCTCACTCAAGTTTTGAAAATAAAGTAGCAGGGCTTATAAAAGAGGAAGCTGATAAAGCTAAAATCTCTGATAAATTTGAGGAAATAGTTGTTCCAACTCATGATGTGACTGAGGTCAAAAGAGGGAAAAGAGTACAAAGAAAAAAAAAATATTTTCCAGGCTATGTACTTATAAAAAGTGAAATGGATAATAACATTTACCACATGATTAAGAAGATTAAAAGAGTGAGTGGATTTCTTGGATCAAAGGGGATGCCAGTGCCTGTTTCTGATAAAGAAATTGAAAAAATTTTAGGTCAAATAAAAGATGGAGTAGCTCAACCAAAATCTGGTATAGAATATAGTGTGGGTGAAAAAATTCAGGTTGTTGATGGACCATTTGCATCATTTAGTGGAATGGTAGAGGAAATTGACGAAGAAAAATCTAGACTGAAAGTTTCTGTGTCAATTTTTGGTAGACCAACACCTGTTGATTTAGAATACAACCAAGTTGAGAAAGTTAGTTAATGGCTGCAAAAAAAGAAATTAGTGGATTTATTAAATTACAAATAAAAGGAGGGCAAGCAAATCCAGCCCCACCAGTAGGACCAGCATTAGGTCAACGTGGTGTTAACATAATGGAATTTTGTAAAGCATTTAACGATAAAACTAAATCATTAGCGGGAAAACCTGTTCCGGTAGAAATAACAGTATACAAAGATAAAAAATTTGATTTTAAGATTAAATCTCCACCTGCATCTTTTTTTATAAGGGAGGCGGCCAAATTAAAAAGTGGTTCTAAAGAACCTGGAAGAAATATAGTAGCTTCAATTACAAAAAAACAAGCAGAAGAAATTGCAAAACAAAAAATGAATGATTTAAATGCCATTGATCTGGAGCAAGCTGTTAAAATAATTGCAGGATCAGCAAGATCAATGGGTATAGAGGTTAAAGAGTAATGACATCAAAAAGATTCAAAAAACTTCCAAAAAAAACAAACAGTTTACCTGCAGAAAACATTGATAAATTATTGGTTGAGGTAAAAAAAAATTGCACAACAAAATTTGATGAGTCAATAGATCTAAACTTTCAAATAAATCACAAACAAAAAAAAGGTGAAATTAACATAAGATCTGTGGTTAATTTACCTGGGGGAACCGGTAAAAAAATAAAAGTCGCTGTAGTTTGTGAAGAAGCAAAATCATCAGAAGCTAAAAATGCTGGTGCAGATATCGTAGGAGGAGATGATTTTATCGAAAAAATTAAAGATGGTAAAATAGATTTTGAAAAATTGATTTGTACTCCATCTATGATGATTAAATTGTCTAAACTTGGTAAAGTTTTAGGCCCCAAGGGACTAATGCCTAATCCTAAATTGGGATCTGTAACCGAAGATTTAAAAAAAGCTGTATCTGATTCTAAATCAGGCCAAGTGGAAATAAGGAATGATAAAGACGGAAATTTAGGGGTGAGTATTGGAAAAAAATCCTTTAATGATGACCAATTAATAAAAAATTATAATGCAATATTAGAAAGTTTGGAGAAAGAAAAATCAAATATTACTTTAAAGGGTGATTTAATAAAATCATTATTTATTACATCTACAATGGGTGTTTCCTATAAACTTAAATTGAGTAAAAATATATAATTACTATGTTGAATAAAGAGCAAAAGAAAAATTATATTACTGAAATGACAAGTAAGTTCGAAAACAGTAAGTCTGTAATGATTACTCATTATCAAGGATTAACAATGTCTCAATTAGACGAATTAAGATCCAATATGAGAGAACATGGTATTGTCTTCAAAATTACTAAAAATAGAATAACTAAGTTAGCTATAGAAAAAACTAAATGTAAAGAATTATCAAATTTGTTTTCTGGGCCTACTGCCGTAGCTTTTGGTGAAGATGCAATTATGTCAGCTAGAATTTTGTCTAAATTTGCTAAAGAAAACAAGAGTCTTAAATTAATAGGTGGAATAATGGATACCGAAGTTTTGGATCAAGCAGCAGTTGAAAATGTAGCTAATTTACCAACATTAGATGAAGCTAGAGCTAATATTGTGGGAATTTTGAACGCTTCTGCTTCAAAATTAGTGAGTATTTTACTTGCACGATCGGAAAAAATGAGTACTTTGACCCCAGAAAATTCTGAACAACAACCCAAAGAGTAGACAATATGCCTGACTTAAATAAAATTATAGATGATTTATCGAGTTTGACTGTTGCAGAAGCAGCAGATCTTTCAAAGCAATTAGAGGAAAAATGGGGTGTATCCCCAATGGCAGCAGCAGCTCCGGTAGCGGCTGGTGCAGCGGCAGATGATGATAAAGATGATTTTACAATCATGCTTGTATCTGCAGGTGATAAAAAAATTAACGTTATTAAAGAAGTTAGATCAGCTACATCACTTGGTCTTAAAGAAGCAAAGGATTTGGTTGAGGGTGCACCAAAAGAGGTAAAAACAGGTGTACCAAAGAAAGAAGCCGAGGAAATTAAAGCTAAGTTAGAAGCTGCAGGCGCGAAAGTAGAACTTAAGTAAATTAATAGGAAATTTTTAAATACTGATTAATTACTTTAATCAGTGTTGAACATAGATGCAAATATCTTTTACTGAAAAGAAAAATATTAGAAAGAGTTTTGGTAAACTTAAAGAAAGTTTGTCTATACCAAATCTTATAGAGGTACAAAAAAACTCTTACCGAGAATTAGCAGATTTTAACCCTGATGCTGGTGAATTAACTAAAGGTTTTGATAGAGTTTTTAAAAGTATTTTTCCTATTGAAGATTTAAATGAAAAAGCAACACTTGAGTATGTTTCATATAGACTAGAAAAACCTAAATTTGATGTTGAAGAGTGTATAACTAGAGGATTAACTTACTCTTCAGCTTTAAAATGCACTTTAAGACTAGTTGTTTATGAAATAGATCAAGAAAATAATACAAAAGATATTCTGTCCGCTAAAGAACAAGAGGTATATATGGGAGAAGTTCCTATGATGACGAATAGCGGAACATTTATTACAAATGGTGTTCAGAGAGTCGTTGTAAATCAAATGCATAGAAGTCCTGGAGTTTTCTTTGATCATGATAAAGGTAAAACTCATGCTAGTGGAAAATTATTATTTAATTGTAGAGTAATACCTAATAGAGGATCGTGGTTAGATTTCGAATATGATGTAAAAGATTTTTTATATTTTAAAATAGATAGGAAGAAAAAAATTTTAGCTTCAACACTCTTATTAGCTTTAGGGTACAATAAATCTGAAATGGCTAATGAATTTTATGATAGTGAAAACTATAATTACGACAAACAAAGTGAAAAATGGAAAACAAAATTTAACGCAGAAAACTACAAAGCAAAAAATTTTTCAGAGGAAGTTATTGATGCTAAAACAGGAAAAGTCGTAATTCAACTTGGTGATAAGATAAATTATTTAAATGCTAAAAAATTATTTGACGGTGGATTGAAGGATATACTTGTATCAAACGAGTCATTATATGGAAAATTTTTACATAAAGATATTAAGATTAATGATCAGGAAGAAGGAGTTTTTAAAATTGGTACAGAAATAAATGAAACTGTCATTCAGCAGATACTTGAGGCGGGTATTAGTACAATAGAATTATCTATTACTAATTCAATCAATAAAGGTCCTTACTTTTTAAACACAATGCTGAATGACAAAAATAATACTAAAGAAGATGCAATAACAGAAATATATAAAATGTTACGTCCTGGGGAGCCCCCAACAATTGAAATTGCAACTCAAATTTTTAATAATTTATTTTTTAGCTCAGATAGATATGACTTATCTGATGTTGGAAGGGTTAAAATGAATTCAAGATTAGATTTGGACTGTTCAGATAAAGTTACAATTCTTAGAAATGACGATATTATATCAATAATCCATAAAATGTTAGACTTACGAGATGGAAAAGACGAGGTTGATGATATTGATCATCTTGGAAATCGAAGAGTTAGATCGGTCGGTGAATTGGTTGAAAACCAAGCTCGTATAGGTGTCTACAGAATGGAAAGAGCTATTAAGGAAAAAATGACTACACTAGATGTAGAATCTGCAATGCCACAAGATCTGATAAATGCAAAACCATTAACAGTTTCATTAAAAGATTTTTTCGCAAGTTCACAACTTTCTCAATTTATGGATCAAACAAATCCACTTTCAGAAATTACTCATAAAAGAAGAGTTTCAGCTTTAGGCCCTGGAGGATTAACAAGAGAAAGAGCAGGGTTTGAAGTGAGAGACGTACATCCAACGCATTATGGAAGAATTTGTCCAATAGAAACTCCTGAAGGTCCAAATATTGGTTTAATTAATAGTTTATCCACCTACGCCAAGATTAATAAATATGGGTTTATTGAAAGCCCATATAAAAGAGTAAAAGAAGGAGTTGTTCAAGATAATGTTGAATATCTATCTGCAATGGAAGAAACAAAATATACTATTGCACAAGCAAATACAAAAATAGATAAGAATGGTAAAATTATTGAGGAATTAGTTTCTTGCAGACAAAATTTAAATTTTTTATTATCTAAACCTGATACAATTGATTATATAGACGTATCACCAAAACAGTTGGTTTCAGTAGCAGCATCTCTAATTCCTTTTTTAGAAAATGATGATGCCAATCGGGCATTAATGGGATCTAATATGATGCGCCAAGCAGTCCCTTTGTTAAAACCAGAGGCACCGTTAGTTGGTACAGGCATTGAAAGTGATGTAGCTTTAGACTCAGGTGTCACAATTGTAGCGAAAAGAGATGGTGTAGTCGATAAGATTGATGGAAAAAGAATTGTCATTAAAGTTACAGAAGAAACTGATTTTACAAAATCAGGTGTTGATATTTATAATTTACAAAAATTTAAAAGATCTAATCAAAATACTTGTATTAACCAAAAACCTTTAGTCAGAGTTGGTGACAAAGTTAAAACTGGAGATATTATCGCAGACGGCCCATCTACCAAGCTTGGTGAATTGGCCTTAGGGAAGAATGTAACTGTAGCGTTCATGCCTTGGCAGGGATATAATTTTGAGGACTCTATATTAATTTCAGAAAGATGTGTTACAGATGACGTATTCACTTCAGTACATATAGTAGAATATGAAATAATGGCTAGAGATACAAAATTAGGGGAGGAGGAAATTACTAGAGATATTCCAAATGTAAATGAGGAAGCCTTAAAAAATTTAGATGAGTCTGGAGTTGTTTATATAGGTGCCGAAGTAAATGCTGGTGACATTTTAGTCGGTAAAGTAACTCCAAAAGGTGATTCTGCCTCTGGACCAGAGGAAAAACTGTTGAGATCAATTTTTGGTGAAAAAGCTATAGATGTAACTGACACTTCTTTAAGAATGTCGAGAGGTAGTAGTGGTACTGTTGTTGATGTTAGAGTCTTTAACAGGCACGGTATTGAAAAAGATGAAAGATCTATAACGATTGAAAGAGCTGAAATTGAACAAGTACAACAAGATAAAATAGTTGAAGAGGAGATTTTAGAGAGAAGTATAAAGCAAAGAGCTGGTCAAATTCTCTCAAATTTTTCATTAACTAAAAAAATTAAAGACATTGATGTGGGATCAAAATTAAATTTTGATACAATAAATAAACTTTCTATTAACGAAATTTTTAAGATAGATTTTAATAATTCCGGGCAAGAAGCATTAATCGCACAATTAAAAGATCAGTATAATAAAGCTAAACAGGATATCATAGAAAGATTTGAAGATAAGGTTTTAAAGATTAGAAGTGGTGACGATCTATTACCTAGTGTTATGAAAATGGTAAAGGTATTTGTTGCTATTAAAAGAAGATTGAGACCAGGAGATAAAATGTCCGGAAGACATGGAAATAAAGGAGTTGTAAGTAAAATTGTTCCTGTTGAGGATATGCCATATAGAGAAGACGGTAGACCTGTTGATATAGTTTTAAACCCGTTAGGAGTTCCAAGTAGAATGAATGTTGGACAAATTTTGGAAACTCATTTGGGCTGGGCTTGTAAAGAATTTGGTGAAGAAGTTAAAAGATTAATTAATGAAAACAATAAAAGAATTGAAAAAAGTGAGAAGATAGAAAATTTTTTAAAATCAGTTTATGGTGAAGAGATCTTTAATCAAAAAGTCGATAAATTAAGTAAAACAGAGTTTGTTGACCTATGCGAAAATTTACAAAATGGAATTGCTATTTCAACACCAGTATTTGATGGAGCAAAAGAAAAAAATGTTACTGAAATGTTAGAACTAGCTAAACTTCCGGGTTCAGGTCAAACATTTTTATGGGATGGAAGAACTGGAGAAAAGTTTGATAGACCAGTTACAGTTGGAATAATTTACATGCTTAAACTTCATCATTTAGTTGAAGATAAAATTCATGCAAGATCGACTGGCCCTTATAGTTTAGTTACCCAACAACCCTTGGGTGGTAAGGCTCAATTAGGAGGTCAAAGATTTGGAGAAATGGAAGTATGGGCTCTAGAAGCTTATGGTGCTTCATATACTCTCCAAGAAATATTAACTGTTAAGTCAGACGATGTAGCTGGAAGAGTAAAAGTGTATGAGACAATTGTTAAAGGTGAAGAAAACTTTGAATCAGGTATACCTGAATCCTTCAATGTTTTAGTTAAAGAAATAAAGTCTCTAGCATTGAATGTGGAGCTTAATTAGTAATGAAAAAAGAATTAACAGATCTTTTCAAAAATACTGAAATTTCTGATGCTCAAAATTTTAATAGCATTAAAATTTCTTTAGCAAGTCCAGAAAAAATAAAATCCTGGACGTATGGTGAAATTAAAAAGCCTGAAACAATAAACTACAGAACCTTCAGACCTGAAAAAGATGGTTTATTTTGTGCAAGAATTTTTGGACCAATTAAAGATTACGAGTGTTTATGTGGTAAGTACAAAAGAATGAAATTTAGAGGTATAATCTGCGAAAAATGTGGAGTTGAAGTCACGAAGTCCAATGTACGTAGAGAAAGAATGGGGCATATTATTTTAGCCACTCCTGTTGCTCATATTTGGTTTTTAAAATCTTTACCTAGTAGAATTGCTTTAGCTGTTGACATGAAACTTAAGGAAATAGAAAGAGTTTTATATTTTGAAAATTTTATTGTTATTGAACCTGGTCTTACTGGATTGCAAAAAAATCAACTATTAAATGAAGAAGAGCTAGCGAAATATCAAGATGAATTTGGCGAGGAAGCTTTTACAGCTGGTATAGGCGCTGAAGCAGTATTGGAAATGTTAAAGAGTTTAGACTTAGAGTTGGAGAAAAAAAATCTTACAAACTATATTCAAGAAACTAAATCTAAAGTAAATGAAGAAAGAGCTATCAAAAGACTAAAATTAATTGAGTCATTTATCGAAACAGGTCAAAAACCTGAATGGATGATTTTGACTGTTGTTCCTGTTATTCCCCCTGAGCTTAGACCGTTAGTTCCGTTGGATGGAGGTAGATTTGCTACATCAGACTTAAACGACCTATATAGAAGAGTAATTAATAGAAACAATAGGTTAAAAAGATTAATGGATCTTAAAGCTCCTGACATTATTGTTCGAAATGAAAAGAGAATGTTACAAGAGTCTGTTGATGCTTTATTTGATAATGGCAGAAGAGGTAGAGTTATTACTGGAACTGGTAAAAGACCACTTAAATCATTAGCAGAAATGCTTAAAGGCAAACAGGGTAGGTTTAGACAAAATTTATTAGGCAAAAGAGTTGATTACTCTGGTCGTTCTGTGATTGTTGTTGGTCCGGATTTGAAGTTACATGAATGTGGTTTACCAAAAAAAATGGCATTAGAATTATTTAAACCTTTTTTATATGCAAGACTAAATAAATTAGGTCTAGCATCAACTATAAAACAAGCTAAGAAACTTGTTGAAAAAGAAACCAATGCTGTTTGGGATGCATTAGAATTAATAGTTCGTGAACACCCAGTATTACTAAATAGAGCACCAACACTTCACAGGCTTGGAGTTCAAGCTTTTGAACCTAAGTTAATTGAAGGTGATGCTATCGAATTACATCCATTAACATGCGCTGCTTTTAATGCTGATTTTGATGGTGACCAAATGGCTGTGCATGTTCCTCTTAGTTTAGAGGCACAATTAGAAGCAAGAATTTTGATGTTATCAACTAATAATATTCTATCACCATCAAACGGTAAACCAATTATTGTACCAAGTCAGGATATGATTTTAGGTATCTATTATTTATCACAAGAACCAGTTACAGATAAACCTTCAGGATATTTTATTGACGCAGACCAAATTGAATTTGCATTATCTTCAGGACAAATTAAAGTTCATAGTACTATAATTTCAAGATTTGAGACTATTGATGAAAAAGGAAATAAAAAGTTTGAAAAATATACTTCAACAGCTGGAAGATTTTTATTAGCTAACTTGCTACCTAAAAATTTCAATATCAAATTTTCTTTAATAGATAGATTACTTCCAAAAAAAACAGTTTCAGAAATTATTGACATTGTATTTAGATTTTGTGGACAAAAAACAACTGTAATATTTTGTGACAAACTAAAAGATTTAGGATTTAAACATGCATTTAAAGCTGGGATATCTTTTGGAAAAGATGATTTAGTAATTCCAGCAAATAAAACTCAACTAATAGATGATACTAAAAAATTAATTACTGATTATGAAACTCAATATGCCGAAGGTTTGATTACAAGAGGTGAAAAATATAATAAAGTGGTTGATGCTTGGTCTAAATGTACTGACAAGGTTGCTGGTGAAATGATGAAAGGAATATCTGCGACTGAAAAAACCTCTGAGGGCTTAAAAATTAACTCAGTTTTCATGATGGCTGATAGTGGAGCAAGAGGTTCTGCAGCACAGATGAAGCAATTAGCCGGAATGAGAGGTTTGATAGCTAAACCGTCTGGAGAAATTATTGAAAGCCCTATAACTTCAAATTTTAAAGAGGGATTGACTGCCCTTGAATACTTTAATTCTACTCATGGAGCTAGAAAAGGATTAGCTGATACAGCTCTTAAGACAGCAAGCTCAGGATATCTTACAAGAAGACTATGTGATGTAGCTCAAGATTTAACAATAACAAAGATTTCATGTGATAATCCTGGTTTTATTGAATTGTCTGAAATACTAGAAGGTGGAAATGTTGTTGTAAGTTTATCTGAGCGATCACTAGGTAGGATTACAGCTGCTAATATCAAAAATCCTATAACTGGTGAAATTGTAATTAAAAAGTCTACTATGATTGATGAAGCAGGATGCGATTTAATAGATGCTGCTGGTGTTAAATCAATAAAAGTTTATTCAGTAATGACATGTAGTTCAAAAGAAGGTGTGTGTGCTACTTGTTATGGAAGAGATTTATCCAGAGGTAAAATGGTTCATGTTGGAGAAGCAATCGGTATGATTTCTGCTCAATCAATTGGAGAGCCGGGAACTCAATTAACCATGAGAACATTCCACGTTGGTGGTACAGCTTCAGTTAAACAAGACTCCCAAATAGTTTGTAAAAGTGAGGGGACATTAAAGATATTAAATTCAAATATTTTAGAAGACTCAAAGAAAAATTTAATTGTAATGGGTAGGAATACTCAACTTTCAATAGAGGATGACAACGGAGTTCAGATAGCAGTTTACAAAGTAGCTTATGGTTCAAAAGTATTTTTCAAAAATGGAGATAAAGTTAAAGCAAATACAAAAATTTGTGAATGGGATCCTTACACAACACCTGTGATCGCTGAGAAAAGTGGTATTGCAGGTTTTGTAGATTTAATAGATGGTGTTTCAATTCAGGAAACCACTGATGATGCAACTGGTATATCATCAAAATCAGTAGTTGACTGGAGATCTCAATCTAAAAGTTCAGACTTAAAACCAAGAATAACCCTTAGAGATGAAAAGGGTAATGTAATTAAAAAAGCCGATGATAATGAAGCAAGATATTATTTAGTTCCAGACTCAATTTTATCAGTTAAAGATGGTCAAAAAGTTTCTGCTGGAGATGTTATTGCTAGATTACCTAAGGAGACAACTAAAACAAAAGATATAACAGGTGGATTACCTAGAGTCGCTGAACTATTTGAAGCACGAAAAGCAAAAGACAGTGCGATAATTGCAGAAAATGATGGCCAAGTTGTTTTTGGTAAAGAGGTAAGAGGTAAACAAAGAATATCTATTGTTCCAGAAGATGGAAACGAACCATCAAATTATTTAATTCCAAAAGGTAAACATATTAATTTTAATCAGGGTGAAAGAATTAAAAAAGGAGAATATCTTCTAGATGGCCAACCTTTACCACATGATATTTTAAGAATCATGGGTATTAAAGAATTAACTGAATATTTTGTTAATCAAGTACAAGAAGTTTATAGATTACAAGGTGTAATAATTAATGATAAACACATTGAAACAATTTTAAGACAAATGCTTAAAAAAGTTGAGGTTAAATCTTCTGGAGACTCTTCTTATTTACCAGGTGAAATTGTCGATAGAATTAAATTTGAGAATATAAATGAAAAGCTAAACTCCGAGGGTAAAACCCCGGCAACTGGTGAAAGAGTTTTAATGGGAATTACTAAGGCATCTCTTCAAACAGAGTCTTTTATTTCTGCAGCCTCTTTCCAAGAAACCACAAGAGTTTTAACAGATGCAGCTATAAAGGGTAAGGTTGATCCTTTAAATGGATTAAAAGAAAATGTTATTGTTGGAAGATTAGTTCCTGCGGGAACAGGTAATATTAAAAATAAATGGAACAAAAAAGCTCTCGAGGATGACAATAAATTTTTGTCAGAGCAAGATAAAATAGAACCATCAGAAACACAAGCAAATCAGTAAAAAAAGCAGTTAAATCCCTGAGTTTTAGTTTGACAAAGTCTAATTAATAAGTAATTTGGCGATATTTTTGGTTGGAATGTAGTACTAGGTTAAAGTACTAAACGCTGCCATGAATAACCTGCCAGTTATTTCACTCAAAAATAAAACTAATTATTTAAAAATTATGCCGACTATTAATCAGTTATTAAAAAAAAAGAGAGTTAAACAACTTAACAGGAATAAAGTTCCTGCTTTAGAAAAACAACCTTTAAAAAGGGGTGTTTGTGTAAAAGTTTATACAACTACTCCAAAAAAACCAAATTCGGCTTTAAGAAAGGTAGCAAGAGTAAGATTATCAAATGGGTTTGAGGTAACTGCGTATATACCAGGAGAAGGACATAATCTTCAAGAACATTCTGTTGTTTTAATAAGAGGTGGGAGAGTAAAAGATTTACCAGGTGTTAGATATCATATTCTTCGAGGAAATTTAGATACTCAAGGTGTAGCAAATAGAAAAAAAAGACGATCTTTATACGGGACAAAAAAAGGTAAATAAAATGTCCAGAAAAAAAACACAGCCAAAAAAGAATATTGTTCCAGATCCAAAGTTTAACTCAATAATTATCCCTAAATTGATTAACAATATAATGTATGACGGAAAAAGGGGTGTGGCTTCAAAAATTGTTTATGACGCAATAGAAAAAATTAAAACAAAAACTAAAGATGAACCAATCAACATATTTAATGAAGCAATTAATAATATTAAACCAACAGTAGAAGTAAGATCTCGAAGAGTTGGAGGTGCTACTTATCAAGTCCCTGTAGAAGTAAAAAGTAAAAGAGCTCAAGCATTAGCTATTAGGTGGTTAGTTGATTCTGCCAGAAAAAGAAAAGATAAACACATGTCGGATAAGATTTTTAATGAACTTTTTGATGCATATGAAAAAAAAGGTGCAGCTGTCAAAAAAAAAGAGGATGTGCATAAGATGGCAGAATCAAATAAAGCCTTCGCACATTTTAGGTGGTAATAGAATATGGCTAGAACTCATACTTTAGACAAATACAGAAACATTGGGATTATGGCCCATATAGATGCTGGTAAGACAACTACTACTGAAAGGGTTCTTTATTATACTGGTAAAAGTCACAAAATTGGTGAGGTGCATGACGGTGCTGCAACAATGGATTGGATGGAACAAGAACAAGAAAGAGGTATAACAATTACCTCAGCTGCAACAACTTGTTTTTGGCAGGATCATCGAATAAATATTATTGATACTCCAGGTCACGTTGATTTTACAATTGAAGTTGAAAGATCACTTAAAGTTTTAGATGGAGCCGTTGCAGTATTTGACGGTGTTGCAGGTGTTGAACCCCAATCAGAAACTGTTTGGAGACAAGCGGATAAATATAAAGTACCGAGGATTTGTTTTGTTAATAAACTCGATAGAACTGGTGCAGATTTCTTTAGATGTGTTGATATGATTAAAGACAGATTAGGCGCTAAACCTTTGGTTATTCAAGTACCAATTGGATTAGAGGCATCTCTAACAGGAGTAGTAGATTTAGTAAAAATGAAAGCTCAAGTTTGGAAAAACGAAGCTCTGGGAGCAGAATGGGAGTACAAGGAAATACCAGAAGATTTAAAGGAAATATCACAGAAATATAGAACAGAATTAGTTGAAATGGCCGTTGAACAAGATGAAAAACTAATGGAGGCTTATTTAAATGGTGATGAAATAAAAGAAGAAGATCTAATCAAATGTATAAGAAAAGGGACTTTAAACTTTAATTTTGTTCCAGTTCTCACTGGATCAGCATTTAAAAATAAAGGTGTTCAGCCTCTACTTGATGCAGTGATAAATTATTTACCAAGTCCGATAGACATTGGGTCTATCAAAGGAACAAAACCAGGTTCAGAGGATGAAATAGATATGAAATTTGAGGATGGGGCGGGTTTTTCTGCTTTAGCTTTTAAAGTTGCTAATGATCCATTTGTGGGGTCTCTCACTTTTATTAGAATTTATTCTGGAACCATTAAAACTGGGACTGGTATTTATAATTCATCAAAAGAAAAAGAGGAAAGAGTTGGAAGAATGCTTTTAATGCATGCAAATTCAAGAGAAGATATTAAGGAGGCTAATGCTGGTGATATAGTAGCTTTAGCAGGATTAAAATATACAATAACAGGCCATACATTGTGTGATGAAGAAAAACCTGTGCTATTGGAACCAATGGAATTTCCAGACCCAGTAATTGAAATCGCTGTAGAACCAAAAACAAAAGCAGATCAAGAAAAAATGGGTGAAGCTCTAGGTAGATTAGCAAAAGAAGATCCATCTTTTAGAGTAACCTCTGATGAAGAGTCTGGTCAAACAATTATAAAAGGTATGGGCGAGCTCCACTTGGACATAATTGTAGATCGAATGAAAAGGGAATTTAAAGTTGAAGCAAATGTTGGAGCGCCTCAAGTAGCTTATAGAGAAACATTAGAAAATGCCTCTGAAGTTGAATACACTCATAAAAAACAAAGTGGTGGAGCAGGACAATTTGCTAAGGTGAAATTATTAGTTGAGCCTCAAGAACCAGGTGCTGGCAGATTGGTTGAAAGTAAAATTAAAGGTGGAGCTATTCCAAAAGAATTTATTCCAGGTGTAGAAAAAGGTATCGAAACAATTTCTGATGGAGGTATCTTAGCTGGTTTTCCAATGATAGACTATAAAGTAACAATTTTGGATGGATTACATCATGATGTTGATTCAAGTGTTTTAGCCTTTGAATTAGCTAGTAGAGCTTGTTTCAAAGAAGCTTGTACTAAAGGAACTTTAAAGTTACTAGAACCAGTTATGAGAGTAGAAGTAGTAACACCCGAAGATTATATGGGTGATGTTATTGGTGATTTAAATAGTAGGAGAGGTCAAATAAGTACTCAGGAGCAAAGGGGAAATGCGACTGTTATTACAGCCATGGTTCCTCTCGCTAATATGTTTGGTTATATTAATAATTTACGATCTATGTCACAAGGAAGAGCCCAATATTCAATGTTTTTTGACCATTATTCAAAAGTCCCACAAAATGTTCAAGACGAAGTAACTAAAAAAATTGCAGGTTAATATGGAAAAACAAAATATAAGAATTAAACTTAGAGCATACGATAATAAAATCTTAGATGCATCTACTGAAGAAATAGTAAATACTGTAAAAAGGACCGGCGCATCAATAAAAGGTCCAATACCCCTCCCTACCAGAATTGAGAGATATACTGTTTTGAGATCACCGCATATTGATAAAAAAAGTAGGGAACAATTTGAGTCTAGAACGCACAAAAGATTAATAGATATAATTGAACCAACGCCACAAACAGTAGAGGCACTAATGAAGCTTGATTTAGCTTCAGGTGTTGATGTGGAGATAAAGATATAACGATATGAGTGAAATTGGATTAATTGGTAAAAAACTCGGCATGACTAGAGAGTTTTATAAATCTGGACAAATAGTTCCTGTCACAGTTTTAAAAATTGAGAAGGCTCGAGTTATACAGGTTATAGGTAAAGAAAAGAGAGGCTATAAAGCTATTCAAATGGGATTTGGAAAAGTTAAAAACTCTAAACTTAATAAGGCTATGAAAGGTTATTATTCTAAAAAGAATACAGAACCAAAAAGAAAATTAAAAGAATATAGAGTTAAAGACACTGAAATTTATAAAGAAGGAAATGAATTCGGTCTCGAAATTTTCAAAGATATAAAATTTGTTGACACCAGTTCAAAAACTATAGGTAAAGGATTTGCTGGTGCAATGAAAAGACACAATTTTGGTGGTTTAAGAGCCACACATGGAGTTTCCATTTCTCATAGATCCCATGGGTCAACTGGTCAAAGGCAAGATCCTGGTAAAGTATTTAAAGGTAAAAAAATGGCTGGTCATATGGGTGATAAACTGAGAACAATGCAAAATATTGAAATTATAAAAACAGACCTAGACAATGAATTATTATATTTAAAAGGATCAATCCCTGGTCCAAAAAATGCAGAGATACTCGTTAAAAAATCCATAAAGAATATAAATAAAATGACCATCAGTGAAAAAATTACAGCTACTGATGAAGCAAAAAAAACACTAGAAAAAAAGAAGAAAAAATGAAAATTGATAAATTCAGTTTAGACGGAAAAAAAAGTTCTATTGAGGTTTTAGATAAAATTTTTTCAGCAAAAGTGAATAGTAAGTTAATTAGCAATGTCTTATATAAAACTAATGCAAATTATAAGGGTAGGTATGCTAAAACTAAACAACAAAATGAGGTATCTGGGCCTACTTCAAAAATATATGCACAAAAAGGAACAGGAAACGCAAGACACGCAAGTAAGAAGGCACCAATATTTGTAGGTGGGGGTGTGGCTCATGGTCCTAAGGGGAGACTTTCTTATAAAAAAAGAAAACTAAACAAAAGTGAAAAAAAAAATGGTTTAGCCTCTCTTTTGAGTGATAAAATTAAAAATAATAATTGTTTAATATTCAATGATTTTAATTCAGAAATAAAAAAAACTAAAGAAATGTATCAAATTATCAAAAAATTCAACTTAACAAATTCATTAATTATTTTAGATCAAACTTCAAATGAGAAAATAAAGAAATCTATACAAAACATTCCTAATATTAAAGTTACTGATGTAAATCATTTCAGTGCCTTTGATATTATCAAGTTTCAAAAAGTAGTTTTTACTGAAAGTTCTGTAAAAGATTTGGAAAAAAGGTACGTATAATGGAAAAAATTCATTTATTTGATAAGATTTTATCGCCACTTGTAACAGAAAAATCAACAAATTTATCTGATCAAAATAAAATTGTATTTAAAGTACCTGCCAATTCAAACAAGATTAATTTGAAAAAAAATATAGAAAAAATTTTTAAAGTTAACGTGACAAAAATAAATATAATAAATAAGCAAAATCGTATTAAGACCACTAGAGGAAAAAAAGTTAAAGTCTCTGGTTTTAAGAAAGCAATTATAACACTTAAAAAGGGTCAAAGTATTGATCTAACAACTGGAATTTAATATGCCTTTAAAAACTTTTAAACCTTATACAAAATCAACTAGAGGTACTATTCTTGTTGATAGAACTGGTCTTTGGAAGGGAAAACCTTTCAAACCATTGGTTTCACCTAAGAATTCTATGAAAGGTAGAAACAATAATGGTCATATCACCTCTATTAATAGGGCTGGTGGTCATAAAAAAATGTATAGACATATTGATTTTTATCGAAAAAAAGTTGACATGCCAGCAAAAGTTGAAAGGATAGAGTATGATCCTAATAGATCTTGCCACATAATGTTGGTAAAATTTGAAGATAATAGCCACTCATATTATTTAGCACCTCAAAAAATTAAAGTAGGTGACCAAGTTGAGAATGGTTCAAAAAAAGAGATAAAAATAGGTAATTGCATGCCATTACAGGATATTCCTGTAGGAATAAATATCCACAATGTAGAAATTGAACCTGGTGGAGGCGGTAAAATAGCTCGATCAGCTGGTACCTCTGTTACTATCAGTGGTCTGGATGGAAATTATAGTTTAATAAAATTAGCTTCTGGAGAAGTAAGAAAAATAGACTCTAGATCTTTTGCTACAATTGGAGTTTTGAGTAATCCCGACCAAAAAAATATTAAGATTGGTAAAGCTGGAAGATCCAGGTGGTTGGGAAGACGACCACACACAAGAGGAGTTGTTAAAAATCCTGTAGACCACCCCCATGGAGGAGGTGAAGGAAAGTCAGCAGGTGGAAGACACCCTGTGTCGCGAACAGGACAGTCATCAAAGGGGTTAAAAACAAGAGACAATAAGAGAACAGATAAATTTATAATCAAAAGAAGAAACAAAAGGAAGGATACCAAATAATGTCCAGAGCTGTTTGGAAAGGACCATTTGTCGAAGAAAGTTTAATGAAAAAAGTAGATAAATATAAAACTGATCCAAAAAAAATACCAATTAAAACATGGTCAAGAAAATCAACAATAATTCCTGATTTTGTTGGTGTAAGTTTTTTAATTTATAATGGAAAAAAATTTATACCAATAACAGTCTCTGAGGATATGGTGGGACATAAATTAGGTGAATTTGCTCCAACAAGAACTTTCTTTGGTCATACCCCAGCAGATAAAAAAGCCAAACCAGCAGAAGCTGAAGTCAAAAAATAATATGAGTAAAAAAAAAAATATTAGAAATAAAGATAAAACAGTTAGATCGGTTAATAACAATATTAGGTCTAGTGTTAGAAAATTAAATCCAATTCTAAAGGGTATAGTTGGAAAAAAAGTTGAGATTGCAATTAAAGATCTGCAATTTTCAGAAAAAAGAATTACTAAAGATATTAGAAAAACAATTAATTCTGCTGTTGCTAATGCAGAAAATAATTTTCAATATGACATAGATAAACTAATAGTGAAAGAAGCTTATTGTGGTAAAAAAATTACCATGAAAAGATTTAGACCTAGAGCTAAAGGAAGAGCAGCACCAATATTGAAACCTTACTCAAGTGTTACTATTATTTTATCAGAAATAAAAAAAATGGAGGCACATGGGACAAAAGGTTAATCCAATAGGTTTTAGATTAGGTGTAAATAGGGGATGGGACTCAGTTTGGTTTGCTCGAAAAAAAGAATTTGGCAATTATCTAATAGAGGATTTTAAAATTCGTGATCACATAAAAAAAAATGTGATAAATTCTGGAGTATCAAAAGTTATGATAGAAAGAACTTCTAATAAATGCTACGTAACAATTTACACTTCAAGACCTGGTTTTGTTATTGGTAAAAAAGGTAGTGACATTGATAAGATTAAAAATAATCTATCTAAGTTTACCTCTAATGAAGTAACTTTAAATATAAAAGAGGTAAAAAAGCCTGAAACAAATGCATATTTAGTAGCAGAAAATATCGCTCAACAATTAGTCAAGAGAATTTCTTATAGACGCGCAATGAAGAGAGCAATGCAATCATGTTTAAGATTGGGTGCAAAAGGTATAAAAGTTTCAATAAGCGGACGATTAGGGGGAAACGAGATAGCTAGAACAGAGTGGTTAAGAGATGGAAGTATACCATCCCATACTCTTAGAGCAGACATTGATTATGCTGAGGCAGAAGCTCTTACTACCTACGGAATTATTGGAATTAAAGTTTGGATATATAAAGGTGAAGTATTTGCAAAAGAATTTAGTCAAGAAACCAATAAGATCAAAGAAAAGGAAAGTAAATAAAGATGTTACAACCTGTACGAACAAAATGGAGAAAAGCTCATAAAGGAAGAATTCATGGGACTGCCTCGAGAGCGAATTTCATAAATTATGGTGCATATGCATTAAAAGCTTTATCTCCTGATAGAGTCACAGGTAAACAGATTGAGGCAGCAAGAGTTGCTTTAACAAGACATATGAAAAGACAAGGAAGAGTTTGGACAAGAGTCTTTCCAAATATACCAGTTTCAAAAAAACCCATAGAAGTGAGAATGGGTAAGGGTAAAGGTTCACCAGAATATTACGCTTGCAGAGTTAAGCCAGGTCGAATTTTATTTGAGGTTGATGGTGTTTCTGAGCAAATTGCAAAAGAAGCTCTATATAAGGCTTCTGCAAAATTATCAATAAAAACTAAAACTATAAAAAGATTCTCATAATATGAAAAAACAAGAAATTAAAAAACTATCAAAGGATGAAATATTGAAGAATATTGATAAATATAAAAAAGATTTATTTAATTTTAGATTTCAAAAAATTAACTCTCAAATTACAAATCCATCTAAGATCAGTGAAACTAAGAAATATATTGCAAGATTAAAAACTGCATTGAAAGGTAAAATAAATGCCTAAAAAAGTTTTAACAGGAATTGTGGTAAGTGATAAACCTAATAAAACTATTACAGTAATAGTTGAAAGGAAATATTCACATCCATTACTAAAAAAAGTTATTAAAGTAAAAAAAAAATACAATGTTCACGATGAAAATAATAAATACAAAATGGGTGATAAAGTTTCAATTATTGAAAGTAAACCTTTTTCAAAAAATAAAAAGTTTCAAGTGTTGGAGAATATAAACTAATGATACAAGTTCAAACAGAATTACAAGTTGCAGATAACACTGGAGCTAAAAAAATAGAATGTATAAAAGTTTTGGGCGGTTCTAAAAGAAGATATGCGAGTATAGGAGATACAATAGTTATTGCTGTTAAAGAAGCAATCCCTAAGGGAAAAGTCAAAAAGGGATCAGTACATAAAGCTGTTGTAGTAAGAGTAAAAAAAGGGATTCATAGAAATGACGGATCAAAAGTTAAATTTGACAATAATGCTGCTGTTTTGGTAGATGACAAAGGAGAACCGGTTGGAACCAGAATATTTGGCCCTGTAACACGAGAGCTAAGAAGCAGGGGACAGATGAAAATCATCTCTTTAGCACCGGAGGTTTTATAATGATTAAAAAGGGTCTAAAAGTTCGTATTTTATGCGGAAAAGATAAAAAGAAGGAAGGTGAGATTATAGAGATCGATAGAACGAATTATCGAGCAAAAGTAAAAGATATTAATATGGTAAAAAAACATATCAAAACAACAAAAGAAAAAAAAGGTGGAATAGTTTCTAAAGAAAGTTTCATACACTTGTCAAACTTAAAACTAGTTGATGACAAAATTAAAGATAAAAAAAGTGGAGCTAAAAAATAATGACACCTAGATTAAAAGAAATTTTCTTTAAAGAAATTCAACAATCATTAAAAAACCAATTTGGTTTTAAAAATTTGTATATGGGGCCAAAAATAAAGAAAATTGTTCTAAATATGGGGCTAGGTCTGGATGGAAACGATTCAAAGATTTTGAAATCATGTGAAGAGGATTTAGCCAAGATTACTGGTCAAAAACCCGTTATTACAAAATTTAAAAAATCTGTTGCAAATTTTAAAACTCGAAAAGGATCAAACGCTGGTTTGAAAGTTACTTTAAGAAAAGACAAAATGTATGAATTCTTAGATAGACTCGTAAACATCGCTTTGCCAAGAATTAAGGATTTTAGAGGGTTATCTACTAAAGGATTTGATAAATTTGGAAACTATTCTTTTGGAATTAAAGAGCATATAATTTTCCCAGAAGTAAGCTTTGATAGAGCTGACAAAGTTAGAGGACTTGATATAATCATTGTAATAAGTTCAATTAATAAAGAACATAGCTTTGCACTTTTAGAAAAATTTAACTTTCCATTTATTAAAAAAGGAGACAACTAAAATGGCTAAACTAAGTTCGATAAATAAAAATGACAGAAGAATTAGACTTGTTAATAAATTTTATCAAAAAAGAAAAAAATTAAAAAATATTATAATGAATAAAAAAATTTCTTTAGAGGAAAGATTTAAAGCACAACAAAAATTGTCTAAACTTCCAAGAAATTCAGCAAAAAATAGAGTAATGAATAGGTGTCAAATCACCGGAAGGCCTCATGGAGTTTATAGAAAATTAAGGATATCTAGAATTGCACTAAGACAACTTGGGTTGCAAGGTAAGATACCTGGTTTAGTTAAATCAAGTTGGTAGAAAGGAATTTATGAGTTTAAGTGACCCGATCGGAGATATGATAGCAAGAGTTAAAAATGCTCAGGAAAGAAATCATAAAAAAGTTGAATTACCTTCATCAAATTTTAAGGCAAAAATTGCTGGAATATTAAAAAATGAGGGTTTTATAAAAGATTTTAAAGTAAATACGGAAGATACTAATAAGCCAATTTTATCTTTAGAACTCAAATACTTTTCTGGTAATCCAGTTATTAGTGCTTTTGAAAGAATCTCAAAACCAGGTAGAAGAATTTTTTCTAGTGCGGAAGGACTTCCAAAAATAAATAATGGTCTAGGAATAGCAATTATATCAACTCCAAAAGGTGTAATGACCGATATAGATGCTAGGAAGCAAAAAGTTGGTGGAGAAATAATTTGTAAGGTATTTTAATGTCAAAAATAGGTAAAATAAATATTCCAATTCCAGAAAAAGTAAAGGTTGTACTTGCTGGTAGTAGTTTAAATATTGAGGGGCCTTCAGGTAAAAAATCTGTAAATATTGATTTAGATATTTTTAACCTTGATATCAAAGATGGTAAAGAAATTTCTATCAAACCAAAAACAATAGATGAAAATACAAAAAAGTTATGGGGGATGAATAGAAGTTTAATAAATAACGCAGTTATTGGAACGCATTCTGGTTATGAAAAAATTCTTGAACTTATCGGAGTTGGATATCGTGCTTCATTAAAAGGAAATCAACTTAATCTACAACTTGGCTACAGTCATGATATTAATTTTGATATTCCTGAAGGAATTAAAATATTAGTTGAAAAACAAACTATATTAAAAATTACTGGTTCAGACAAACAATTAGTAGGAGTTGTTGCATCAAAACTTAAAACTCTAAGAAAAATTGAGCCTTATAAAGGTAAAGGTATTAGAGAAAAAGGACAATATGTTTTAAAAAAAGAAGGGAAAAAGAAATAATGAAACTTGATGCATTCAAAAGGAAAAAATTTAGGGTAAGCAACAAGGTCAAGAAAGTTTCTTCCTCTGATAGATATAGACTAAGCATATCAAGATCATCAAAAAATATTTCTGCACAAATTATTGATGATAATAAAAGAATTACATTAATTTCTGCCTCATCAATTGAGAAAGATATTAAACCTTCATCCAAAATTAATAAAACAGAACTATCAAAAATTGTTGCAGAAAAATTGGCAAAAAAAGCTCAAGAAAAAAAAATAACAAAAATCTATTTCGACAGAGGTTTATATAAATACCATGGGAGAGTAAAAATATTTGCTGAAACACTTAGAAAAAATGGAATGGAATTTTAAAATGGAAAATATTAAAGAAAAAAAAACTGATGATATCCTAGAAAAATTAGTTCACATAAATAGAATTACCAAAGTTGTGAAGGGTGGTAGAAGGTTTGGATTTTCTGCTTTAGTAGTTGTGGGAAATCAAGCTGGTAAAATTGGAATAGCTCATGCTAAAGCGAAACAAGTTCCAGATGCTATTAAAAAAGCTAATGAGATGGCTAGAAGAAAACTAGTACACATACCCTTGAGAGAGGGTAGGACAATACACCATGACGTTAAAGCAAAAGATGGATCTGGTAAAATAGTATTAAGATCAGCCTCTAAAGGTACAGGAATAATTGCTGGTGGACCTGTGAGAGCTGTTTGTGAGGTTTTAGGTGTCAAAGATATTGTTGCAAAATCAATGGGAACGTCTAATGCTCATAATGTTATTAGAGCAACCATAAAAGCTTTACTGAAACAAAACTCTCCAAAACAAATTTCCAGTATAAGAAATAAAAAAATTTCAGAAATAATTGAAAAAAGAGGATAATGATTCAACTAAATAACAGAACTAAGATAAAAAAAAAGAAGATAAGAGTTGGGAGAGGGATCGGCTCAGGTAAAGGAAAAACATCTGGCAGAGGTGTTAAAGGCCAAAAATCAAGATCAGGCGTTGCAATTAAAAGTTTTGAGGGTGGACAAATGCCTTTATACAGAAGACTGCCTAAAAGGGGTTTTAACCCAATTAATAAAAAATATATTGCAGTTTTAAATCTTGATAAAATACAATCGTATATTGATAATCAAAAATTAAAAACTGGTGATACTCTAAATTCCAGTTTATTGAAAAAACTGCAATTGATAAATAAAAATTCAATTAAACTAAAGATTCTAGGTTCAGGCGAAATTAAAAGCAAAATTAATATAGAAGCTGATCTAGCATCAAAATCTGCTGTTTTGAAATTAAAAAAAATAGGCGGATCTATACAACTGAAAAAATAGATTAATATAATGAGCGCTTCATCTTCAAGCACTGATTTAAGAAATAGAATTATATTTACTATTGCAATTTTAGCAGTTTATAGGTTTGGAACTTTTGTACCTCTACCCGGAATTGATCCAGAACAATTAAAAATAATGATGGAAGGTAATCAAAAAGGATTACTAGGAATGTTTAATGTTTTTGCAGGTGGAGCGGTTAGTAGAATGGCAATTTTTGCTTTAGGAATAATGCCTTATATTTCTTCTTCTATCATTGTTCAACTTTTAACAGGTGTATCTGATTATTTTAAAAATCTTAAATCACAAGGAGAAACTGGAAGAGCTAAAATTACTCAGATTACGCGTTATGGTACTGTTTTATTAGCGACTGTTCAGGGGTATGGCTTATCTGTAGGATTAGAGTCCTCTGCAAATTTGGTAATTAATCCTGGTATGTTTTTTAAAATATCAACTGTGACAACGATAGTTGCTGGCACAATCTTTCTAATGTGGTTAGGTGAGCAAATTACTCAAAGAGGAATAGGTAATGGAATATCTTTAATTATTTTTGCTGGTATCGTTGCAGAAATACCTCGAGCACTAGTGACAACCTTCGAACTTGGTAGAACTGGAGCTATTTCTACTATAATGATTTTAGCAATATTTATTTTATTAATTTTAACTATCTTGTTTATTGTTTTTATGGAACGGGCATTAAGAAAAATATTAATTAATTATCCTAAAAGACAGATGGGAAATAAAATGTATGGTGGTGAGTCATCTCATTTACCATTAAAAATAAATCAAGCTGGGGTAATACCAGCAATATTTGCATCTGCTTTATTATTACTCCCTGTAACATTTTCAAATTTTAATTTTTCTGATAATGAAACTTTTTTAAATATAAGTTCTTATTTTACTCAAGGACAACCACTCTATATGTTGTTATATGCTTCTGGAATAATTTTTTTTACTTTTTTTTATACTTCGATAACTTTTAATCCTAATGAAACTGCTGATAATTTAAGAAAATATGGTGGATTTATACCTGGAATAAGACCAGGAGAAAGCACAGCTTTATACATTGAAAATATTTTAACAAAATTAACAACTATTGGAGCAACATATTTGACACTTGTTTGTTTAATGCCAGAATTTTTAATCGCCAACTATCCAATTCCATTTTATTTAGGAGGAACCTCAATATTGATTGTGGTTGTTGTTGCAATTGATACTGTTACTCAAATACAAACGAGACTTATGAGTTCTCAGTACGAGCAACTTATAAAAAAAACAAAATTTGGTAGATAAAACTGTGAATCTAATTTTATTTGGACCCCCGGGTGCTGGAAAAGGTACTCAAGCTAAATATTTAGTTAACAAATTAAATGGTTTTCAAGTATCTACTGGTGAAATGTTAAGAGACGAAATTCAAAAAGATACTGAAATTGGTAAAAAAATTATAAGTGACATGAATGATGGAAAGTTTGTTGATGATGAGATAGTTAATCAACTTATAAAAAAAATTATAGCTGATCCAATAAAAACAAATAGATTAATATTTGATGGATATCCAAGATCATTAAGCCAAGCTAAAAATTTAGATATATTATTAAATAATTCAAACCAAAAAATTGATTTTGTTTTTTTTCTAAATGTAAATAAGGAAACTATTATTAAAAGAATTGAAAAAAGAAAAATTTTAGAAAAAAGATCTGACGATGATTTAAAAATTATACTAAGGAGATATGAAACTTACATGCAAACTACAAAACCAGTTTTAGATTTTTATTCAAAAAATCCAAATTTTTATGAAATAGATGGAGCATTGGAAATTGTTGAAATAACTCAAAAAATAGAGGCTTTTCTTAATTTTTAAGGCGTTGACTTTGAAAGATCTTCTTATATAAAAGCTTAAAATTATCACATAAATTTATGGCGCGTATTGCAGGTATTAACATTCCACAAAATAAATTGGTTCATATAGGTCTTACTTATATTTATGGAATTGGAGATAAATTCTCTAAACAAATTTGTTCATCTTTAGCTATACCTAAGGAAAAAAGAGTTAATCAATTAACTGACGATGAAATTTTAAAAATTAGAGAATACATCGATCAAAATTTTAAAGTAGAGGGTGATCTAAGAAGAGATTATTCATTAAGTATAAAAAGGTTGATTGATTTAGCTAGCTATAGAGGATCTAGGCATAGAAAAAAATTGCCAGTAAGGGGTCAAAGAACAAGATGTAATGCTAGAACAAGAAAAGGTAAGGCAATTGCAATCGCAGGTAAAAAATTAACTCCACTTAAAAAATAAATATGTCTAAGGTAGAAAAAACGGATAATAAAGACCTAAAATCAGAAAAAACTTCAAAGAAAACAAACAAAAGTACTTATTCAAAAAAGAAGAAAGTTAAAAAAAATATTCTAAACGGAATTGCATATGTGCAATCAACATTTAATAATACTATAATTTCAATTGCAGATACAAACGGAAATGTAATTTCTTGGGCTTCTGCTGGTCAAAAAGGATTTAAAGGATCTAGAAAATCAACTCCATATGCCGCTCAAATTGCAGCAGACTCAGCTGCCTCAAAAGCTTTAGAATATGGAATGAAAACTTTATCTGTAGAAGTAAAGGGTCCAGGTTCAGGAAGGGAAACAGCTTTAAGAGCTTTGCAGGCAAGAGGTTTTAAAATTTTATCAATTAAAGATACAACGCCAATGCCTCATAATGGAACTAGGCCACCAAAAAAAAGGAGAGTTTAATGGAAACAGAAAATGTAAATTTAAAAAATTGGAAATCACTGATAAAACCTTCAAAACTTGACGTAAAGATTAGTGATGATTTAACAAAAGCAACCATAATTGCTGAACCTTTAGAAAAAGGTTATGGTCTTACGTTGGGGAACTCTTTAAGAAGAATTTTATTATCATCAATAAGAGGCTCTGCGGTGACATCTATACAAATTGATGGTGTTTTACATGAATTTACCTCCATAAAGGGAGTAAGAGAGGATGTGACGGATATTGTTTTAAATGTAAAATCTTTAGCTTTAAAATGTTCGTCTGAGGGCACAAAGAAACTAATTTTAGATGCTAAAGGCCCTGGTGAAATCAAGGCCTCAGATATTTCAGATGTTGCTGATGTTGAAATTTTAAATCCAGATCTAGTTATTTGTAATTTAGATGAAAATACTAATTTTCATATGGAAATGAATGTCAATTCAGGAAAAGGTTATGTACCTGCTGAATTAAATAAGCCAGAGGAACCACCTATTGGTTTAATTGCTATTGACTCATTATACAGTCCAGTCAAAAAAGTTTCATATTCAGTTAGCACTGCTAGAGAAGGTAAAGCCTTAGATTATGATAAACTGACAATGGATGTTGAGACGAATGGGTCCATATCAGCAGAAGATGCTGTAGCTTATTCAGCGAGAATTTTCCAAGACCAATTAAAGATGTTTATTAATTTTGATGAACCTGTAGAGGCACCAATTCAAGAGGTTTCAACAGAACCTGAGTTTAACAAAAACCTATTGAGAAAAGTTGATGAACTAGAACTATCTGTGAGATCAATGAACTGCCTTAAAAATGATAACATAATTTATATCGGTGATTTAGTTCAAAAGTCTGAGGGTGAAATGCTAAGAACACCAAATTTTGGTAGAAAGTCACTAAATGAAATTAAAGAAGTGCTAACCGGAATGTCTCTTTATCTTGGTATGGAGATACCTAATTGGCCTCCAGACAATATAGCAGAAATGTCTAAGAAATTAGAGGAAGCAATCTAATGAGACACGGAATGGCTAATAAGAAGTTAAATAGAACTTCTGAACATAGAAAGGCACTTCTAAAGAATATGCTTAATTCTCTAATTAAGTATGAACAAATTAAAACAACTTTGCCTAAAGCAAAATTTTTGAAACCACAAGCAGATAAGATAATTACATTAGGAAAAAAAGATACCTTACAAACAACTAGACAATTAATCACTCAATTACAGGACACTAAATCTGCAAATAAAGTAAAAAAAACTTTATCGAAAAGATTCGAAAAAAGAAATGGCGGGTATACAAGAATAATTAAAGCAGGGTTTAGATACGGTGATAACGCACCGATGGCTATTATTGAGTTTATAGACAGAGATGTTGAGGCAAAAAAAGTTGATAAAAAGAAAAGAGATCAAAATAAAGATGTTACTAAAAAAGAGGAACAAAAAGTAGCTTCAGCTTAATAAAATTTCAGTTAAAAATAATATAAAATGATCAAGAGTTTTATCGTAGATATAACTTGTAAAAATATGCGTATTGATCGTTTGTTAAGAAATAAATTGGGTGTAGTACCTCAGAGTTTGATTGAAAAAAGTTTAAGGTTGGGAAAAATCAAACTAAATAAAAAAAAAGTTAAAAGTTCATTTAAAGTAAGTGTAAATGATAAGATTGAACTTTTTAATTTCAATTTTAAAGAAACTATAAAACAAAAAAAAATTAAGTTTAGCCCATCTGAAGAAGTTGTTAAAGCGAATGAAAATCTAATTATTGATAATAATGATGATTTTATAGTTCTTAATAAAAGTTCAGGTATTTCAGTTCAGGGTGGAACAAAGTCTAAAAAAAATTTAGTTGATATTTTTGCAAAAAGTAAAATATTTGAAGGATCAAAACCTTACTCAGTTCATAGACTAGATAAAGATACTTCAGGTGTTTTTGTTTTGGCTAAAAATAGAGAAACTGCACAACTATTAACATCTCTATTTAGATTAAGAAAAGTCCATAAAACTTATTTAGCTATATGTCATGGCGAACTAGAAAAAAATACTGGTGAATGGAATGATGATCTAGTCAAATTTGATAATAATAAAAAATTTATAGAAAAAGCTAAAACTATATATAAAGTTTTAGATAAAAACTCCAACTCAAGCTTAGTTGAGATGAAACCGATAACAGGGAGAAAACATCAGCTTAGAAAACAACTTTTTAAGATAGGCCACTCAATATATGGTGACGAAAAATATAGGTCATCAATTTCCACAAAAGGAATAAATAAAAACTTGATGCTTCACTCGTACCAAATTAAATTTATGATAAAAAATAGAAAATATACTTATAGAGCTTTGCTACCTGATTATTTCAAAAAATTATTAAAAAGTAAAAGACTTAATCTTTTAAATTTGAAATAAAATTTTTAATTAAAAAATTATCTAACTTACTATAATCCTGATCGTTTATTTTTTTTAGAGTAATCACTCCTTTTTTTCTAATACCACATGGTATTATAGAATTATATTTATCGAGTTTATTATTTATATTTATTGAAAAACCATGATATGCTATCCATTTACTTATCCTTATACCAATTGCAGCAACTTTTTTAATACTAGATTTGTCATTATACCAAATACCAATATTTTTTTTATCTGCGAATGTTTCGATCTTATAGATTTTTAAAGTTTCTATTATGGTTTTTTCAATGATGGTAATAAATTTTCTTATATCCTTTTTTCTTTTTTTTAAATCAATAACAAAATAAAAAATTAATTGTCCTGGCCCATGATATGTAATTTTACCACCCCTATTAGTTTTAAATATCCTAATTGATTTATCTAATACCTCATCATCAGAATAGCTAGTTCCACCCGTGTAAATTTCTTCATGTTCTAGTGTCCATATCAACTCTTTTGTTTTTTTCTTATTTACTTCGATAAGCCTTTTTTCCATTAATTTTAATGCATCTTGGTATTTTATTGGTTTTTTTGACTTTTTAATCTCAAAATTCATTTAAAAATTGTAATCTTTTCATTATGTATTAAAAGTTCCGACAGAATAATAGGTAAATTTATGACTTTAATTAAAAAAATTAAAGATAAAAAAGTCAATTTTGAATTTAATAAAGAATATATCAAAGTTCTCAATGATAAAATTGGCGCTAATGATGCTTTATTTATTACTAATTCCTTTAAAGAGATGCACCCAGCTGATGCCGCTGATATAATTGAGCACTTAACTCAAAATGATAGAGAAAAACTAATCAAATTAAATAATTTTAAAATTGATCCAGAAGTATTTGTCGAATTAAATGAGTCTATTCAATCAGAAATTATTAAATTTCTCTCATCTGAAGCAATAGTTAATATTCTTAAAAACTTAGAGTCTGATGATGCTATTGCCATATTAGAAAACGTAGAGGAAAAGGATAAAAATTCTATCTTAAGTGCTTTGCCACCAAAAGATAGATTCGCATTATTAGAAGGTCTTAGTTATCCAGAAGATAGTGCAGCCCGAATTATGCAGAGGGAATTTACAGCAATTCCCAGTAATTGGTCTGTTGGACAAACGATAGACTATTTGAGAGAAAACAAAGATTTACCAGAAGAATTTTTAGAAATTTTTATTGTAGATGAAAATTTTAAACCAATTGGAACAGTACCATCCTCGAAGGTTTTAAGAACACCTCGAGAGTCAAAAATGTCATCAATTATGGAAGACTCAAATATTTTAGTCCCTGTTGATATGGATAGGGAAGAAGTGGGAAATTTATTTGAAAATTATGGACTTAACTCAGCTTGTGTTGTCGATAAAAATAACAAACTTGTTGGGATGATAACTTCTGACGATGTTCTTACTGTTTTGAAAGAAGAAGCCGAAGAAGATGCATTAAGATTAGCAGGAGTTGGAGATGAGGAAATTACAGATGGTGTAATAACTAAAACAAAAAGAAGATTTAATTGGCTATTATTAAATCTCTTCACAGCTTTTTTAGCAACTTATTGCATTAGTTTATTTGGTGCAACAATTGAACAAATGGTAGTTTTAGCTTTTTTAATGCCGATAGTTGCTTCGATGGGAGGAAATGCAGGAATGCAAACTTTAGCTGTGACAGTTAGAACTCTAGCAACAAACGATCTTACAAAAAATAATTTTAATCAAAATATTTTAAAAGAATTTAATATTGGTATTTTAAATGGAATTATTTTTGCAATAATCAGTTCATTTATAGTTCAAATATGGTTTCAGGATATACAACTGTCATTAATAATTTCAATATCAATGGTTTTGACTATGGTAGTTGCAGGTTTGTTCGGAATTTTAGTACCGGTTACCTTAAAAAAATTAAACATTGATCCTGCTATCGCATCAAGTGTTTTTGTTACAACAATTACTGATGTGATAGGTTTTGTTTCATTCTTAGGAGTAGGTGCTTACTTTTTGTAGATATTAAAAATTATCAATTAATCTTACTTTATTTATATAATAAGCGATAAAAATTTTTGACTTTTGGATTTTAGATGAAATCTTAAGATTTTTAGTATTTCTTAATTCTAAATATTCTACTTTTACGTCAAAAAGTTTATCTAAATCATTTTTTTTTTGTTGAAGTAATCTAAAAATTTTTTTTTGATTTTTTAAAGTTTTTTTAAAATCAAATATATGATTTGTTAAATTTCTAGCTTTTTTTATTTGATTATTATTTAAAAGTAAATTTCTTGAAGATAAGGCAAAACCTCCTTCATCTCGAACTGTTTTACAAGCAATAATCTTACATTTATATCTTTTTTCAATATAATCTTTAACTAGATATAATTGTTGCATATCTTTTTCACCCATGAATATTTTTGATGGTTTGATCAAATTTGTCAAACGGTCCATTACATCAATAACACCTTCAAAATGACCTTTTCTAAATTTAGCACATAATATTTGGTCATTCTTATTGAGCTTAATTTTTGATGCCCTTTTTGAATTATAAATATGTTTCTTGCCAGGTAAGTATACAAAATTCACTTTTAATTTTTTTAATATGGATAGATCTTTTTTGATATTTCTTGGATATTCTCTGAAATCTTTTCTATTATTAAATTGCTTTGGATTTACGAAAATACTTACAATTGTTTTATTACATACTTTTTTTGATCTTTTGATCAATGATATATGTCCCTTATGAAAACTTCCCATTGTTGGCACAAAGCCTAACCTAGAAACATTATTTAACGCCTCATTTAAATCATTATTATTTAGTAAAATTTTCATTTGTATAAAACTTTTTAATAAGTAAAACATTTAAATGATTAAACAAGCAATTATTCCACTAGCAGGCCTTGGTACAAGATTACTTCCATTAACAAGTGTTTTTCCAAAGGAGCTACTTCCAATAAATGGAAAACCAGGGATTGAATATATTTTAGATGAATGTATTGAGGCTGGTATAAAAGAAGTGGTTTTTATTATTTCGAAGAAAAAAGAAATGATAAAAAGATATTTTTATAATGATAAATTTTACAAAAACATAATAAAAAAAAAAAAAGATCCTAGAATTATTAAAGAGTATCAAAAAATATTGAAATATAAAAAGATGATAAAATTTGTTTATCAAAATAAACCCTTAGGAACCGGGGATGCAGTTTTAAGAACAAAAAAATATATTAAAAATAAGTTTTTTTTAATGTTATTACCAGATGATTTAATTATTAAAAATAATTGTTCCAAGACAATGATAAAAGTTCATCAGAAATATAATTCATCAGTTATGGCGAGTATGCATGTTAATAGAAAATCTGTTTCAAGATGGGGAATTTATAAATTAGGAAAAAAATTAAATAAAAATAATTACGTTATAAAAGATGTAATTGAAAAACCTTCAATCTCTAAAGCACCATCAAATAAAGCTGTAATAGGAAGATACATTCTTCCAAAAAAAATATTTTCTAAATTGTTAAATCAAAAGCCAGGAAAAGGTGGTGAAGTTCATATTACTGATGCAATACAATCATTTATACAAAATGATGAAAAGTTCATTGCTCATAATTTTACTGGGAAATATTTAGATTGTGGAAGTATGGATGGTTATATTAAATCAACTCTAGAAATAGCAAAATTATGAAACTTTGTATGATAGGAACAGGTTATGTAGGTTTAGTTAGCGGGGTATGCTTTGCTGATCTAGGAAATAATGTAATTTGTGTTGATAAAGACATAAAAAAAATAGATTTACTTACACAAGGAAGAATTCCTATTTATGAACCTGGACTTGCTGAATTAGTTAGTAAGAACTATAAAAATAAAAGATTAAAATTTTCATCAGATTTAAAAAAATCAATAAAAGAATCTGATATAATTTTTATTTGTGTTGGAACACCATCTAAAAAGAGAGGAAACGGCGCAGACCTAAGCCAAATTTTTAAAGTAGCGAAAGAGATAAGTTTATCAATTAATAAGTTTAAGGTAATTGTTACTAAGTCAACAGTACCTGTAACAACAGGTGATGAAATCGAAAAAATTTTACTAAAAAAAAGCAAAAATAAAAATAAATTTTCTGTCGTATCCAATCCAGAATTTTTAAGAGAAGGCGAAGCTATTCGAGATTTTACTTTTCCTGATAGAATAGTTGTCGGATCTAATGATAAAAAATCCAACCGTTTAATGAATAATTTATATACACCTTTAATTTCGAAAGGAGCTCAATATATTCATACTTCAAGAAGAGCTGCAGAATTAATAAAATATTCATCCAATGCCTTTTTGGCTACTAAAATTACATTCATAAATGAAATCGCAAATTTGTGTGAAAAAACAGAAATAAATGTTGAAGATATTTCAATTGGGATGGGTTTGGATAAAAGAATAGGTGGTCGTTTTTTAAGAGCAGGTCCTGGTTATGGTGGATCATGTTTTCCAAAAGATACTAAAGCTATAACTTCTACAGCTGATAAATTTAAAATAAATCTCTCTGTTATTAAGTCAGTAATTAAATCTAATGAAAATAGATCTAATTTTTTACTTAATAAAGTCTATAAAATTTTGAATAACAAAATTAAAAATAAAAAAATAACTTTCTTAGGTGTCACATTTAAGGCTAATACAGATGATATGAGAGATGCCTGCAGTTTAAAAATGATACCTTCACTCTCAAAAAAAGGTGCTAAAATAAATTATTTTGATCCGACTGGTTTAAAAAAAGAGTTCTCGAAGGTTAAAAACGTATCTTACATTGACAATATAAAAGACTCTATTAAAGGCGCAGATCTCATAATAATTCATACAGAATGGAATGATTTCAAATCAATTAATTTTAAAAATTTAGTTAAAAGTAAAAAATTTATTATTTATGATATGAGAAATATATACTCTCCAATGAAAATAAAAAATCAAGGTTTTAAATATTATAGTATTGGAAGATAATTTTAATTTAACTCAAATATTGCATCAACTTCTACAGCAACACCTAATGGAAGACTGTTAACGCTAACAGCTGCTCTTGTATGCATTCCTGCATCTCCAAAAACTGATGCGATTAAATCAGATGCACCATTTATTACTTTAGGTTGGTCCTGAAAATTATCAGTAGAATTAACAAAACCTGTTAGTTTAATACAAGATTTAATTTTTGTAAGATCATCGTTGCATGCCTTCATTATTTGAGAAATAATACTTAAAGCACATCTTTTTGCAGCATTATATCCAGAGTCGACATCTAAATCTTTTCCAACTTTTCCTTTTATTAGTTCACCTTTTTCATTAATTGAAATTTGTCCTGACACAAATAACATCTTTCCTGTAATTTTAGTTGCAACATAATTTCCAACCGGTGCTTTAGCATCAGGAAGTTTTAACCCGAGTTTTTCTAAATTTTTTTGATAATTCATTTCTTTTTTTTTTTCTTTTTTGTTTTATCGTATTCTTTTCTTTTCTCAATCAATATTAACGCTTCTTCCATTGAGAGTTCTGTAGGATCTTTTTCTTCAGGTATTGTTGCATTTAAAGATTTATATTTGATATATGGACCGTACTGTCCTTTCATAATTCTAACTGGTTTTTTATCCTCAGGATGTTCACCTAAATCTTTGATTATTGAAGAAGACATTCTTCCTGGTTTAGCCTCTGCAATTAATGTTATCGCTCTATTTAAACCAATAGAAAAAATTTCCTCTATATTTTCTATTCTAGCCGATTTATTTTCACACTTTAAGTAAGGACCAAATCTTCCAGTGTTTAAAGTAATTTCCTTCTGATTATCAGGATTTATTCCTAAAGATTTTGGTAGTGAGCATAAAAATTGTGCTTTTTCTAAATTTACACTCTCTAGTTCCAAACCCTTTGGAATAGAAACATTTTTTAAAAGCTCATTTATATCTGATTTAGGTTTTTTTGTTTTCTTTTTTTTCTTTGGTGTTTTTTCATTTTCTATATCTTCTTGAATTTTTTCATATTGCAAATATGGACCGAATCTTCCGTTTTTAAGATATATATCATTGCCGTTCTCATGTTTTCCAATAAATTTTGGCTCAGCTAGCTGAGCTTGTGCAGCTGCTTTAGCTTTAGATAAAGGTCTAGTAAATTTACACTCAGGGTAATTTGAACATCCAATAAATGCACCGCCTCTAAAACTATTTTTTAAGCTAAGTATTCCCGAATTACATAATTGACACTTTCTTATAATATTTCCTTTATCATCTTTATCAAAAACCAAATCTCCTAAACTATCATTTAATAAATCCAAAACTTCTCTTGTTCTCTTTTCTTTGACTTCAGCCACATTATTATTGAAGTCTTTCCAGAACAATTTTAAAACTTTAATCCAGCTTTCCTTACCAGTTGTAATTTCATCTAATTGATCTTCCAAACCAGCAGTAAAGTTATAATCCACATATTTTGAGAACAATTTTTCAAGAAAAGCTGAAATAAGTTTTCCTCTATCAGTAGGAAAAAACCTTTTATTCAATATCTCTGCGTAACCTCTATTTGCTATTGTAGAAATTATACTCGCGTAAGTAGATGGTCTTCCTATTCCTAATTCTTCTAATTTTTTTACCAAGCTAGCTTCAGAATACCTTGGAGGAGGTTGTGTAAAATGCTGTTCATCTATTAAGGACTCAATATTTACAAGTCCTTTAGAAACAGAGGGTAGAATATTTTCATCATCATCCTTACCTTGATTATTATATATCCTTAAAAATCCATCAAATTTAAGAGTTGATCCACTTGCTTTGCATACTGTGTCATTATTATTTGACGTAATTGTGATAGTACTTCTATCAAACTTAGCAGATTGCATTTGAGAAGATAAAGCTCTACTCCATATTAATTCATAAAGTTTATTTTGATCTGTACTTAGATAATTTTTTACGCTTTGTGGAGTTCTAATAATATCTGTTGGTCTTATTGCTTCATGTGCTTCTTGTGCATTTTTTGCTTTTTTACCAGAGTAATTTAAAGCATTTTCAGGCAAATATTCGTTGCCGATTTTTTTTTTGATATAATCTCTAAAAGTCACGACAGCATCTTTTGATAAATTAGTACCGTCTGTCCTCATATATGTTATCAAACCTATAGTTTCTCCCTCAATTTCCACTCCTTGGTAAAGCTTTTGAGCAATTTGCATAGTTCTTGATGCACCAAAACCTAATCGGCTTGAAGCTGTTTGTTGAAGAGTAGATGTAGTAAATGGTCCTGATGGATTACGATTTACAACTTTACTAGATATATCAGTTATACTAAATCTTTTTTGATTGATAATTGATATAGCATTATTTATTTCATTTTTATTTCTAAAAGAAAATTTTTCAATTTTATTATTATCTAGCTGACTAATACTTGCAAGAATGTTCTGACTTTTTTCATCTTTAAATTTAATACTTAAAGTCCAAAATTCTTCTGGCTTAAACGACTCAATTTCATGTTCTCTTTCAGTTATTAATTTTAAAGCCACTGATTGAACTCTACCTGCAGATTTAGAGCCTGGAAGTTTTGTCCATAGTATTGGTGAAATATTAAAGCCAACCAAGTAATCTAAGGCTCGTCGAGCCATGTATGCATCAACTAAAAGTGGTTCAATTTGTCTTGGATTTTCAATACCATAAATTACTGCTTTCTTTGTAATTTCATTAAATACAACTCTTTCTATTTCTTTATCTTTAAGAAGTTTTTTTTCACTTAGATATTCTTTTACATGCCAAGCTATCGCTTCACCTTCACGATCAGGATCGGTAGCTAATATAATTTTTGAAGAATTTTTGGCTGCGTCAGTAATTTCTTTTAGATATTTTTTAGAGAAGCTATCGATTTCCCATTCCATTTTAAAATCTTGATCTGGATCAACTGAACCATTCTTAGAAGGTAAATCTCTAATATGTCCGTAACTTGCTAATACTTTATAATTGTCACCTAAATATTTATTGATAGTTTTGGCTTTAGCTGGGCTTTCTACAATCACCAAGTTCATAAATGACAAACTACCTAAAAGAGTTAGATAGTCAAATTAATAAATTTTTGTCTTAGTTTCTTCTTTATTTTTCAATCTTTTAATATTTTCTCGATGGGTAAAAAATATTAACACAAACATAATTGTAAAAAAAAATATATCATTAAATTGACCAGTAACCAGTAAATACACAGGAATCGATATAGAAGCAATCAATGAAGATAAGGATGAAAATTTTGTTATAGCAAAAATTATGAACCAAGATAAAGCAAAAATAATTCCAAAATAAATATTTATAGCAAATAGAATACCAACGTATGTTGCAACACCTTTCCCTCCTTTAAATTTTAGCCATATAGGAAATACATGACCTATAAACGCACATAATGATGCTAAATATAAAAAATCTGTGTAATAAATTTTAATAAATATTACAGGGATAACAGCTTTTAAAATATCAAGAGAAAGTGTGATATAGCCAACTATTTTGTTACCAGCTCTAAGCACGTTTGTAGCTCCTATATTTCCAGATCCAATATCTCTTATATCTTTTTTCAAAAAAATTTTTGTTAGTATCAGTCCGAATGGAATTGATCCCATCAAATATGAAATTATACCTATGATTAAAATGTCCATGCTATAGCTTAAATAATTCTTTACCGTTTACAAATGTATTTGTAACTTTCCCTTGAAGTTTTTTATCTTCGATGGATGTATTTTTTGATTTTGATATAAGCTTATCTTTTTTTAAAATCCAAGGTTTATCTATATCTACTATACAAAGGTCGGCATCATTACCAATTGATAAATTCCCTTTATCTATTTTTAATATCTTCGCAGGGTTTGATGTTAATGCTTTAATTATTGTCTCTAATTTGAGTGATCCGTTATGATATAATTCTAAACTTAGAGACAACAGAGTTTCTATTCCTGACGCACCAGTTGCTGCTTGAGCAAATGTTAATCTTTTTGACTCTTCATCTTCAGGTTTGTGATCCGAAACTATTACATCAATTAAATCATCCTTTAAACCTTGCACTAAAGCTAGTCTATCTTCTTCTGTTCTTAATGGTGGTGATAATTTCAAAAATGTTTTGAAATCTCCTATGTCGTTTTCATTTAAAGATAAGTTATTAATTGAAACTCCGCATGTGAATTTTACTATTCCCTTTCTTAATTTAATTACTTCTACAGACTTTTGTGATGATAATTGAGAAATATGATATCTACATTTAACCTTTTCGAGTAATGTTAAATCTCTCTCTATCAGAATACGTTCAGCTATTTCAGGTATACCAGATAGACCTAATTTTGAGGCAATTATTCCAGAGTTAATCATACCATTTTTTGCTAGCTCGTAATCTTCAGCATGCTGCATTATTAAACTACCCAAATCTTTAGCAGAATTCATTATTCTTGACATCAGTCTTGGATTTTGAATTGTTTTAACCCCGTCGGTGAATGCAATTATTCCTTTATTTTGTAACAAACCAAATTCAGTCATATTTGTACCTTCAGTATTTTTTGTTAAGGAGGCACATGGAAAAATATTTATCTTTGATTTATCTCTTCCTCTTCTTTTTAGAAAATCGACTATAGAAACGTTATCAATTACTGGATCTGTATTAGGCATTGTTACAACCGAAGTGACCCCGCCGGACAATGCCGCGTTACTCAGAGTCCTAAAATTTTCTTTATATTCATAGCCTGGTTCACCAACAAAAACTCGCATATCAACTAATCCAGGGAAAATATACTTACCTTTTAAATCAATTGGTTTCTCTCTACTTGGTAAATTATTATTATTTACTTTTTTTCCTATGGCCTCAATTTTTCCATCTTCACTTATAATCAGACCACCATTCTCATTCATGGAGTTATAAGGATCAATTATATTTGCGTTTATAAAATATTGTTTTTTCATTATGTACAAAATATTTTAAGACAAGCCATCCTCACTGCGACACCTAATTCAACTTGCTCTTTAATCACACTTTTGTTGATATCATCTGCTAGTATTGTATCTATTTCTATACCTCTGTTCATAGGACCAGGATGCATGATTAAAGCATCAGATTTGGCGTGTTCTAATTTATCAGGAGTTAATCCATAATATTCATAATATTCTCTATTGGATGAAAGATATGAACTCGTCATTCGTTCATTTTGTAATCTTAACATCATAACAATATCACAATCTTTCAATCCTTTTTTCATATCAGTAAAAGTATTAACACCAAATTTTTCAATTTCTTTTGGCATAAGATTTGTTGGAGCAATTATGTTCACTTCCGCTCCTAACATACTAAGTAAATAAATATTTGATCTAGCAACTCTTGAATGAAGTATATCCCCACAGATTGCTATTTTTAATCCTTGTATTTTTTTTTTACGAGTAATAATTGTTAATGCATCTAATAAAGCCTGGGTAGGGTGCTCTCTTCTTCCATCACCAGCATTAAGAACTGCACAGTTTACTTTTTGTGAAAGTAGATTACATGCTCCAGAGTCTTGATGTCTAATTACAATAATATCAGGATGCATTGCATTAAGTGTCATTGCCGTATCTATTAATGTTTCACCTTTTTTAATTGCTGAATTGCTAATATTCATTGACATAACATCAGCCCCAAGCCTTTTACCAGCTAATTCAAAAGAACTTTGAGTTCTAGTAGAAGGCTCAAAAAATAAATTAATTTGAGTTTTACCTCTTAAAACATCAACTTTTTTATTTTTACTTTGATTTACTTTTATAAATGAATTTGCTTCATCAAGTATTAAATTGACATCATTAATTGATAAATCTTGAATTCCTAATAGGTGTTTTTGAGAAATTTTAATAGCTTGATTTGTTTTAATTGCCATTAAAACCAACTCTATAACTATAAACCTCTATAATAGCAAGTATTAATTATTAAAAAAATCTAAAGCTCCTTGTAATATAAAAGCAGCAGCGTTTTCATCTATCTTTTTTTCTCTTTTACTTACATTAATATCTAATTGGCTAGACAGATTAAAAGCACCAACAGTTGAGAGTCTCTCATCCCAGAGACAAATTGGAATATCTAAGTTTTTTTCAATATTTTCAGTTGTATCTTTTACTGATTGAGATGACCTACCTGAGGATCCATCCATATTTAAAGGATTTCCAACAATGATTCCTTTTATATCATTTTCATTAATGATTAATCTGAGTTCATCAATAAGATCCTTAAGTGAATTTCTATTGATTGTTTTTAACGGGGTAGCTATTAATTGTTTGTCATCACAGATTGACACACCAATTCTTTTAGATCCAAGGTCTAAACCTATCAATCTACACTTATCTGAGTGTTTTCTTTTAAATTCCTCTAAAGTGATCATATTGTATATTCTAAACTTAAGTGATACTTTGCCTCATATTTAAATAGCATATGAGTATAGATCTTAAAACAATAAAACATATATCTAAATTAGCAAGAATTTCAGTTGACGAAAAAAGAGCTGAAAAATTAGCTGGTGATTTAAATTCTATTTTTGATTTTATTGAAAAACTTAATGAATTAAAAACTGACAATGTAGAACCATTAACCTCTATTGCAGAAACAACCTTAAAATTAAGATCTGATGAAGTAAAAAGTAAAAATATCAGAGAACAAATTATTAAGAATTCTCCTCAGGATAACGAAGATTATTTTGTAGTACCTAAAGTGATTGAATAATGTCAGATATTACAAAACAATCCTTAACAAATCTAGTTGAAAATATTAGAAATAAAAAACTTTCTTCAACAGATGTGACCAAAGCATTTATAGATAGATCTGAAAAATCTGAGAATTTGAATGCTTATATTACAAATGATTTTACATCAGCTTTAGATAAAGCAAAAAAATTTGATCAAAAACCTAATTTAGATTTAAAATTACCTGGTATTCCAATGGCAGTTAAGGATTTATTTTGTACAAAAGATATCAAAACAACTGCTGGTAGTAAAATTTTAAATAATTTTATTCCAACTTACGAGTCAACTGTAACTGAAAATATTTGGAATGAAGGTGCAATACTTCTAGGTAAGTTAAACTGTGATGAGTTTGCAATGGGTTCATCAAATGAAACAAGTTTTTTTGGTAATGTGCAAAACCCTATTGATAGGAATTTAGTTCCAGGTGGATCATCTGGTGGTTCAGCTTCAGCTGTAGCTGGTCAATTGACTCCTGTTACAATTGGTACTGATACAGGTGGATCAATTAGACAACCAGCCTCTTTCACTGGGATTGTAGGATTGAAACCAACATACGGAAGTTGCTCAAGATATGGAATAGTTGCTTTTGCATCATCATTAGATCAAGCTGGACCAATGGCACAAAATGTAAAAGATTGTGCTTTACTACATGAAGTTATTAGTTCCTATGATCCGAAAGACTCTACATCAATAGATTTTAAAAGAAATCATTACAGTAAAGAACTTACAAATAATATAAAAGGAAAAAAAATTGGAATACCAAAAGAATATAGTGTCGATGGTATGCCAAAAGAAATTGAAGATCTTTGGCTAAAAGGTATTCAATATATTAAAGATTGTGGTGCTGAAACCATTGATATTTCTCTGCCAAATACAAGTTATGCCTTACCAACATATTATATAGTTGCTCCAGCAGAGGCATCATCAAACTTAGCAAGATATGATGGTGTTAAGTATGGATTTAGAGCCAAAGGAGAAAATTTAATTGATATGTATGAAAAAACTAGATCAGAAGGTTTTGGAGCTGAAGTTCAAAGAAGAATTATGATTGGAACTTATGTTTTATCTTCTGGATATTACGATGCATATTATCTTAAAGCTCAAAAAGTTAGGAAACTCATTAAAAATGATTTTGATGAGGCTTATAAAAAAGTTGATGCAATTTTAACTCCATCAACACCTAGTTCGGCATTCAAAATAGGTGAAAAAACAAATGATCCAGTTTCAATGTATCTTAATGACATATTTACAGTGCCTGCTAACTTAGCAGGACTTCCTGGAATCTCAATACCTGCAGGACATGATTCAAAAGGTTATCCTTTAGGTCTACAAATTATTGGTAAAGCTTTTGATGAACAAAATATATTAAATATAGCTTATGCTATGGAGGAAAAGATAAATTTTAAAAATAAAATTACTGATTGGTGGATAAAATGAGTAAGAAAGATTCAGAATATTTGATTAATCGAAAAGATAATCAGTATGAGGTTGTAATTGGTTTAGAGGTTCATGCTCAAGTATTATCTGAGTCAAAACTATTTTCTACATCTGCAACCAAATTTGGAGCAGAGCCTAATACACAGGTTAGTTTAGTTGATGCTGCATTTCCAGGAATGTTGCCAGTAATAAATGAATTTTGTGTCAAACAAGCAATTAAAACTGGTATTGGCCTTAACGCAAAAATTAATAAACGTTCAGTGTTTGATAGAAAAAATTATTTTTATGCTGATTTACCACAAGGATATCAAATATCACAATTTAAAGATCCAATAGTAGGTGAGGGCAAGGTTATTTTAGATATGCCTAATGGTCAAAAAGAGATTGGTATAGAAAGATTGCATTTAGAACAAGATGCTGGAAAAAGTATTCATGATCTTGACCCTCAAAATACCTTTGTAGATTTAAACAGATCAGGTGTAGCTTTAATGGAAATAGTTAGCAAGCCTGATCTGAGATCACCAGATGAGGTTAATGCCTACATCAAAAAATTACGATCTATAATGAGGTATCTAGGAACTTGTGACGGAAATATGCAAGAGGGCTCTTTAAGAGCTGATGTGAATGTTTCTGTAAGACCAAAAGGCTCAAAAGAATTTGGCACTCGATGTGAAATTAAAAATGTTAATTCAATTAAGTTTATGCAAATGGCAATAGAATATGAGGCTAATAGGCAAATTGATTTAATTGAAGAGGGCAAAACTATTGATCAAGAAACAAGACTTTTTGATACGAAGAAAAATGAGACAAGATCAATGAGATCAAAAGAAGATGCTCATGATTACAGGTATTTTCCTGACCCAGATTTATTACCTCTGGAGGTTTCGGAAAAATTTATAGAAGAACTTAAAAATGATATTCCAGAACTCCCAGATGATAAAAAGAAAAGATTTATTGAAGAGTTTAAATTGTCTCCTTATGAAGCCAATATTTTAGTGTCTGATATTGATACTGCGAAATACTTTGAAGAGGTTGTAGCTAAAATGGGTAAAAATAAAGATATTAAGTTAGCAGTCAATTGGATTACAGGGGAACTATTTGCTGTTTTAAATAGCAAAAATTTTGAGATTTCTCAAAGTCCAGTTAGTGCAAAGAATTTTGCCATATTGATAAATCTAATTAAGAATGGAACCATTTCAGGAAAAATAGCAAAAACTGTTTTTGAATTAATGATTGATGGAGATAAAGATCCACAAAAAATTGTTGAGGAAAAAGGATTAAAGCAACAAAGTGATCCAAAGACTTTAGAGGCTTTAATTGATAAAATAATTAATGATAACAGAGAAAAAGCTATTGAATATAAACAAGGTAAAGAAAAATTATTTGGTTTTTTTGTTGGTCAAGCAATGAAAGCATCAGGTGGAAAAGCTAACCCTCAATTAATCAATGAAATCCTAAAGAAAAAATTATAAGGTTATGGGTTCAGACCTTAATATAACAAAACATTTACAAGATTATATTCTAAAGAATGGTTTGAAATTACATCCAATTCAAAAAGAAATAATAGATTATAATTTGTCACTTGGAGATACAAAAAGAATGCAAATATCTATTTCTCAATGTCAATTTTTACATTTAATCATTAAAGTTTCCAAAATTAAAAAAGTCCTAGAGATAGGAACTTTTACAGGTTTAAGCACATTGTCTATGGCCTTAGCTTTACCAGATGAAGGTAGCATAATTGCATTAGATAAAAATGAAGAAACAAACAAAATTGCACAAAATTTTTTTAAAAAAGCTGCTCAAGATCATAAGATTAAAACAATAATTAAACCAGCATTGGAAACTTTGATGAGTATTAGAGATGAAAAATTTGATTTAGTTTTTATTGATGCAGATAAAATGAATTACCAGAAATATTATGAGATTTCGTTAGATCTACTAAATAAGGAAGGTTTGGTGGTACTTGATAATGTATTATGGCATGGAGAAG
>CABXZD010000007.1 GCA_902516465.1 uncultured Pelagibacteraceae bacterium
GTGGAACCTAGAATAATTGATATTGGAATTAGACAGAAAAGAATTGTGAAGTAATTATTGATATATTTATTCAACATAGATTCAAGATAAAAAACAAAATTATTTTTTATTTTTAATTAAATTGATTATTATCTTTTTAAACTAGCTTTCAAGAAAGCTTTTTAATTGTTTCGATCTACTTGGGTGTTTTAGTTTTCTCAAAGCTTTTGCTTCTATTTGTCTTATTCTTTCTCTAGTTACTGAAAATTGTAATCCAACTTCCTCTAAAGTATGATCAGTATTCATTCCTACCCCAAAGCGCATTCGAAGAACCCTTTCTTCTCTAGGTGTCAAGGTAGATAAAATTTTAGTTGTTGCTTCTCCTAAATTAGATTTAATAGCTTGTTCTAATGGAGCCAAAGCTTTTGTATCCTCTATAAAATCGCCAAGACTACTATCTTCCTCATCACCCACAGGTTTTTCTAAAGAAACAGGCTCCTTAGAAATTTTTAAAACTTTTCTGACCTTATCCAAGGGCATCCTTAATTTTTTTGCCAATTCCTCTGGGGTAGCTTCCCTTCCAAATTCACTTAAAATTAATCTTTGCGTTCTAACAATTTTATTTATTGTTTCAATCATGTGAACTGGTATCCTGATGGTTCTTGCCTGGTCGGCTATTGATCTTGTAATAGCTTGTCTAATCCACCACGTAGCATAAGTTGAAAATTTATATCCTCTTCTGTATTCGAATTTGTCTACTGCTTTCATAAGTCCAATATTGCCCTCTTGAATTAAATCTAAAAACTGAAGACCTCTATTTGTATATTTCTTAGCTATAGAAATGACTAACCTTAAATTTGCCTCTACCATTTCCTTCTTAGCAATTCTGGACTCCTTTTCGCCTTTTTGTACTCTACTTACTAATTTTTTAAAATCAGTAACAGACATCCCAAGTTTATAGCTAGTCTCCACCAATCTTTCTCTTATATTTTTAAATTCTTCCTTATTTTTAACAAAAAATTCTTTCCACAAATTATTAGTATCTAAAAATTTTTTTAAATTCGGATTAATTTCGTTCCCAATGTAAAATTTGATAAATTCATTTCTAGGAATTTTATTTTCCATCGCTAACCTCAACAAATTTCCTTCTAAAGATATTATTTTTTTGTTTTCTATATAATGTTTTTGTACCAACGCTTCTAAAACTGACGGAGAAAGTTGAAGAGATTTTATATTTTCTAAAATATCTTTTACAATTTTTTCATATCCTTTTTCTTTTGCTGGTGAAAAATTTTGTGATTTTAAAACACAATCAAGTTTTTCTTTTTGGTATTTAATTAATTTGTTATACTCTTTTGTTAGATCATTTACAGTCTTAAGAACTTTAGGTTTAATTTCTGTTTCCATAGCAGCAAGTGTAGGATTAAAATCATCATCTCCCTCATCATTTGAGTTCTCCTCACTATCGGTCTCTCCTGAGTTTTTTTGTTTAGCACTTGGCCCCGTGGTTTCATCTTCCATATAGTTTGTGTCAATATCTATAATCTCTCGCACTAAAATTTCATCTTTCTGAAGTTTTTGATTCCACTCAAAGAACTGTTGAGCAGTAATTGGACTTTGAGATAATGCTATTAACATGACATCTTTTCCAGCTTCAATCCTTTTCGCAATAGCTATTTCACCCTCTCTAGATAAAAGTTCCACACCTCCCATTTCTCTTAAATACATCCTTATCGGATCGTCACTTTTTTCTATTGTTTTTCCTTCCTCTTTGGAGGAGTTTTCTTTTTTTCTTAAAACTTTAAAATCTGATTTTTTTTCAACAAGAGAAACTTTTTCATCTAAAATATGAATAAATGCTTGAGCCAAATTTTCATTAGAAAGATTTCTTTTTCCTAAAGATTTGCTTAATTCTTCATAAGTGATGAACCCTCTATGGGTTCCTCTACCCATCAGTCTTGCAAATGATTTTGTAATAATTCTTTCCACAACAAATAAGTTTGAAAAGACTTATATAATATCAAATTATAAAAAATCCATTACTAATTTAGGATAATTAATTGATATTTTGCTTTTTTTTAAGCTCTTTTAGCTTGTTGAATGTAGCCTCGCTTAAATCTTTTGAAAACATCGATTCTAATTCTTGGATTCGGAACTCCAAGTCATAATTATTCAAATCTCTACTAATGTCATCTAATAACTCGATGATCTCATGTTGATTATCTGACTTATTTTTAAGAATATGCTTAATTGGAGCAAACTTTGTTATTTTTTCAATTAATTGATTATCCAAATCTAATTCTTCAGTGGTTTTTAAATTTCCAGATTTTAATTTTGAAATAATTTTGTTAAAAATTTGAATATTGATATCAGTAAATAATTTAATATTTTCAATTAAATGTATGTTTTCCTGCATTAAAGTTAAATTGTTCATAACCAGGTATATTAATGAAAACTCCTTTAATTCTACAGCACTTAAAGTTTGACTATCACTAAAGTGTTTCTTAGTTGAATCTAAAGGTTTTGATTTTTTTATAAAATAATTTTTTTTACCTTGGCTTGTGTGAGGAGCCAAATCTGAAATTTTTTCTAAAAAATATTCTAATACATATTTTTTGATATAATCGTCTTTAATTGTATTTGTTATAGATCTTAACTTTTTATCAAAAATAGCCATAGATGAGGGATTATTATTTGTCTGTCTCTTGTAATGACTAAAAATAAATTGGTGGACAGATATTTTGCTTTGTTTTGAAAAATCTATAAAAAAATTTTTACCATTTTTGTTTACAAAACTATCAGGGTCTTCTTTGTTTGGTAAAAATAAAAAAGAGATTTGTTTTTCAGGTTTTAACTCTTTAATAGAATTTTCTGCAGCTCTAACTGCAGCATTATAGCCACTTTCATCTCCGTCAAAACAAATAATAATATCATTAAAAAACTGATTCAAAATTAAAATTTGTCTGTCTGTCAATGATGTTCCTAAGTTTGCAACAACATTTTCAATTCCATTTTTATTTAATCCTACAACATCCATATAGCCTTCAACTAAATAAATGTGATCGAATTTGTTTGATAATTTTCTAGCTAAATCTATATTGTATAAGTTAGAACCTTTTTTAAAAAAAGGTGTTTCTGGAGAGTTTATATATTTAGCTAGATAATCTAATTTTTCGATAATCCTTCCGCCCAAAGCTATCGGTTGTCCCGATATATTATTAATCGGAAAAATCAATCTCCCCCTAAATCTCTCAATATAAACTTTCTTTTTTTCATCTAAATAAAATAAACCAGTTTCAGCTAAAGCTTTTTCACTAAAATCTTTTTTTAGTTCATTAAAAAAATTAGGATTTTTTTCTATATATCCAATTTTAAATTTTTTAACTTCATCTTTACTTAAAGACCTTATTTTCAAATAGTCTCTTGCATTAGAGTAGGCATCATTTTTTAATAATTCATTATGATAAAAGTCAACATACTTTCTATAAATAGAAAGATACTCTTTCCACTTTTTCTCTCTCTCTTCATCCTGCTTAGAAAACATATAAGGTTGCATACCTGCAAGTTGAGCTAAATATTTAACAGCTTCACCAAATTTAAAATTTTGAGTTTTCATTACAAAATCAAAAATATTTCCATGCTCTGAAGTTGCGAAACAATGATAAAATTCTTTTTCATCATTTACTGTAAATGATGGTGTCTTTTCATTTTTAAAAGGAGATAAGCCAACATACTCTTTCCCTCTTTTTTTTAAAGAAACAGATTTTGATACGACTGTTGAAACTTTTAATCTTAATTTGATTTCATCTAGATAATCTTTAGGATATTTCATTTATTATCTAATAATTCTTTTATTAATGGACCAGCTTTGGAAAAATCAATTTCATCAGAGTGAAATTTTTTTAATTCACCCATGACTTTACCCATGTCTTTAAGCGAACTTGCACCAAGTTTAGAGATTATCTCACCACATATTTTTTTAGTTTCCTCTTCACTCAATTGTTTAGGTAAAAAACCAGATAAAATATTGTATTCATTTTGCTCAACCTCTAAAAGGTCAGATCGGTTATTTTTTTTGTAAATATCTATTGATTCGGCTCTTTGCTTTACCATTTTTTTTAAAAGCATTTTTATATCCCCGTCATCAGTTTCTTTTTTGTTGGGACCAGATCTGTTAGCTATATCTAAATCCTTTATTGAGGAGAGTATTAACCTATAAGTTGAGATTTTTGTTTTATCTTTAGCCTTTAATGCGCTTTTATATTCAGTTTCGATTGTTTCTTTTAATGACATGATTTTTTTAATTTACTGTAAAGATAAAAATCTTCAAAAGAAAAATTGTTTTTTTACAATTTTATAATACATCTCTGTTGCGATAATAAATCAATTATTGTATTAACCTTTAACTTATGAGTTGTAATTGATCAAAAAAGTAAAAAAAATTAACTCAAAAAATTCACAAATCAATACAGGTATTTTAGTTCTTGAAAACAAGAGAGTTTTTAAAGGTATTGGTATTGGTTATCAAGGAGAAGCAACGGGTGAGGTTTGCTTTAACACTTCATTAACAGGATACCAAGAAATTATATCAGACCCATCTTATGCAGGACAAATTATAAATTTCACATTCCCTCATATTGGAAACGTTGGGACTAATAAAGAAGATTTTGAGTCTGACAGAATATGGACTAAGGGAGTAATTTTAAATTCCGAGATAACCTCACCATCAAATTATAGATCTTTTCAACATTTGGATTTATGGCTTAAAAAAAACAAAATAGTTGGAATTACAGGGTTAGATACAAGAAGCTTAACTAATTCAATAAGAGATAAGGGTGCTCCAAAAGGGACTATTGCTTACTCAAAAAAGGGTAAGTTTAATATTAGTAAACTCACAAACTCAACAATAAAATGGAGTGGTTTAAAAAATTTAGACCTTGCAGAGAAAGTAACCACTCCAAAAAATTATATTTGGAAAGGACTTCAAACCTGGAAAAAGGGGTTTGGTTTTAAAAAAAGTACTAAAAGTTCTTTTCATGTTGTGGCTATAGATTATGGAATAAAGAAAAATATTTTGAGATATTTTTCTGATTTTAGTTGTAAAGTAACAGTAGTTTCTTGCAAAACACCAGCTGAAAAAATTCTAAAACTTAAACCTAATGGTATTTTTTTATCTAATGGTCCAGGAGATCCAGCAGCAACTGGCAAATATGCAATTAAAATAATTCAAGATCTAATTAAAAAAAATTTACCATTATTTGGTATTTGTCTTGGTCATCAAATTCTTGCATTAGCTTTAGGAGGAAAAACAAAAAAAATGAAACTTGGTCATAGAGGTGCAAATCATCCTGTTAAGAATTTAGTAAATGATAATGTTGAAATAACCAGTCAAAATCATGGCTTTGAAGTTGTAAAAGATTTTTTACCTAAAACTATTCAAGTCACTCATAAATCCTTGTTTGATAATAGTATAGAGGGTATTAAATTAAAAAATAAACCTGTATTTTCTGTTCAATACCACCCGGAGTCAAATCCTGGGCCACAAGACAGTGTGTATTTATTTCAAGAATTTATTAACAATATGAAAAAAAATGCCAAAAAGAAAAGATCTTAAAAAAATATTAGTTGTTGGCGCTGGACCAATTATTATTGGTCAAGCATGTGAATTTGATTATTCAGGAACACAGGCCTGTAAGGCATTAAGAGATGAAGGTTATAAAATTGTTTTGATCAATTCAAATCCAGCGACTATCATGACCGATCCAGATGTTGCTGATAAAACTTATATAGAGCCTATCACTTTAGAGGTTTTAGAGAAAATTTTAATAAAAGAAAAACCAAATGCAATTCTTCCTACAATGGGTGGTCAAACAGCTCTTAATCTTGCAATGGAAGCTGAAAAAAAAGGAATTTTAGATAAATACAAAATTGAATTAATCGGGGCAAATTCTAAAGCTATTGCTAACGCAGAGGATAGAAAAAAATTTAGAAAAAATATGATCGATATTGGTTTAGATTTGCCTAAATCAGAAATTGTTAACAATATCAAACAAGCATCAAATGTTTTAAAAAAGATTGGTTTGCCAGCAATTATAAGACCAGCATTTACGCTCGGGGGTCTTGGAGGAGGAATTGCAAAAAATAAAAAGGATTACCTTAAGATTATTAAAAGTGGATTACATGAATCTCCTGTTAACCAGGTACTAGTCGAAGAGTGCTTAGAGGGTTGGAAAGAATTTGAAATGGAAGTTGTAAGAGATAAAAAAGATAATTGTATAATAGTCTGTTCAATTGAAAATGTTGATCCAATGGGTATACATACAGGAGACTCTGTCACAGTAGCTCCTGCACTTACATTGACTGACAAAGAATACCAAGTAATGAGAAATGCTTCTATAGCATGCTTGAGAAAAATTGGAGTTGAAACTGGTGGTTCAAATGTTCAGTTTGCTATTAATCCTACGAACGGTCGTATGGTAGTTATTGAGATGAATCCAAGAGTATCAAGATCATCAGCTTTAGCATCAAAAGCAACAGGTTTTCCAATTGCTAAGGTTGCTGCAAAATTAGCGGTCGGCTACACATTAGATGAATTAAAAAATGAAATTACTAAAGTAACCCCAGCGTCGTTCGAGCCCAGTATTGATTATGTAGTAACAAAAATCCCAAGATTTACTTTTGAAAAATTTTCCACTTCACCAGCGATCTTGGGAACCTCAATGAAATCAGTTGGAGAAGCAATGGCAATCGGTAGGAATTTTAAAGAGTCGTTACAAAAAGCTCTGGTTTCTCTTGAAACTGGTTTTTCAGGATTGGATAGAGTCTTTGATTTAAATAAAAGGCAAATAGAAAAAAAACTTAAAGATAATATTCCAAATAAATTACTCCTGGTGGCTGAAGCAATCAGAAAAAAAATTAATTTAAAGAGAATATTTTTACTAACTAAAATTGACCCATGGTTCTTGGAACAAATAAAAGAATTAGTGGATAATGAGATTAAAATTAAAAATAATGGATTACCAAAAAATTTTAATGAATTTAATATGATAAAATCTATTGGTTTTTCTGATAAAAAATTAGCAGAATTGACCAATACCTCAGAGAATATTGTTAAACAAAAAAGATCTGCACTTAAAATTTTACCAGTATTTAAAAAAGTTGATACTTGTGCTGCTGAATTTAAATCTTTCACACCTTATATGTACTCAACTTATCAACGAAATTTCTCAATAAACTCTGACTGTGAGGCTAATCCATCTGCTAGAAAAAAAATTATAATATTAGGTGGAGGACCTAACAGAATAGGACAAGGAATTGAATTTGACTATTGTTGTTGTCAGGCAAGTTTTTCTCTTAAAGATGCAGGCTTTGAAACCATTATGGTGAATTGTAATCCTGAAACAGTTTCAACTGACTATGACACAAGTGATAGGTTATATTTTGAGCCTTTAAAAGAGGAATATGTTTTTAATATAATTGAGAAAGAAAAAGAAAAAGGAAACTTAATTGGGATTATTACGCAGTTTGGAGGTCAAACTCCTATTAAACTTGCAAAGTTTTTGCACGAAAATAAACTTCCAATTTTAGGAACACAATATACTTCAATAGATTTAGCAGAGGACAGAGATCTGTTTAGAAATCTTCTCAATAAATTGAAACTTAAACAAGCAGAAAGTGGAATTGCAAAAACTTACAAACAAGCAATCCAAATTGCTGAGAAAATTGGCTTACCACTAGTCATTAGACCTTCATATGTATTAGGTGGTAGAGCAATGGAAATTGTTCATGAAAAAAGTCAGCTTAAAAAATTTGTTCAAGAGGCATTCAAAGCTGCTGAGGATAACCCCATTTTGATAGACAAGTTTATTGATCATGCGATGGAAGTCGATGTAGATGCAATATCAGATGGAAAGCAAGTTCATGTCGCGGGAATTATGCAACATATCGAAGAAGCTGGAATTCATTCAGGAGACTCTGCTTGTTGTTTACCTCCAGTATCAATCAAACCTTACTTAATAAAAGAAATTGAAAATCAGACTAAAAAGTTAGCTTTAGCTTTAAAAGTTAAAGGTTTTATGAATATTCAGTTTGCTATCAAAAAAGATGAAATTTATGTCATCGAAGTAAATCCTAGAGCTAGTAGAACAGTGCCATTTGTTTCAAAAGCTAAAGGCTTGCCTCTTGCTAAAATTGCATCAAGAGTAATGACTGGAGAAAAATTATCCAGATTTAATTTAAAAGATAAATCTAAAAGTATGTATGCAGTTAAAGAGGCTGTATTTCCTTTTAACAAATTCCCTAATAGTGATTTGCTTTTAGGTCCAGAAATGAAGTCTACTGGTGAAGTTATGGGTTTCGACAAAAATTTTGGAATGGCGTTTGCTAAAAGCCAAATTGCATCGGCAAATTCATTACCAAAAAATGGCCTTGCCTTTATATCATTGAAGGATTCTCATAAAGATGAAGGAATATATTTAGCCAAAGAACTAATAAAGTTAAACTTTACTTTATGTGGAACAAAAGGCACGGCAGAATATATTCGTAAGCATAAAATGAAATGTAAAATTATAAATAAAGTGAGTAGTGGTTCTCCTCACATAGTTGACGTTTTAGACTCTAAAAAAATTGGACTTGTTATTAATACTGGTGGAGGTGTAAGTGAACATAGATTAGATGATGCAATTGCTCTAAGGAGAGGAACCCTTAAAAATAAAGTTCCTTACTGTACTAATATGTCAACTGCACTAGCATGTTTAGAGGCTATTAAGTCACTTAAAACTAAAAGACTTGAAGTCACCTCTCTTCAGGATATTTAATTATTTACTTTCCAATCAGTTTCAAATGTCACGTAATTTACCTGGATACATCTTCTCTCTTTAACTATTTTTTTCTTTTCCATCCCATGCCAAGTATTTGGTCCACTAGAAAATAAATAACCATAATTATGTTTGTAAGGAACCGTTTTCACTTTTTCTAATTTCTCATTGTAAAAATCTGTGCCCAAATCTTCAGACTCGTTAGCATTATTTACAAATATTAATCCGGACATGAGTTTTTCTTTAATATCACAATGAGGCTTAAGCCAAAAACCTTCTCGATCACAAATAACTTCCAATCGAACATATGAATTTGATAGATCTTTATTTATCATTTTTGAAACTTTTTCATAAACTTCCTTAGACTGTAATTCATTAATAAATTTTACTAAGTGAGGAAATTGTGGAGCATTTTCCTTTGTCACAAAACATCTGAATTTAATAGCCTTGCCACCTGAAGAGTCACCTTCCCTAAACTCTGCCGCTCCACCATCTATTGCTCTTGTACCATCATAGTTTAGATTATGTTTACTTACATCTGGAATGTCAGCTTTGACTATTTCTTCTATTGCTTCATTTGTGAGAGCGTTATGATATTCATAATGATCAAAAGGAAATTCATGCTTTTTAGACTGATTTTGAATTGAATTTAAAAAAGTCATTAAGAATTTATTTTTTGCTTGATTATTTTTGCTACTCTATTCGTTTCATCTAGTTTTTGATAGTTCCAATTTTGCTCTTCTTCACCTAAATTTCTTATTATATTTAATTCTCTAAATAAATTTCTAAATTTTTGAAATCTTTTATCATTTTTTTTTGGTAAAATATTTGCGACATATATAGGTTTTCCAGTTAATGCTGCTTCTGAGATCATTGAGCTTGAGTCACAGGTGACAATTATAATCTCAGACACAGATAGAGCAGATAAATAAGCTTTTTTATCTACATTATCTATAATTGTATGAGTTTTTCCAAAATATTCTCTAGCATAATCTATTGAATTTTTCGGAGTCCTCATTGATGGAATTACAACAAGTTGAAAATCTTTTTTTTTTAGTAAATTATTTAAATTAGAAAAAATATTTTTTATATTCTCTGATGAATAGTCATAATACTTTGTTGGACCACCCAAAATTAATGAGCAAATTTTTCTTTGGTCTTTTTTAACAAATGAATTTAAATAATCTTTATTTTTGATAATTTCATCATTTGTGAGATAGTGTATCGCTCCCTTTGTATTAATTACATTGTGACCGTTTATAGAATCGTGCTCAGGAGCAACAATGAAATCAAAATGATTAAAGTTTACTTTAGGATCTTGGATATGAATGTTAAATACTTTTTTTTTTGAATTATTTTTTAAATGAATTGATGGAATTACACTCTTTCGTCCACAAGAAATAATTAAATCAAACTCCGATTGATTAATCTTTTTATAAACACTTTGAGAAATTGGAGTAAGTTTTGGTGGAATCATTTTCCAGAAATTATTTAGTTCAACTGTATGGTGTGTAAAATCAATATCTAATGCTTTTGCCAGTCCTTCTACTTGGCTAATCATTCCATGCATACCTTGAGTTAATAATATACCTTTTAATTTATTCATTAATTACTATATAGCTTTCATATGAAGCAAAATCCAACTAAACACACAAAAGTGTTAATAATTGGATCGGGTCCAGCTGGATATACTGCTGCAGTTTATGCGGCGCGTGCAATGTTAAATCCAATTTTAGTTTATGGATCTGAGCCCGGAGGACAGTTAACGACAACAACTGATGTTGAAAATTATCCTGGGTTTGCTGATGTTATTCAAGGACCTTGGTTAATGGATCAAATGAAAGATCAGGCCAAGGCAGTTGGGACAGAAATGATCCAAGATCATATTCAGTCGGTCAATTTAAAATCCACACCATTTGAGGCACTAGGAGATACTGGTCAAAAATTTACTGCAGATAGTATTATTATTTCAACTGGTGCTCAAGCAAGATGGCTTAATATTAAATCAGAACAAGAATTTAGAGGCTTTGGGGTTTCAGCGTGTGCTACATGTGATGGATTTTTCTTTAAAGAAAAAGAAGTGGCAGTAGTTGGTGGTGGGAATGCAGCTGTAGAGGAGGCAATGTTTCTTACTAAATTTGCGTCAAAAGTTAAATTAATTCATAGACGAGATAGTTTAAGAGCTGAAAAAATGCTTCAAAAAAAATTAATGGATAATAAAAAAATTGAGATCATTTGGGATACAGTCATTGAAGATGTAATAGGTGATAAAGAACCTAAGAATGTTAAAGGTATTAAAGTAAAAAATGTGAAAACAAATAAAAAAGGTGAAATCAAAGTTGATGGTTTGTTTGTTGCAATTGGTCATGATCCAGCAACTTCTCTATTCAAAGATCAATTAAAAATGGACAATGAGGGCTATTTGATTACCAAACCAGATTCTACAGAAACTAATGTTCCTGGAGTTTACGCTGCAGGAGATGTGAAAGACAAAACTTTTAGACAGGCTGTAACTGCTGCAGGTATGGGATGCATGGCAGCTCTTGAGGCCGAAAAACATCTTTCGCATAAATAAAGTGAGGAACAATTTACACGTTTTTTTAGGAGCCACTGTGGCTGATGCTGCTGCTAGGCCATTGCATTGGGTTTATAATCAAAAAAAACTTCTAAGTTACATTAAAGGAAAAAAAGATTTTACTTTCTTAAAAAAAAATAAAAGTCCATTTTATAATATTAAGACTGGAATGGTTTCAGGATATAATGAAATCGGTCAAGTAATGTTTAAAACTTTGCTTGATGATAACAAAAATATTGAAAAAAGATTTAAAAAAAATATTACAAAAAATTTTGGCCCAGGAAGTATTTACTGGAAGAATTTAAAACTAAGAGCGAAATATAGAAAAGTTAATGATTGGCGAGAAATAATTAAAGGACCTTGGATTCACCAAAACATAATAGAAACTGTCAAAAATATAAATGCTAAAAAAAAAATAACTGGAGGTATAAAAGTAAATGAGTCGGATGGTTATTGTGCTGCTCTTCCCTATTTTTTGTATGGCTACAATTTTCATAGTGTAAAAAAAATTATCTCCACAGTAACTGCCTCAAAAATTAGCCTCAAATATGCTTTAGCAAAATTTTATCTTCTAGATTTAGCTCTAAAAGGTAGCAAAGATCCTATAAACGAATTCATAAAAAAATTCAAAAAAAATTCATATTTTAAAAATGTTGTAGAAGATATTCAAAAAGTGAAAAAATATGAATCAAAGCCTCACTCTATAATAGTTAGAAAATTGGGAATGGCGTGTAGCTATCCTGGAACTTTTAACAGCTCAATTCATTCAATTATTAGTTCAACAAATTATAAAAGTGCAATTTTAAGGACAATTAAAGCTGGTGGCTGTAATTGTTCAAGAGTCAACTTTATTGGAGCATATTTTGCAGCATTAAAAGGAGTGAAGACTATCCCTAAATCTTGGATAAAAAAAACTGCACCTGCTAGAAAAATATTAGAACAAAAATAATATTATTATTTTAAACTTTCGCAGAAAGATTTAATTCTATCCATCGATTTTTTTAAATTCTTCATTGAAGTTGCATAAGAAATTCTGAAATATCCATCTAAGCCGAATGCTGAACCTTGAACAACAGCTACGTTTGCTTTTTCTAGTAACTTTTTTACAAAATCAGTATCAGTTTTTAATTTTGTTTTTTTATTTAATAGACCTTTGCAGCTAGGAAAAACATAGAATGCTCCATTAGGTTTTAAGCAGCTAATTCCTTTAATACTATTTAAACTTTTTACTACAAAGTCTCTTCTTTCCCTAAATGCATTTGATCTCTTTTTAATAAAACCTTGATTACCATTCAATGCTTCGACAGCAGCTGCTTGACTTATTGATGAAGGGTTTGAAGTCGATTGAGATTGAATTTTACCAATAGCTTTGATTATCTCTTTTGGTCCTGCTGCATATCCTATTCTCCATCCTGTCATGGCATAAGATTTGCTAACTCCATTCATTGTAAGTGTTCTTTCTTTTAGTTTTGAAATTTGAGCAATTGTAAAAAAATTAAAATTATCATATCTAACATGCTCATAAATATCATCACTTAAGATATAGACTTTTTTATTTCTAATTAAAACTTTAGCTAAATTTTGAATTTCTTTTTTGGTATATCCTGCTCCAGTTGGGTTTGATGGTGAGTTTAAGATTACCCATTTTGTTTTCTTTGAAATTGCTTTTTTAAGTTTTTTTACTGTTAGTTTAAAACCTTCTTGTTCAGTGCATTTTATTATTTTTGGTTTTCCTCCAGCTAAAAGAACCATGTCTGGGTATGAAACCCAAAAAGGTGCAGGAATAATGACTTCATCACCTTTATTTAAAGTTGCCATAAAAGCATTGTAAAGAACTTGTTTTCCTCCAGTTCCTACTGTTATTTGATCAGTTGAATAACTAAGATTATTTTCTCTTTTGAATTTTCCAACAACAGCTTTTTTTAATGCTGGAGTTCCATCCACTGCGGTATATTTAGTGTCTCCTTTTTTAATAGCTTTAATAGCTGCATTTTTTATATTATTTGGAGTGTCAAAATCTGGTTCACCTGCACCAAGACCAATTACGTCTTTTCCTGCTGCTCTTAATTCTCTAGCCTTTTGAGTTACAGAGATAGTTGGTGATGGTTTAATTCTCTTTAAACTGTTTGATATAATGCTCATTGAAATATAATTTAATTCTACTACTTTCTTAATATATGGAAAATACTTATCAAGATTTAATTACAGATATTCAGAGTAAAAATCCAAAAATAAGTGGAAAACTTGAGGGTGGAAAAAAATTCAAAATTAAATCAGATTTTAAACCAGCGGGAGACCAGCCGGAGGCTATCAAAAAATTAGTAAATGGAGCTAATAAAGAGGCATTTAATCAAGTTTTACTTGGAGTTACAGGTTCTGGAAAAACATTTACAATGGCAAAAGTAATTGAAGCTACAAATAGACCAGCTTTGATTTTAGCCCCCAATAAAACCCTGGCTGCCCAACTTTATGGTGAGATGAAAACTTTTTTTCCAGATAACGCGGTAGAATACTTTGTTTCTTATTATGATTATTACACTCCTGAGGCGTACGTACCTAGATCAGATACCTATATTGAAAAAGAAGCATCTATTAACGAACAAATAGATCGAATGAGACACTCAGCGACAAGATCTCTTCTCGAAAGAGATGATGTCTTAATAGTTGCGAGTGTATCATGTATATATGGTTTAGGCTCAGTTGAAGCATATAGTAAAATGACTTTAACCCTTCAAAAAAATTACGAATATAATAGAGAACAAATAATTAAGTCTTTGGTAGCACTTCAATATAAGCGTAATGATCAAAATTTTTATAGAGGTACCTTCAGAGCTCGAGGTGAATATTTAGAAATTTTTCCTTCACATTTAGAAGATAGGGCTTGGAGATTAAGTTTATTTGGAGACAAACTTGAAAAAATAGAGGAATTTGATCCTCTTACTGGAGATCAGGTAAGAGAGTTAAGTTTAGTTAAAATTTATGCAAATAGTCATTACATCACCCCTAAACCAACTATTGAACAAGCAGTCATAAATATAAAAAAGGAATTAGAAATTACATTAAGAAAGCATAAAGCTGAAAATAAATTACTTGAGGCGCAAAGATTAGAGGAAAGAACTAAATTTGATCTCGAAATGATAGAGGCGACTGGATCTTGTGCAGGAATAGAAAATTATTCTAGATTTTTATCCGGAAGAAAACCAGGCGAACCACCCCCCACTCTTTTTGAATACTTTCCAGACAACACCTTAATTTTTGTTGATGAATGCCATGTTACTGTTCCACAGCTAAACGGAATGTACAAAGGTGACAGATCAAGAAAGAGTACTTTAGCAGAATATGGATTTAGACTCCCATCATGTATGGATAACAGACCATTAAAATTTGAAGAATGGGATTTAATGAGAACTCAAACAGTATTTGTTTCAGCCACACCTGGTCCATGGGAATTAGAACAAACAAAAGGAAAATATATTGATCAAGTAATTAGACCCACTGGATTAATTGATCCACCGGTTGAAATAAGACCTGCAAAAAACCAAGTGGACGATTTAATGCATGAGTGCAAAAAAGTAATCGAAAATAATCATAGAGTTTTAGTTACTACCCTTACAAAAAAAATGGCTGAAGATTTAACGGAATATCTTCATGAGAATGGGGTCAAAGTAAGATACCTTCATTCAGACATAGATACTCTTGAAAGAATTGAAATTATGAGAGACTTAAGAATGGGTGTTTTTGATGTTCTTGTTGGAATTAACTTATTAAGAGAAGGTTTGGACATTCCTGAATGTGCCTTAGTAGGAATTTTAGATGCAGACAAAGAGGGTTTTTTAAGATCTGAGACTTCTCTAATTCAAACAATTGGAAGAGCAGCAAGGAATGTTGAGGGAAAGGTAATTTTGTATGCAGATAAAGAGACTAAAAGTATAAAGAAAGCAATACAAGAAACAGATAGAAGAAGAAAAATTCAATTAGATTATAATAAAAAACATAAAATAGATGCTAAGTCAGTTAAAAAAGAAATTAGTGATATTTTAGAGAGTGTTTATGAAAAAGATTATGTCAAAATTAGTGAAGGTTCAAATGTTGGTGGAAATTTAAAGAAACATCTAAAAGCTTTAGATAAGAAAATGAAAGAAGCTGCTTCTAATCTTGAGTTTGAAGAGGCTGCAAAAATTAGGGATGAAATAAGAAAATTAGAAAGTACAGAGTTAGAAATCACGTTGAATCCTAAAATAAGACAGTATGATGTAAAAAATAAACTTTACCCGAAGGGTAGATCAACAATGGGTATGCCTGGGACTAAAGTTACAAAAAAAAGAGATAAAAAATGGAAGCACGGAAAATAATTATTACTGGAGGAGCAACCAGAATAGGTGCTGCAATTGCAAAAAAATTATCAGGATTAAATATTGAAATTGTAATTCACTATAACAAATCAAAATCCGAAGCAGAAAAGCTTAAAAAAGAATTAAAAAAAAAAGGTACCATTGTTTATTTAGTTAAAGCAGATTTAGGTAAGGAAAATGATGTGAACAAAATTATTAAATTTTCAAAATCTAAATTAAAATATTTTGACTGCTTAATAAATAATGCCTCCTTATTTGAAAACGATAGATTAGAAAATTTTTCATTTAAAAGTTGGGATCTTCATTTAAACACAAATCTTAAAGCACCTGCATTGCTATCAAAAGGTTTCGCAAAAAATACCAGAGGAGAAAATAATAATATAATTAACATTATTGATCAAAGAGTTTTCAAATTAACACCGTACTTTTTTTCATATACATTAAGTAAAACAGGCCTTTATACTCTCACTAAAACAAGTGCGATGAGCTTAGCTCCAAAAATACGCGTAAATGGTATTGCTCCAGGTCCTACAATTAAAAATAAAAGACAAACTGAAAAACACTTTAAAAAACAGTATTTTTCTACACCATTAAAACAACAAGTTGATGTTAATGAAATCTGTAGTGCTGTTGACTTTTTTATAAAAAACAGTTCTATTACAGGTCAAGTTTTAGCAATTGATAGTGGACAAAGTTTGAACTGGCAAACGCCAGACATAATGGGTAGCAAAGAATGAAAAAGAATAATTTTAAGATTATTAAAATAGATAAATCTAAAAGCTTATTTAATTATGAGAAAAAAATTTTAATTAATGAACTAATTTTAGATCTTAAGCTTGGTTTTTATGATTTTGAAAAAGAGAAATCGCAAAAAGTTAAATTTAGTCTGGAAATTGACTACGAGGATAAAAAACCTACTAATGATAAAGACATTAAGTCTATAGTAAACTACGGAACTGTTGTTAGATTAATAACAAAATTAGTTAAAAAAAAACATTACAATTTTTTAGAATCCCTTGCTGAGGCAGTTTTTGATGAATTATTTAAAGACAAAAGGATTGGTAAAATAATGTTAAAAATTGAAAAATTAGAGATTTTAAAAGACTGTTCATCAGTTGGTATTCAAATTACCAAAAAAAGAAGTCATGATAAGTTCTGAAATAGGAAAAGAAGTAATTAAAAAAGAACTCAATCTTATTCCAAAATTACCTGGGGTTTATAGAATGTTAAATGATCAAGGAGATATTCTTTATGTTGGTAAAGCAAAAAATCTACCAAATAGGCTCAAAAGTTATATAGCAGAAAAAAATCATATTATTAGGACTGAAAGAATGCTCTCACAAACTAGGAAACTTGAAATAACGACTACTTCAAATGAGAGTGAGGCACTACTTCTTGAAGCAAATTTAATTAAAAAACATAAACCTAAATTCAATATTTTATTACGAGATGATAAATCTTTTCCATTTATTTTTATTAGTAATAAGGACAAATGGCCGCAAATAAAAAGACATCGTGGGAAAAAAATAAATGAGGGTTTTTATTTTGGACCCTTTGCATCTGCAGGTTCGGCTAACTGGACAATAAAAATGATACAAAAGATTTTTCACTTAAGAGTTTGCGATGACTCTGTTTTTAAAAATAGAGAACGCCCATGTATTTTATACCAAATTAAAAGATGTTCAGGACCTTGTGTTGGTTATATAGAAAAAGAGGAGTACAAAAAAACAGTAGATGATGCAATAGAATTTGTATCTGGTAAATCTAGAAAAATACAAAAAAGTCTTTCAAACCAAATGGAGAAGGCTAGTGAGGATTTAGATTTTGAAAAGGCAACAGTTTTAAGAGATAGAATAAAATCTTTAAATATTATTCAATCCTCACAAAGAATTAATGAAGCTAACTTAATTGAAGCTGATGTAATTGCAGGATATAAAGAATCTGGCAAAACTTGTATTCAAGTTTTTTTTTATAGATCAAAACAAAATTGGGGTAATCAAGCTTTTTTTCCTAAACATGATCCAGATGAAAAATTGAGTAATATAATTAATTCCTTTGTTTCCCAATTTTATGAAAATAAAAGTGTACCCTCTTCGATAATTCTATCAGAAGAAATTAAAGAAAAGGTTTTACTAGAAAAAACTCTCTCTCAAAAAGAGAGTAAACAAATTAATATTTCTGTTGCAAAAAAAGGTTCAAAATTAAAAGTGATTAATCAAGCGATCAAAAATGCAAAAGACAGTCTTAATAGAAAACTTTATGAAAGTCAGAATAACAAAGAACTGTTTGATAAAGTTGCAAGTAAGTTTAATTTAGAAACAAACATAAATCTTATAGAAGTTTATGATAATAGCCATATTCAGGGAACAAATAGTGTAGGAGCTTTAATTACATATGGAGATGAAGGATTTATTAAAAAAAGATACAGAAAATTTAATATTAAGAATAAAAAAAATGAACAAGATGATTATGGGATGATACGAGAAGTTTTAAATAGAAGATTTAAAAGAGCTGTACAAGAGAAAGATAATTATTTATCTTTTCCGGATTTGGTCATAGTGGATGGTGGTAAAGGGCAATATTCTGTGGCGAGAGAAGCTTTGAATGAATTAGGACTTCACGATATTCCTATTATAGCTATAGCTAAAGGTAAATTAAGAAATAGTGGGAATGAAACCTTTTTTCATAATGGTAAAGAATTTAAATTTTTAAGAAATGATCCTACACTATTCTTTCTTCAAAGAATTCGAGACGAGTCACACCGTTTTGCAATAAGTGCTCATAGAGCTAAAAGGAAAAAAGGAATAAGTAAATCCTTACTTGATCAAATAGAAGGGATTGGTTCTATAAGAAAAAGAGCTCTTTTAAACCATTTTGGATCCGCCAGAGCAGTAGAGTCAGCTAGTCTTGATGAAATAAAATCGGTGGAAGGTGTAGAGGTAAAAGTTGCAAAAAAGATATATAATTTTTTTCATGAATAGATAAATATGCTTAAAAAGATACCAAATATTTTGACAGTAGGTCGGATCTTAATTGTTCCTTTTTTTGTATTAGCATTTTACTTGCCTGGATTTTATGGAGATTTAACTGCTTTAATTCTATTCATTGTTGCTTCATTCACTGACTTCCTAGACGGAATGTTAGCAAGATTTCTTGGTCAAGAGTCAAAATTAGGAGAGTTGTTAGATCCAATTGCTGACAAAATCATTGTTGCAACAGCTCTAATTCTTTTGGTTATGGATGGAACAATACGTCATTATGAGGTCATAGCAGCGATTATTATTTTAACGCGTGAAATTTTAATATCCGGTCTCAGAGAATTTCTTGCAAAAGGAAAAATTAAACTTCCAGTTTCAAATCTTGCTAAACTGAAAACAGTTTTACAAATGATTGCTATCGGCCTTTTGTTATCAGGTGAAACAGGAAATAAAATAATAAATTTTCAAGATTATAATGCCCAGACAATTGGTATTATTTTATTATGGCTTTCTGCAGCTCTAACACTCTTTACAGGATACGATTATATGCGTAAAGGAATAGATCACGCAATTTCTGAAGATAACAAAGATTAAGCAGCTTTTTTCTTTTTAACTAAAGACTGATAGCTCTCATTTAAATCAATTATTAATTTACAAACTTTAAATTGGTGTTCTGCTATACATGAAACCGGAGTAACCTCTGCTGCTGTTCCAGTTAAAAAACATCCTACAAAATTTTTTAATTCTTCAGGTTTAATTTTTCTTTCATGGACATTAATACTTTTGGATCTTGCTATTTCAATAACAGTCCGTCTGGTTATTCCATCTAAAAATGAGTCTGGTATAGGGGTATGTAATTCTCCATTTTTATCTTTAAAAAAAACGTTCGCTCCAGTAGCCTCAGCTATATTTCCTTCATGATCTAACATTAGTGAATCCGTGTATCCTTGTTTTTCAGCCTCATGTTTTGAAAGTGTACAAATCATATAAAGTCCTGATGCTTTAGTATCCCAAGGAATTGTATCAGGAGCAGGCCTTTTCCAGTTTGATATATTTAATTTTATTCCCTCAACTTTTAGTTTTGGATCAAAATAAGAACCCCACTCCCATGTCGCAATAGCTACATGAATTTTAGTTTCCTGCGCTGAGATAGCCATCATCTCACTTCCACGCCAAGCTACTGGTCTTACGTATCCATTTTGAACTTTTTGAGTTGAGATTATTTTTTTGGAAGCTTGATTTATTTCATCCTCACTATAAGGTATCTCAAACCCCATTCTTTTAGCTGAATAAAATAATCTTGACGTGTGCTCCTCTAATTTAAATATTGATCCGTCATAAACTCTCTCACCCTCGAAAACACAACTTGCATAATGAAGACCGTGACTTAATACATGGACTTTTACATCTGACCAATCTACTAATTCGCCATTGTACCATATTTTTCCTGATCTTTTATCGTAAGGTATCATTTTTTATGAAAAATTTCTTACCAAAAAATATCTTTGTATCTATAATATGTCAATATAACTTACCAACAATGAAACAACTTTTATATTTAAAAGACGATCAATTAAAAGACTTAATTGAAAAATTATTTGTTGGATATAGAGAAACATTTTCAGATTCAAAAAAAATTCTTGATAAGTACTCAATTGGTCTAGCACATCAAAAAGCTATTCATCTATTATCAATGTACGAGGGAATATCAGTATCCGAACTGCTAAAAAAACTAAAAGTAACAAAACAGAGTCTCAATAGAGTTTTGAAAGATTTAATCCAACAAGATATGATTTTTTTTGTGAAAGATGAAAAAGATACAAGAGTCAAACATTTGTTTTTAAACGAAAAAGGAAAAAAAATTTTTAAAGAAATTTTTGATAGTCAAAAAAAAAGAATTTACAATGCTTTATTAGAATCTAGTTCAGAGGAAGTAGTAAGTTTTGACAATGTTTTAAAAAAGATAATTAATGGATAATTTTATTGCACATATATTAGTTGTTGATGATGACGATGGTATTAGATCATTAGTTAAAAAATATTTAAATGAAAATAATTATCTTGTAACTACTGCAAATAGTGCTGAGGATGCTGAAGAAAAAGTTGATTTAATTGAGTTCGATATAATTGTTTTAGATATAATGATGCATGGAAAAAGTGGTTTAGAATTTATTCAAGAAAATAAAAAAAAATTAAGTACACCTATAATTTTATTGACAGCAAAAGGTGAGGCAAATGATAGAATAGAAGGATTAGAAACTGGAGCAGATGATTATCTTCCAAAGCCGTTTGAACCTAAAGAACTAGTTTTAAGGATACAAAATATAATTGATAAGACGAAAAAAAGGGATGAAAAAAAAATTATAGAATTTGAAAATGTAAAAATCGATCTGAATAAACAACTAATTTTTAAAGATAAATTAGAATACAAAATTAACAAAACAGAAAAAACAATTTTGAAAAAAATGATAAATAATCCCGGAAAAACTTTTTCCAGAGAGGACATAGGATTACTAATCAATTTAGATAAAGAAAGATCGATTGATGTAATCATAACTAGGTTGAGAAAAAAAATAGAGATTGATCCAAAAAATCCAAAATTTTTACAAACTATAAGAGGAGCAGGATATGTTTTATGGATTGAATAAATTTATAAAAAATATTCTTCCAAAAAGATTATTTTATCGAGCATTATTGATTGTTGCAGTTCCAGTAATTATTTTACAACTTATCATAACAACAGTTTTTTTTGATAGTCTCTGGATAAAAACTAACAAAGGTATGACTAAAGCTCTAGTGAATGAGATTAATACTTTTATAGAAGTTTATAATGATGAAATTTATAATAAAGATGAGATAACAAACCTTTTCTCAGTATATCAAAATTTAAATATAGAGTTAGTTGAAGATGAAAATTTTAATTATACATATGCGGAAAGATGGTTTAGTCCCATTGATAGAACTTTAAGAAGAGAGCTAAAATCAAGATTTGGGACAAAACAATTTTGGTTTGACACAACAAATTATAAAGAACTTATTGACATAAGAATAAATTATCAATCTGGATATTTTAAGTTTTTAATACCTAAAGATAGAGTAACGAGTTCCTCAGCTCGAATATTTGCCTTATGGATTACAGTTCCGGCTATTATAATGATTTTTATATCTCTTATATTTTTAAAAAATCAAACAAGACCAATCACAAATTTAGCAAAAGCTGCTGAAAAATTTGGAAAAGGAGAGGAAATAGAGGAATTCAAACCATCAGGTGCTGCTGAAATAAGACAGGCAGGATATGAATTTGAAAAAATGCGAAAAAGAATCGCTCGTCATCTTAAACAAAGATCTGAAATGTTATCAGGTATTAGTCATGACTTAAGAACACCTTTAACAAGAATGAGACTTCAAATTGCTTTTATTAAAGATAAAGAGCTTTCAAATAAATTAGCTGAAAATATAAGTGACATGGAAAAAATGCTTAATGAGTATCTTCAATTTACTAGCTCCTCATATTTAGAGAAAGACGAACAATTTGATTTAAGCGAATTAATTAAAGATATAGTTGAAAAATATAATAATAAAAATATTTCAACTAATCTTCCATCTCGAATTTATATCAATGGCAGAAAAAACTTAATCCAAAGATGTATAAATAACTTAATTGATAACTCAATTAAATACGGAGAAAAGGTAAATATCGAACTCAATAAAAATCATAATAATTTATTTATTAAAATTGAGGATAATGGGCCTGGAATCCCAATAAAAGAGTACGAGAATGTTTTTAAGCCATTCTATAAAATTGACAAAGGAAGGGCTGATGCAAAATCTAGTGTTGGGTTGGGCTTATCTATAGCATCAGATATAGTAAGGTCTCATGGCGGTAATATAAAGCTTGAAAAATCTTCTTTAAATGGTTTGGGAGTTAAAATTTTTTTACCCGTCTAGTTTTTTTTATTTTTTTATTATTGGATTGATTAATTTTCATTTCTAGATTTTCGACTCTTTTTTTTAATATATCAAACTCATCCTTGCTAGTTAATTTCATTCTGAATACTATTTCATCTCTTTTAGATCTTAAAATATTCATTAATTCGTTAGTTAAATCTTTTGATGAGACCAACCCTTTTTCAAATAATTTACTTAGCTTCTCAATAACAAATTTTGAATTTTTCATATTATTAGTATAATAACCTACTATATTTATATTCTATAATTATAATTAAAGATGTTCATTAATAATTTTGACCCAGTAGCGATACAAATATTTTCAATTGAAATTAGATGGTATTCCTTAGCTTATATTGTTGGTATTTCTTTGGGATGGATTTTAAGTAAAAAATTTTTCATAGAAAACATAAATCTCAAAGAAAAATTCGACGATTTCGTTACTTTTCTAATTATAGGTATCATTATCGGGGGTAGATTAGGTTATGTTTTAATCTACGATTTTAATTATTATGTTAACAATCTATATGAAGTACTCAAAATTTGGCAAGGTGGAATGTCATTTCATGGAGGTTTAATTGGTATAATAGTTGTTAGCGTTTGGTTCGCCAAAAAAAATAATCAAAATCCATACCAATATTTAGATATTGTTTCACTCGTTGCACCTATTGGAATATTTTTTGGAAGAATTGCAAACTTTATTAATTCTGAATTGTATGGGTTTGAAACCAATCTGATATGGGCGGTGAAATTTATTAAAATTGACAATTTATATCGACACCCTTCTCAATTGTATGAGGCAATTTTTGAGGGTATAGTTTTATTGATTATCTTACTTAATTTTAGAAACAAAGGATTTCTAAAATCCCCAGGAATGATCTCAGCAATGTTCTTGATATTTTACTCAATTTTTAGATTTGCCATAGAGTTTTTTAGAGTTCCAGATTTACAATTAGGTTATTTTTTCTTAGGTTTATCAATGGGACAAATATTAAGTTTTATCTTCCTTTTAATTGGTATTTATATATTCATAACGAAATATAAAAGTGAAAAAAAAATTTAATTTACCTTTAGACAAGTTTATAAACTATTCTCTTTATAATAAAAATTCTGGATATTACATGAAAAAAAATCCTTTTGGTAAACAAGGGGATTTTATAACAGCCCCAAACATTTCCAGGCTTTTTTCTGAAATGATTGCAATTTGGATTTATAGCTTTTGGAAAAACTTAGGGTCACCAAAAAAATTTAATCTTATGGAGCTTGGAGCAGGAAATGGTGAGATGATGAAAATATTAATAGAAAGTTTTAAAAGTTTTCCTGACCTTTCTAAATCTTGCAAAATAATAATATATGAAAAAAGTCCCTCATTAATCCAAGTTCAAAAAAAAAAATTGAAAAAAAAAGAAATAGCTTGGGTTTCAAAAATTAACAAAATTGACAAAAATCCTTGTATATTCATTGCTAATGAATTTTTCGACTCAATTCCAATCAAACAATTCAAAAAAAAGGGAAATTTTTGGTTTGAAAAATTTGTTCAAAAGGAAAATGAGAATAGAATTTTTTTTTTAGAAAAAAAAATAAGCTTAAAAAAATTGGAAAAAAAAATTAATTTCCAAATATCCAAAAATCAAAAATTTATTGAATATTCCGAATTGGGTTTAAAATATTTAAAAATAATTTCTAATACGATAAAAAAAAATAATGGCTGTTTATTATTGATAGATTATGGTTATACCGATGATAAAATGAAAAATACTTTACAGGCAGTATCAAATCATAAGTATTCAAATATTTTAGAAAATATTGGAAATTCAGATATAACTCACAACATAAATTTTAATTTTTTTAAAAAGTATATAGCTCGAATTGGGGATTTGGATAACGAATTAACGACTCAAAAAAAATTCTTAATAAATATGGGTATAATACAAAGAGCAGAAATAATATCTAAGAACCAAAATTTTTTAAAAAAAACTGATATATACTATAGACTTAAGAGACTTATAGATGAGAAAGAAATGGGAAATTTGTTTAAAGTAATGATGATTAAAAATAAAAAAAATAACTTTAAATTAGGTTTTTAAAACTGATTAAGTCTAAAAAATTGTCGAAAGAAAAAAAAATCAGTCATGGTTTTTTTAACAAAAATGGAGGAAAATCTAAAGGAATTTATAAAAGTCTTAATTGTGGCTTTGGTTCAAATGATAAAAAAAAAAACATCAAGGAGAATTTAGAAATTGTAAAAAATAAAATTGGTAAAAAAATAAGGATGATTTTCTTTCTTCATCAAATTCATAGTAACAAATTTATATTTATAGATAAAAATTTTAAAAATTATAAAAAAAAAATAAAAGCTGATGCAATAATTACTAACCAAAAGAAACTTCCAATAGCAGTATTGACTGCAGATTGTGCACCAATCTTAATATACGATAACAACAAAGATTTTATTGCAATAATTCATGCTGGCTGGAAAGGAGCTTTTAAAGGAATTATTAAAAAAGTGATTAAATTTATGTTAAAAAAAGGTTGTAAAAATAACAATATAACTGCTGTGATTGGGCCCTGTATCACTCAAAATAATTATAATGTAAGAGAGGATTTTAAAAATAAATTCCTTAAAAAAAGTATAAAAAATAGAATTTTTTTCAAAAATAAAAGAGGTTTAATTTTTTTTGATTTAGCCAATTATGTCAAATCTGAACTTATTTCAAACAAAATTACAAACATAGATATGAAAAATATAGATACTTTTAACAAAAAAAATAATTTTTTTAGCGCTCGACGATCTTTAAGATTAAAGCATGATGATTATGGTAGAAATATTTCAATAATTATGATTAATTAAACTTTTCAATGAAATTATTAACTGGAAATAGTAATAAAGTTCTAAGTAAAAGTATTGCTAAATATTTAAGATCTAAACTTGTCAATTCAAGTATTAGAAAGTTTGCTGATGGTGAAATATACGTCGAGATAAACGAAAACATTAGAGGAAATAGTATTTTTATAATTCAATCTGTTTCCTCTCCTGCTAATGATAACTTAATGGAACTATTGCTAGTAATAGATGCACTTAAAAGATCTTCGGCCAAAAACATTACTGCGGTAATACCGTATTTCGGTTATGCTAGACAAGATAGAAAAGTTGTTCCAAGAACATCTATATCTGCTAAGCTAGTTTCTAATCTAATTACAAAAGCTGGTGCTGATAGAATTGTAACAGTAGATTTGCATGCAGGCCAGATACAAGGATTCTTTGATATTCCAGTAGATAACCTTTTCGCTACACCAATATTCGCTAGACATATAAAAAAAAAAATTAAAAGTAAAGAAATTATATGTGTAGCACCAGATGTCGGTGGAACTGAAAGAGCTAGAGCGCTTGGCAAGCTTCTTAATGTCGGTCTCGCCATTGTTGATAAAAGAAGACCTAAACCTGGCCAATCCCAAGTTATGAATGTTATTGGAAATGTTAAAAACAAAACTTGTATCATAGTTGATGATATAATTGATTCAGGTGGAACTATAATAAACGCCGCTAGAGCCTTGAAGCAAAAAGGAGCAGAAGATGTTTATGTTTACATTACTCATGGAGTTTTAAGTGGTGACGCAGTAAAAAAAATAAAAAATTCAGTAATAAAAAATTTAGTCATTACCGATACTATTGATAATGTTGAAAAAACTAAAAATGTTAAGAATATAGAAGTTTTGCCAATTTCTGGCCTTATGGGAGAAGCAATAAACCGAATATCTAACTCAACTTCCGTATCAGATTTATTTAAATAATTCCCTTGATTATTTGTTAACATCGGTTAAAAAACTCTGTTTTATGAATTCGCTCAAAGCTAATATTAGAGAAAACACCACCAAAGGAGAACTAAGTATAATTAGAAATAATGGCGATGTTCCAGCTATAGTGTATGGTGGAAAAGAACAAAATCAAAAAGTTTCAATTTCAAAAAAACTTCTTAAAACTTTAATAGATAAACAAAATTTTTTGTCAAATATCATTTCTTTAGAGGTTGATGGTAAGGCTCAAAATGTTCTACCTAGAGAAGTTAAATATCACATATTGAGTGATGAACCTACACATGTTGACTTTTTAAGAGTACTCCCAGGAGTAAAAATCAAAATTAATGTTCCTGTGAATTTTATAAATCATGAAAAATCGCCGGGTTTAAAAAGAGGTGGAGTTCTAAATATAGTTAGAAGACAAGTTGAATTAAAATGTCCAAGTGAAAAAATTCCTGAAAATTTGACCTTAGATCTTGATGGAATTGATATTGGAGAAAGTTTTAAAATTTCATCAGTAAAACTAGATTCAGATGTGGTACCAACCATACAAGGAAGAGATTTTGTAATTGCAACCTTAGCTGCACCGACTGTTATGAAGGAACCTGAAAAACCAACAGAAGCCGAGACAGCAGAGGGTGAGGAGGGCTCTGAAGGCGCTGAAAAGGAAGCAACAGCAGAGGGTAGTGATAAGTCAGCAGCAGATGGAGCGAAAGGTGATAAAAAAGAGGGAGAGGATAAAAAACCTGCTGAAAAAAAACCTTCTGAAGAAAAAAAATAATATTTCTAAATTGAAAATTTAATCTATAGACTTATGCTTTTATTTGTAGGATTAGGTAATCCAACACCAGACAGTGAAAATAATCGACATAATGTTGGTTTTAAAATTATAGACTCTATTAATAAAAAATTTGGTTTATCAAAACAAAAACCAAAATTTAAAGGTCTCTTAACAACCGGAAATATTGAAAAACAGAAAATTTATGCAATTAAGCCATTAACTTTTATGAACAACTCGGGTATGTGCATAAGAGAATTAATAGAATATTTTAAAATTGATGCAGCTAATGTAATAGTTTTTCATGATGACTTAGATATTGAATTAGGAAAAATAAAAGCAAAATTTGGTGGATCAAGCGCAGGTCATAACGGAATTGCATCTATAGATAAGTTTATTGGTAAAGACTATTCAAGAGTAAGGGTTGGTATAGGTAAACCAATTGGCAAAATAGAAGTCGCCGACTTTGTCCTACAAAATTTTACAGAGGAAGAAATAATTGAAATAGAAAAAGTCTCAGAAGATATCATGGACTCAATATCAATTTTAATTAAAAAAAAATTAGACTTATTTTCAAGCACAGTAAATAATAAGTAATGAGTTTTAAATGTGGAATCGTTGGATTACCTAATGTCGGTAAGTCAACACTGTTTAATGCCTTAACAAACTCAAGTAAAGCTCAGGCTGCAAATTTTCCATTTTGTACAATTGATCCAAATGTTGGTGTGGTGCCCGTACCAGATAGTAGATTAGAAAATCTAGCAAAAATATCAAAATCAAAAAAAACTATTTATACTACAATCTCATTTGTAGATATTGCTGGTCTAGTAAAGGGAGCCTCAAAAGGTGAGGGTTTAGGAAATAAATTTCTTTCTCACATTAGAGAAGTAGATGCAATAATACATATGATTAGATGTTTTGATTCTGAGGATATTCAAAATGTGAATCCTAACATTGATCCGATTAGGGATCTTGATATCATTGAAACAGAAATGATGCTTGCAGATCTAGAGTCAATTCACAAAAGACTTGAAAAAAATAATAAAAAAAATGTTGATGAGGAACAGATAAAGATGCTTGAAACAGCCTTAGATTATATAAATAATGACAAAGATATTTCATTATTAAAAAATGAATTTGATAAAAAACAACTTAATCAAAGCGGATTATTATCTTTAAAGTCAAAAATTTTTGTATGTAATGTAGATGAAAAAAGCTTACAAAATGGAAATATTTATACAAAAGCTTTCATTGATAAATTTGGACAAGAAAATACCTTGATCATTTCTGCTGACATAGAAAACCAAATAAATGAATTAGATTCAACTGAAAAGAAAAGTTACATGGAAATGATTGGCATAAAAGAAACTGGATTAAATTCTTTAATTCAAAAAGGTTATAAAATTCTTGAATTAGATACTTACTTTACTTCTGGGGCAGAAGAAACTAGAGCATGGACAATTGAAAAAAATTGTACTGCTCCCAAAGCTGCAGGTAAAATTCATACTGATTTTGAAAAAGGTTTCATTAGAGCTGAAACAATTTCTTATAGTGATTTTATAGATAATAATGGTTGGGTAGATTCTAAAACGAATGGTAAAATGAGGTTAGAAGGTAAAGATTATATAGTTAAGGATGGAGATGTATTAAACTTCCGTTTCAACACGTGACCAAATTCTTTTCATACTAAAATAAACTAAGATAGTTAGAATAATTAAATAGGTAATAGCTTTAAAACCCATTTTATGTCTACTTTCTAAATGAGGCTCAGCTGACCACATTAGAAATGTTGTTACATCTTTAGACATCTGTTCTATTGATGCTTCAGTTCCATCGGCATATTCTACGAGACCATCTGATAATTGGTTGGGCATTTTGATTTTATTTCCATACATGTATTTGTTGTAGTAAACTCCATCATCTAAAGTAATTCCTGACGGAGGATCTTCATAACCTTGAAGTAGAGAATAAATATAATCTACCCCACCACCTCTTGCTTTAACTAAAACTGACATATCAGGTGGGTAAGCTCCTCCATTTGCTGCCTGTGCAGCTTTAACATTCTCATAAGGTTTAACAAATTTATCAGATAGTTTTCCTGGACGAGTAAACATTTCACCATCAGCGTTGGGTCCATCTGTAACCTCAAAAGAAGCAGCAATAGCCTTAGCTTGTGCTTCTGTAAATTCAGGCCCACCCTTTTCAGCTAAGTTTCTATAGCTTAAATATTTCATAGAATGGCACGAAGAACAGACTTCCGTATAAACTTGATAACCTCTTTGTAATGATCCACGGTCAAATTTTCCAAATAGACCCTTAAAAGTCCAATCGGTTTTAAGATACTCTACTTTTTCAGCAGTATACGATTTAAAAGGAAATCCAATAAATATAATAAGTAGGAGTAGTGTTCTTAAAAAATTTTTCACTTATTCAAATTTCTTTTTATTTTTAGCCAAAGCGAAATTAGAAGATCCCCCTAAAACGGGTTCAGTAATACTTAATGGTATTGGTAAAGTTTTTTCTTTAAATCCTAAAACTGGTAAAATTACTAAAAAATGTAAAAAATAATATGCCGTCGCAACTCTTGCTATTAATAAGTATAAGCCTTCAGCTGGCATAGCCCCCACATAACCCAAAATCAAAACATCAGCAACCAAGATCCAATAAAATTGTCTGTAAAGTGGTCTAAAAACTGCTGATCTTATCTTTGAAGTATCTAGCCAAGGTAAAGCAGCTAAAATAAAAATTGCTGATAACATTGCAACTACACCTAAAAGTTTATCCGGAACAGACCTTAAAATTGCATAAAATGGTAGAAGATACCACTCAGGCACTATATGTGCTGGGGTAACTAATGGATCTGCTTCAATATAATTGTCTGCATGACCTAAAATATTTGGGGTATAGAAAACAAAAAAAGCAAAAACGATTGAAAACATTAATAGAGCAAAACCATCTTTTATAACTATGTAGGGGTGAAATGGTACTGTATCCTTGGACGGTTTTTGGATATCAATTCCAACTGGATTGTTGTTACCTGGAACATGAAGTGCCCAAATGTGCAGTACAACTAAACCTAAAATTAAAAATGGAATTAAATAATGAAGTGTAAAAAATCTTGTTAATGTAGGATTATCAACTGAATAACCACCCCACAACCAAGTTACAATTCCCTCTCCTACTAAAGGAATAGCACTAAATAAATTTGTTATAACTGTAGCTCCCCAAAAACTCATTTGTCCCCACGGAAGTACATAGCCCATAAATGCAGCTGCCATCATTAATAAATATATAATTATTCCTATTATCCAAATAACTTCTCTAGGTGATTTATAAGATCCATAAAACAAAGATCTAAAAATATGAATATAAACTGCTAAAAAAAACATTGACGCCCCGTTAGCGTGTATATATCTAATCAACCATCCATAATTTACATCTCTCATTATGTGCTCAACACTATCAAAAGCCATATCAGCATGTGCAATGTAATGCATGGCTAAAACTAAGCCAGTAACTATTTGAGTTATTAAACAAAAAGTCAGTATCCCACCAAACGTCCACCAATAATTTAAATTTTTTGGTGTAGGATAATCTGTAAGATGACTTGCTAAAGAAAGTAATGGTAGTCTATCATTAAACCATTTTCCAAATTTAGATTTAGGTGTATATTCGTGATCACTCATTATTTCTTATCCAATCTTAATTGTATTAGCGTTAACAAATTCATATTTAGGAATTTCCATATTTGTTGGTGCTGGACCTTTTCTAATCCTACCTGAAGTATCATAATGGGATCCATGACACGGACAAAACCAACCATTGTAATCACCCTTTTGGTCTAAAGGTACACACCCTAAATGAGTACATACTCCAAGCATTACTAACCACTCAGGATCCTTAGCTCGATCTTCGTCTTTTTGTGGGTCTTTCAAATCTTCAAGTTTAACTGATTTTGCTTCTGCAATTTCTTCTTGTGTTCTTCGTCTAATAAAAACTGGTTTTCCTCTCCAGAGAACTGTAATTGTTTTTCCTGGGTTCAGAGAACTAACATCTACTTCGGTACTAGCTAAAGCTTTAACAGAGGCATCTGGATTCATTTGATCAATCATAGGCCAAACCACAGCTCCTACACCCACTGCTCCTACAGCGTATGTTGCTGTGAACAAGAAATCTCTCCTATTTGTTTTTTTTTCTGACATCAGTAACTTTAATTAAATATACTTAATATTGATTTTTTCCACCTAATATATGGTTTCATATAATACAATTTACTGATTTTACTACTGATAGAATGACACAGAATCTAGCAAAACTAGGTATTAAAAGTCTATTATTTAGTCCTGATATCTATAGTTTTTAGTTTAGCCTTTTAAAAACAACGTCAACTTTATTGTAATCAACCATTAGATATCCGCTAGTATGCATTTCCGTAGCCCAAGGTACCTCCTGCGCCATTACACCTGAATATTCAATAGAACTTCCTATATAACTAAATTTGTAAATATTTATACCGGAAAGAGATTTACCTAATAGCTCTATGTTGGTTTTAAGTCGGACATCTGAGAAAATTCTTCTGGCTCCTCTACTAATGCTTCTACCTGCATTTTCTGTTTG
>CABXZD010000008.1 GCA_902516465.1 uncultured Pelagibacteraceae bacterium
TCAAATTTTTTGGGTTTGTCCTTTGATTGAGGAGTCAAAAAAATTAGATCATTCATCAGCTATTAAAAAATTTGAATTTTTAAATAAAATATTTCCAAATGAGGTGTCTTTATTGCATGGTAAAACTAATATCGAAGACAAAGACAAGATATTAAATGATTTCTTAAATAATAAATATAAAATATTAGTTTCAACGACAATAATAGAAGTGGGTATCGATTTTCCAAATGCAAGTGTAATAGTAATAGAAAATGCTAATAAATTTGGTCTCTCACAACTTCATCAATTGCGTGGTCGCGTAGGAAGAGGTACAAAAGACTCGACTTGCATACTTCTGTTTAAATCTAATCTCAGTGAAAATGCAAAAAAAAGAATAAATATTCTTAAGGACTCAAATGATGGATTCGTTATATCCGAAGAAGATATGAAAATTAGAGGTTTTGGAGATATACTTGGATTCAAACAAAGTGGAATTAAAAATTTTAAATTAGCTGACCCAATACACAACAACGATCTATTCTTATTAGCTGAAAAAGAGATTAAAAGAATAGAAAAGTCAAATGAAGATATAAATAAATTCAAACCTCTTATTAAATTATACGATAGAGCAGATATAATAAATGATATAGTTTAACTTTTCCCTGTAGATGTTCCTGCAGAGACTATAAATTTTGATGCTTCCTCAAAGGTCATATTTAGATAAATTACATCTTCAATTGGAAACATTAATAAAAAACCACTTGTTGGATTTGGCGTAGTAGGAACAAAAACATTAATTAATCTTTTTTTTGTTTTATTTGCCATTTCACCAGTATTTTCTTTTGTGGCAAAACCAACTGCCCAAACTTCTTTTCTTGGGTATTCAACCAAAACTACACTTTTTTTATCATTATCTTTATTTGAAAATGACTCGGTCATTTGCAAAATTGCAGAATAAATTGTTCTTAAAAAGGGTATTTTTTTGAACAAATCATCTATCAATTTTAAAATTCGTTTACCTAAAAAAGATAAAGACAAACCACCCACAATTGTAATAAACAAGATAGAAATTAGTATTTCTATACCTGGTATAGCGTAAGGTAAATAATTGTTTGGATTTATATTCTGAGGAATAATATTAGAAGATATTCCGATTATAAATTTGGTTAAATAAAGTGTAAATCCAATTGGTATTAAAACAACTACACCAGTAATAAAGTAGTTTCTTAATATAAGTGTAATTGATTTTTTTTTTTTATTTTTAGCCATTTAATTACTTAAAACTTGAATAGATTACAAACAAAATTGCCACTATGAAAAGTAATAATAATATTTTATTATTCAGATTCATTAATTAATATATTATCAATATTAAACAAAATGAATAGAAGAAAATTTTTGTCGTATGTGGGATGCGGTTGTTGTGGGATGATTCTTAATTCTTGTTCTACTGCACCAATCACACAAAGAAGACAGCTCAAGATAATTCCAGAGGCTAAATTAAATGCCCAGGCTGCTCAAATTTATGAAAAAGTGAAAGAAAAAGAAAAAATGAGTGATGATTTAAAAACACTCAATTTAATTAAAGATATCGGAAGCAAGATGGAAAACTCTATAGCAGAATACTTTTATCAAGCAAAATTAAATGACCCAACAATAAATTTTGATTGGGAATACATATTAATTGAGAATAAAAAAGTAAGAAATGCTTGGTGCATGCCAGGAGGAAAAATTGCTGTATATACCGGTATCCTAGATGTTACCAAAAATACAAATGGATTAGCCGCAGTAATGGGTCATGAAATAGCTCATGCTGTTGCAAAACATTCTGTTGAAAGAGCGAGTCGAGGCGCAATATTAAATACCGGAACTCAACTGATTGATATTTTTTCTGGAGGTAAATTATCGCAAGTAAATAGAGCGACAGGAATGAATACAGTAGGTCTCTTATCTGAAATCGGATTAATGAATCCTTTTAATAGAAAACAAGAAAGTGAAGCAGACTATTTGGGAATGATATTCTCTTCATTATCAGGTTATGATATAAGAGAAACAGTTAAAATTTGGGAAAGAATGAAAGAATTTAATAAAGGGAAATCTCCTCCTGAATTCATGAGCACACACCCTTCAGCAGATAATAGAATAAAAAAAATAAATGAATGGACTAATGAAATAATTTTAGATTATCCACCGATAAATATAGGTTAATTTATAAGTGGTGAGCCCTGATGGACTCGAACCATCGACCCATTCCTTAAAAGGGAATTGCTCTACCAACTGAGCTAAGGGCCCACAATTAATTTGAATGTCATCGTATATACATAATTATTTCAATAATTCAAAGAAGAATTTCTGGGACAAATAGTTTCTTCTTTAAAGCAAATTAACATATTTATCATAAAAATCATTAAAAGTGCCATTCTTGATATTGAATCTAATTGAAGTCATCAATTCCTGATAAAAATTGATATTGTGCAATGTTAAAAGCATAGAACCTAAAATTTCATTAGTATTGAATAAATGATTTAAATAATTTTTAGAGTATTTGTTTAAATTAAAATTAGAACAATTTTCATCAATAGGTGTGTCATCATTTTGGTATTTGTTATTTTTAATGTTAATTCTACCTTTCCAGGTAAAAGCTAAGCCTGTTCTCCCAGATCTGGTTGGGAGGACGCAGTCAAACATATCAATACCTCTTTTAACAGCACCTAAAATATCAGAAGGAGTACCAACACCCATCAAATAGTGAGGTTTAGTTGATGGAAGATAGTCTTTGATATAATCGAGAACTGTAAACATTTCCTTTTGTGTTTCCCCTACGGCTAGACCACCAATTGCATATCCACTAAATCCAATTTTCTCTAATTCATTTAAAGATTTAACTCTAAGATCTTCAAAAAGACCACCTTGAATTATACCAAATATTGCTTTGTGAGGATTATCACCAAAAGACTTTTTTGACCTATCTGCCCAATGTAAAGATAAATTCATTGAATTTTTAATTAAATCATAATCATATGTTTTTTTTGGACACTCATCCATTACCATTAAAATATCAGAATTTAATCCAAGTTGAATTCTGATACTTTCCTCGGGACTAAGATAAAATTTTTTACCATCAATATGAGAATTAAAAATTGCTCCTTTTTCTTTATCGATTTTGTTAAGTTTTGATAATGACATAACCTGAAACCCTCCTGAATCAGTAAGTATAGGTAAATTACAATTCATAAATTTGTGAAGACCACCAATTCTTTTTATTCTTTCAATTCCAGGCCTTATCATTAAATGATACGTATTTCCTAAAATTATTTCTGAACCTGTTTTTTTTAAATCATCAATATTACATGCTTTAACAGTTGCTTGAGTGCCAACTGGCATGAAAGCAGGCGTTTGAATATCACCTCTATGGGTTTTAATTATACCTGTTCTTGCATAACCATCTTTTTTTAATATATTAAAGGCAAATTCTTTTAATGCCATTTAGAATACTTATAAAGATTTAAAACTTATTATCTTATCTGGATCTTTAACAGCACCGTTATTATTTTCGTCTCCACGTTTTATTTTATCAACATTCTCCATTCCCTCAATTACTTTACCGAAAACAGTATATTGTCTATCCAAAAATGGAGCAGGTTTAAAACATATAAAAAATTGACTATTAGCGCTATTCGGATCAGAAGATCTTGCCATAGATAAAGTACCTCTGTCATGTGGCACACTACTAAATTCTTCTTTCAAATTCGGTAAATCTGATCCACCCATCCCAGCTCGACTTAAATCAAAATCTTTTGACTCCGAATTACCAAACTTAACGTCTCCAGTTTGAGCCATAAATCCATCGATAACTCTATGAAATACAACATTATCATATTTACCTTTATTTGCTAAATCTTTAATTCTCTTAACATGATTTGGTGCTATATCCGAAAATAATTCAATTTTCACATCACCATCTTTTAATTTTAAAATCATTATGTTCTCCTCTGATATTGATTGATTAGTTATTAACAAAAAAAAAAATACAAATTTAATTAAAAATTTACTCATATTTTTCTTTCAATAATCTGATTGTGCTCTTAGTTGTAAATTTTTTTATATCACCTTTTAATTTAACTATTTCTTTAACAAATTTAGATGAAATAATCTGATTCTCGACATCTGACATCAAAAATAATGTTTCAATATTATTGTTTAACTTTCTATTCATTCCGGCTAACTGAAATTCATATTCAAAATCAGATGCTGCCCTTAATCCTCTTAAGATAATGTTAGACTTATATTTTTTACATAAGTCAGTAGTTAGTGATGTAAATGAAATAATTAAAATTTTTTTTTTATTCAATTTTAGGTCTGAAAATAAAGCTCTTTTAACAATTTCAATTCTTTCATCAGAGTGAAATAAATAGCTTTTGTTATCAACATCTGAAACAGCAACAATTATTTTATCAAATAATCTCAATCCCTTTTTGATAACATCAATATGCCCAAATGTAATTGGGTCAAAAGTTCCGGGATAAATTGCTACTTTTTTCATTAAACTAAATTATCATCAATTTTGTCAGCTGAAACCACTTTTTCATCCCCAGATAATTTTTGAATTCTGTGACCCTGTGTAGCTCTACCGACTGTTCTTATATCTGAGGCTGCAATTCTTATAACCCTTCCTTTGTTAGTAGAAATTAATATTTCGTTTCCGTTAAAAACAGGAAATGATGAAGAGACGTTTCCGTTTCTTGGTGAATTTTTGATATCTATTATGCCTTTTCCACCTCTATTTGTAACTCTGTAATCATAATGTGAGGTTTTTTTACCATAACCATTTTCAGTGATAGTAAAAATGAATTTTTCCTTAGCTTTAACCTCAGATTTTTCATCTTTAGATTTTCCAGATAATTTAATTTTTTTGTCACTATCTATAATTGATAATGATACTATTTCATCATCTGGGGCCAAAACTATACCTTTAATACCCTTTGAGGATCGACCTTTAAAAATTCTTAATTTTTTAGACTCAAATCTTATACATTTGCCAAATCTTGTACTCAAGATTATATCTTGGTTTTCTTTGCAGATTTTAACACCAACAATTTTATCATTTGCTTCTAATTTCATAGCTATTTTACCTGCTGAATTTATTGAAGAAAAATCTTCTAAACTATTTTTTCTTATTTTGCCTTGTGCAGTAGCAAACACAATTTGGTAATCTTTTAATTCTGATTCACTATCTGGAAATGGCATTATAGAGCTTATTGATTGATGAGCTTTTAAAGGTAAAATATTATGTAGAGATTTACCCTTCGAAGAGGCCGATCCAACAGGTATTTTCCAAGCTTTTACTCGATAAACTAGACCTTCTGTAGAAAAAAATAGTACTGAAGTGTGAGTGTTTACCGATAAAGTTTTGACGACTGAGTCTAAATCACGAGTAGTAATTCCAGATTTCCCTTTCCCACCTCTTTTTTGTTGCTTTACATTACTTAATGATCCTCTTTTAATATAATTTTGTAATGTAACAGTTATTATTACAGATTCTTTTTGAATTGTCTCTTCTATATCATAATTCAATACAGCATCAATAATATCTGTTCGTCTTTCTACTCTAAATTTTTCTTTAATTAATATTAATTCTTGACTAATTACTTTTAAAAGTTCTTTTTTAGATGAAAGGATTTTTTTATACTTTATGATCAATTCAGAGAGTTTTTTAATTTCAATTTCAATTTCATTTATGCCAAGAGCTGTAAGTTTTTGAAGTCTTAGTTCTAAAATTGCATTTACCTGAGATACAGATATACTATATATACCTTTTGCTTTTTTATTCTCTACCAATGATATCAGCTTTTGCGATTGATTAATTTTCCATTTAACTTTGAGTATAGATTTTTTTGCATCCTCTGGATTTTTAGAAGATCTGATTATCTTTATTATTTTATCTAAATTTTCGACTGAAACTGACAAACCAATAAGTATATGAGCTCTCTCTTCAGCTTTCTTTAAATCAAACTTAGTTTTTTTAATTACAATGTCTTCTCTAAAACTTAAAAAATTTGATAAAAATTTTTTTAAATCACAAGATTCAGGTTTACCATCAACAATGGCTAAAGTATTAAAACCAAATGAACTTTCAACTTGAGTATTTTTATATAATTGTCTTTTAATAGTTTCTGGCTCTACCCCACTTCTTAAGTCTATTGCAACTCTAATCCCCTCTCTATTAGACTCATCTCTTATATCTCTTATTCCTTCAATTTTTTTTTCCCTTACTAATTGAGCTATTCTCTCATTTAATACTGATTTATTTACTTGATAAGGGATGGACGTAATTACTAATCTTTCTCTTCCATTTTTACTTTGTTCAATTGATATCTTTCCTCTAACTTTAAATGAAGATCTTCCTTTTTTATAACCTTCTTTAATCATATCTTTGCCAATTATAACACCGCCCGTAGGAAAATCTGGACCTGGGATAAATTTCATCAATTGCGAAATTGTAATGTCTTTGTCTTTTATTAAAGCTAAAGTGCCATCAATAACTTCACCTAAATTATGTGGAGGGATGCTTGTTGCCATTCCCACTGCAATACCACCTGCACCATTAACTAATAAATTTGGGTATTGTGCTGGTAAAACGGTAGGTTCTTTTTCTGTTTCATCGTAATTACTTTTAAAATTAATTGTGTCTTTTTCAATATCATCAATTAAAAACTGCGAAACTTTTGCAAGTCTTGTTTCAGTATACCTCATCGCGGCCGCAGGATCACCATCGATTGAACCAAAATTTCCCTGACCATCAATTAAAGGAAGGCTCATAGAAAAGTCTTGGACCATTCTTACTAATGCATCATAAACAGATTGGTCTCCATGTGGATGATATTTACCAATAACATCTCCAACTATTCTTGCTGATTTTCTAAATTGTTTTGACCAGTCGTAACCACCTTTGTACATAGCAAATAAAATTCTTCGATGAACTGGCTTTAAACCATCTCTTATGTCTGGCAGTGCTCTACTCACTATAACGCTCATCGCATAAGAAAGATAAGATGAACTCATCTCATCATGCATTGATATCAATTTAGTATTTTTGTTTTCAGGAACTTCAGTTTTTTGCATAAGAATTAGAACGGGATTTCATCATCCATATCATTTGATACTTGAGACGCTTCATTATTATTAGAAGATTGATTAGTATCATTTGCAATATTTCCACTTGAATTGCCACCACCTAACATTGTTAATGATGAATTGTATCCTTGAATAATTACTTCAGTAGAAAATTTATCTTGCCCTGACTGTTCATCTTTCCATTTTCTTGTACTTAATTGACCTTCAATATAAATCTGAGCACCTTTTTTTAAATATTGCTGAACAACATTTACTAATCCTTCATTGAATACAACTATACGGTGCCATTCAGTTTTTTCTTTTTTTTCACCCGTGTTTTTATCTTTCCATGATTGGCTTGTAGCTAGGCTTAATCTTGCAACACTTTTTCCATTAACCATTTGTTTAATTTCCGGGTCTGCGCCCAAACGACCAATTAAAAGTACTTTATTTAGACTTCCTGCCATAATATTTTAATATTTGTTAAATTTATTAAAAAGATTTATATCACAAATTACTCTGAATATTAATTTTATTAAGTTAAAGCAACAAAAATTATGATTAAAAAGATAGTTATAAAGGGAGCTAAAGAACATAATTTAAAGAATATATCTTTGGAAATACCTAAAGATAAATTTGTGGTAATTACTGGACTATCTGGATCAGGAAAATCATCTTTAGCTTTTGATACTGTTTACGCCGAAGGACAGCGTAGATATGTGGAAAGTCTCTCTGCTTATGCTAGACAATTTTTAGACAAAATGAAAAAACCAAACGTTGATTTAATTGAGGGATTAAGTCCTGCAATATCAATTGAGCAAAAAAATACCTCTAAAAATCCTAGATCCACAGTTGCAACTGTGACTGAAATCTATGATTATATGAGGGTACTATATGCGAGAGCCGGTATTCCATACTCTCCTTTTACAGGTAAGCCAATTACATCTCAAACAATAACCCAAATAGTTGATAAGATTAAAGAACTCCCAAAAAAATCTACTATTTACATCTACGCACCAGTGGTTAGAGGACGTAAAGGCGAATATAAAAAAGAAATTCTCAATTTTAAAAAAAGAGGTTTTAGAAAAATAAAAATTGATAATATTTTATATGATATTGATAAAGTGCCCGAATTAAATAAAAAAATAAAACACGATATTTATATTTTAATCGACAGAATAATTCTTAATTCTTCACTTGGTAATAGACTGGCAGAAAGCATTGAGTCCTCTACAAATCTTGCAAATGGTTTAGTTTTTGTTGAATATGAAAATGAAACTTTACCTAAAAAATTCAGAAAACAAGAAAAATTAATTTTTTCAACCAAATTTGCCTGTCCTGAAAGTGGATTCACAATTGAAGAAATTGAACCAAGACTATTTTCTTTTAACAGTCCCTTTGGAGCTTGCGAAGAGTGTGAAGGAATTGGCATAAAACTAAACGTTGATCCAAATTTAGTTATTCCGAATGAAAAAAAAAGTATAGCTGATGGAGCTATAGAACCATGGGCGAAAACTACAACTTTATACTACGCTCAAACACTTTCTTCTTTGGCTAAGCACTATGACTTTTCGTTAGAAGAAAAATGGTTGAAACTCCCAAAAAAGATTAAAGATATAATTCTCTATGGATCAGATGAAGATGAAATAAAATTTACTTATGATGATGGATATGAAAAATATTCACACAAGAAAACCTTTGAGGGAGTTATTAACAACTTAGAGCGTAGATATCTTGAAACAGATAGTGATTGGAAAAGAGAAGAAATAGCTCAATATCAGTCAGACACAAAATGTGAAAGATGTAATGGGCATAGATTAAAAGATGAAGCTTTATGTGTCAAAATTGATGGTCTACATATCAGTGAAGTAACCGAAAAATCAATTTCTGATGCTGGAGTATGGTTTGAAAATCTTAAAAATAACTTAGATAAAAGACAATTAAAAATTGCAGAACATATCTTAAAAGAAATTAATGAAAGATTAAACTTTTTATTAAATGTAGGTTTAGATTATTTAACTTTATCAAGAGAATCTGGAACCTTATCAGGGGGAGAGGCACAGAGAATACGTTTAGCATCTCAAATAGGATCAGGATTAACTGGAGTTCTATATGTATTAGATGAACCCTCCATTGGTTTACATCAAAAAGACAATGTTAAACTTATCAACGCTTTAAAAAGATTAAGAGATTTAGGCAATACGGTAATCGTTGTTGAACACGATACTGAAACAATGGAAAATGCTGATCATATAATTGATCTTGGTCCTGAAGCTGGTCATAATGGTGGTGAAGTTGTTGCTCAAGGATCCTTTAAAGATATAACTCAAAATAAAAATAGTATTACCGGAAAATATCTTTCTAATAAATTTAAGATTAATGTTCCACAGAAAAGACGATTAGCAAAAAATGGAAGGTTTTTAGAAATTTCAGGCGCTACAGGTAATAATTTAGATAATGTAAATTTAAGAATACCATTAGGGAGCTTAACTTGCGTCACAGGAGTATCTGGAAGTGGTAAATCAACACTTATATTACAAACTCTATATAATGCTCTTAACCTAACCTTGAATAACAATAAATCTAGAAAAATACCTAAACCATTTAAAGGTTTTAAAGGAACCGAGTTGATTGATAAAATAATTGATATTGATCAATCACCTATTGGTCGTACACCTAGATCAAATCCAGCCACATATACTGGGGCTTTTGGGCCTATACGAGACTGGTTTACTGGACTACCTGAGTCTAAAACTCGTGGATATAAACCTGGAAGATTTTCTTTTAATGTTAAAGGTGGAAGATGCGAAGCATGTGAGGGGGATGGCGTGATCACTTATGAGATGCATTTTTTACCTGATGTTTATATTCAGTGTGATGAATGTAAAGGCACAAGGTATAATAGAGAAACCTTAGAGATAAAATTTAAAGACAAAAGTATTGCTGATGTTTTAGATATGACTGTAGACGAGGGGTGTGAATATTTTGAAAATATTTCAAATATAAAATCTAAGCTGCTTACTCTAAAAAAAGTTGGTTTAGGATATATAAAAATAGGACAACAAGCCACTACTCTTTCTGGCGGTGAGGCACAAAGAATAAAACTTGCTAAAGAACTTTCTAAACGATCTACAGGGAGAACTATGTATATCTTAGATGAGCCAACTACTGGATTACATCAACATGATATTAAAAAATTACTTGAAATATTGCATACATTTGTGGCATTAGGAAATACTGTAGTAGTAATTGAACATAATTTGGATGTAATAAAAACAGCTGATTATATTGTAGACATGGGTCCCGAAGGAGGTGTAAAGGGTGGTAAAATTATCGCAGAGGGAAAACCAGAAGAAATTTGCAAAATTAACCAGAGTTATACAGGTAAATTTTTAAAACCTCTTTTAAGCTAAATAGAGATTATTGTTCTATCCTGATTAAATTAGTATATAATTTATACATGAGTAACTTATTATCTTCTCTTTCAAAAACTATTCATGTTTCTTTAGCAATAGCTGTCGTTTTATTTTTAGGTTTATTTTATCAAAATGAAGGCTTTGAATTTGATAGAATTTTTTGGAGTTGGGTCACTAGATACATTCATGTTTTAGTAGGAATTATGTGGATTGGCCTACTTTGGTATTTTAATTTTGTTCAAATTCCAAATATGTCGAAAATTCCTGATGAACAAAAACCTGCCATAGGTAAAGTCATAGCACCTGCCGCACTATTTTACTTCAGATGGGGTGCAGCATTAACTATTATATCTGGGTTAATTCTTGCTGGACTTAATGGATATTTGCATGATGCTATGACACTTAGCATTGGTTCGGGAGTACCAAAACATACAGCCATAGGCATAGGTATGTGGTTAGGTATAATAATGGCTTACAATGTTTGGTTTGTTATTTGGCCAAATCAAAAAAGAGCTTTAGGAATTGTAGAATGTGAACCTGAATTAAAAGCAAAATCTGCAAAAACTGCAATGCTTTTTTCAAGAACTAATACTTTGTTATCATTGCCTATGCTATTATCAATGGTCGCAGCTCAAAATTTATACTAACTTTTATCATCATCTCTTAAAACAGTTTTTTGTGAAACTCTAAGTCTAACTAAAACTGTGTTTGCGATATAGATCGACGAATAAGTTCCAAAAATTACTCCGAAAATCATAGCTAGTGAAAATCCCTTTAATACTTCCCCACCAAAAAAAAATATTGATAATAATGCTAATAATGTTGTTACAGATGTTATCAAAGTTCTGGATAAAGTTTCATTAATTGAGATATTTGTTAGGTCATAGATCTTTATGTCTGAAAATTTTTTCAGGTTTTCTCTAACTCTGTCGAAAATGACAACTGTGTCATTCATGGAATAGCCAACGATTGTTAATACAGCTGCGATAATAGATAAATTGATTTCAAGACCCAATAATGAAAACAAACCTAAAGTAACAATTACGTCATGAAATAAAGCTAATATTGCACCAAGACTAAACTGCCATTCAAATCGTATCCATATATATACAAGCATTAAAAATAGAGCAACAGTAATTGCTATTATACCAGATTTTAATAATTCAGAGCTTACCTTTGGACCTACGTTCTCTACCCTTCTGAAACTAAAATTATTTCCAAAAGATTTATCTAGACTAGACTTAATTATCTCAATGACATCTTTATTATCATTTTTCTCAAATTTAATTAAGAAATCGGTTTCATTACCAAAATTTTTGACAGATACATCCCCTAGATCTAATTGATTTAAAGTGTCTCTAAGAGAGGAAACATTTATTTTTGAATCTGAAGATCTTAACTCAATAAGTGACCCTCCCTTAAAATCGATCCCAAAATTTAAACCTTTAAATAGAAGTAAAAATAAAGAGATAACTACTAACGAAATAGAGAGTATATTAAATTTATTATAGTATTTATTGAAACCAATCATCTAGATCAATCCCTCTTTTTCTTTATTTTTTGAAATATATAAAACTGTTAATAATCTAGCTATGAAATAAACGGAAAATAACGTAGTGAAAATTCCAATTCCCAATGTAAGAGAAAATCCTTTTATGGGGCCTGAACCCATAAAAAATAAAATTATTGCAGCAATTAAAGTTGTTATATTTGCATCTAAGATAGCTGTTTTAGATTTTGAGTAACCACTATCGAATGCTATCAAAGTATTTTTTTCATTTCTAGACTCCTCTTTAATTCTTTCAAAAATTAAAACATTCGCGTCAACAGCCATTCCAACAGTTAAAATTATTCCTGCTATTCCAGGTAAAGTTAAAGTAGCTTCAAAAATAGTTAATACGCCAATTAAAAGACATAAATTTAAAATTAAAGCCAAATTGGTAATCAAACCAAATATTCTGTATTTGATAAAAATAAACAAAACTACCAAAATAAATCCAATAAACAATGCGATCATACCTGCTCTAATTGAGTCTTGCCCTAAATCTGGCCCTACAGTTCTCTCTTCAATTATATTTAATGGAGCGGGTAAAGCTCCCGACCTTAGCAACAAAGCAAGATCTGTAGCTGACTGAAAAGTAAAACCTCCACTAATTTGACCAGATCCACTAGCTATAGTATCTCTTATAACTGGGGCACTTATAATATTTCCATCAAGTACAATTGCTAATTGTTTTCCAATACCTGTTGAAGTAGCTCTGCCAAACCTCTTGGCACCTATTCTATCAAGCGTAAAAGTTACAACCGTTTCATTTGTCTCGTTGTTCATTCTTGGCTGTGCGTCCAAAAGATTATCACCACTTAAAATAATTCTTTTACTAACTATAGCTTCTTCCGAGCCGTCTTCATATTGTAATTTTTCTACTCCAAATGAGTCTTCATTATTATTTGAAACAAATCTAAAAGTTAAATTTGCTGTTTTACCAAGTAATGATTTAATCCTCATTGGGTCATCAAGTCCGGGTAATTCAACTAAAATTCTATCATTACTTCGCTTAAGGATATTTGGTTCATTGGTACCAATTTCATCAATTCTTCTTCTTACTATCTCTAACGCTTGATCTTGCGATGAGGTTTTAAGCTCAATTAATCCTTGTTTAGAATAGTTAACATTAAAGAGTTCATTTTCCTCAATTATATTAAGTTGATGAGATTTAAATCTTGGATAATAAGGATTTAGATCACTTTCCTCATCTTCAAACACATCTAATACTGCTTGTTTAAACTGATCCTCAACCGAGAAAGAAATTTTTTGATCTAAAAGTTTTACATTTTTGATTCTAATACCTTTATCTTTAAAGTAGTTTCTTATTGTTATTGTCAAATTTTGAAGTTTTTGCTCAATTAGAGGATTGTTATCAATTTCTAATAATAAATAAGATCCACCCTGCAGATCCAAACCAAGGTTTATTTTTTTATTAATTAATCCATTGCTAAATTTAAAAAAATTTGATGAAGCAAATAATATAAAGAATATAGATATCAAAAAAATAAAAATTATTCTTAATTTTGAAAAGTATAACACTTTATTTAAATGAAATTTATTTTTTAACTTCTTGATTATTTATCAAACTTTGGATGCCTGTACCTCTAATGACTTCAACAGTAATATTATCTGCAATTTCAACTTCGACTTTATCATTATCAACAACTCTAGATATTGTACCTGTAATCCCACCTGAGGTGACAACTTTGTCTCCTTTTTTTAAACTTTCTACCATTGCCTTATGTTCTTTAACTTTTTTCTGTTGAGGTCTTATTAAGAAAAAATAAAAGATAACAAAAATTAATATTAATGGTATAAATTGACCTATTCCTGAACTTTCCATAAAACTCCTTAGTTAAAATGGATATTTATACTATCTATCAAATGAAAACAACTTTAATTGAGTGAAATTTTTTCTAAATTGTTCATATAAGGTCTCAGGACTTTTGGTATAGTTATTGAACCATCTTTTTTCTGGTAGTTTTCCAAGATTGCAATAAGAGTTCTTCCAATAGCAAGACCACTGCCGTTAAGGGTTCCAACATAACGAGTTACTTTTTCTTTGTCCTTATATCTAGTTTTCATTCTTATAGCTTGAAAAGTTGAGCAAGATGAACAAGATGAAATTTCTCGATACTTTTTTTCTGAAGGTAACCAAACTTCTATATCATAAGTTTTTTCTGCACTAAAGCCCAAATCTCCACTACATAAAATTACTTTTCTATAAGGCAATTTTAAAAGATCTAATATACCCGTTGCACAATTTGTCATTTTCTCCAATTCTTCTAAACATTTTTCCTGTTCTACAATACTGACCATTTCAACTTTATAAAATTGATGTTGTCTAATCATCCCCTTTGTATCTTTACCATAACTTCCTGCTTCTTTTCTAAAACAGGGAGTCGAAGCTACAAATCTCATTGGTAAAGATTTAAAATCTAAGATTTTATCTTTAACAATATTTGTCAAAATTACCTCAGCTGTTGGAATTAAAAATTTTCTTTCTATTCCGTGATCAAGTTTTACTTCAAATTGATCTTGTTCAAATTTTGGGAGTTGCCCAGTGCCAAACATTGAATTTTCAGAAGCTAATAATGGTGGTGAAATTTCTTCATAGTTATTTTGCAAAATATGAGTATCTAACATAAAATTTGAGAGAGCTCTTTCTAGTAAGGCTAATTTTCTTTTTACAAAAACAAATCTTGACCCGGTAGTTTTAGAGGCTAAATCGAAATCAAGCATACCTAAATTTTCGCCTAACTGATAATGAGATTTAGGTTCAAAATCAAACTCTGGAATTTGACCAGATTTTTGAATTTCAACATTATCATTTTCATCTTTCCCAATCGGTACATCTTTATGTGGAATATTTGGAATATTAATTAGGATTTTTTCAAGATTTGATTTTATTATTTTTTGTTCTTTATTTAAGTTTTCAATTTCTAAAGAAATTTTTTTTGACCTTTCAAATAAAGATTTGTCTTTAGAGTTTGAAATATTTTTTTTTTCTTGTTCTAATGACTCTTTTTTTTGAATATAGTCTCTATTTTGTATATCTAACTTTTTTAATTTATCAAAATTGATTTCTATAACTCTTTTTTCAAGGGCTTTTTTAAAAGCACCAAAATCTTTTCGAATCTCTTTCAAGTTATGCATCTGTATCTTTTAAATTTTTACTTTCTATAAATTTTACTGAAAATATTGATAATTCATATAAAATTAATAGTGGAATAGCTAAACCTATTTGGGTAATAGGATCAGGAGGTGTCAATAAAGCAGCAGCACCAAATATAATTACCACAACGTATTTTCTTCTTTTTTTCAAAAATTCCGAGTCAACTACTCCTATTCTGGCAAGTAAACTTAAGACCACTGGTAATTGAAAACTTATTCCAAAAGCAAAAATAAGTTTCATGACTAAAGAAAGGTACTCATTTACTTTGGCTTCCAATTGAATTGGTAAATTTGTTGATAAGCCAGAACTTTCGAACGATAAAAAAAATTTAATCGCTAAAGGCATAATTAAATAATAAACCAACATACCTCCCAAAAAAAATAGTATTGGAGTTAAAATTAAATAGGGTAAAATTGCATTTTTTTCATGTTTGTAGAGGCCAGGAGCGATAAACTTCCATATTTGCATCAAGATAAATGGGAATGTTACAAAAAAAGCAGTAAAAAATGAAACTTTTAGATACGTTAAAAAGGTTTCCTGGAGAGCAGTAAAAATTAACCTTCTATCTGTACCGTCATCTTTAACAGCTTTTGCAAATGGATCCACTAGAAAACCATATAAATATTCAGCAAAAAAATAGCAGAGAACAAAAAAAATCAAAAGAAATATAAAACTATTTATTAATCTTTTTCTAAGTTCTGTAAAATGACTTATAAAGCCAGTTTCATTTTCATCCTTGGTCATCTTTTTTTTTATCTTTTTTATCTACCTCATTGTTTTCTAAATCAATGTTAGAGATTTCATTTTGTATATTGTGTACATACTTTTTAGCGCTACCAATCCAAGAACCAACCTTCTTCAACATTACTGGAAAATCCCTTGGTCCTAAAACAACAATAGCTATTGTTACAACTATTAGAATCTCAAACCAACCAATAGTAGGCATTTGATTTATTCTTTTTTATTTGAATCTTGATTATCTTCAGAAATGTTTTTAGGAGGCGTATCTTCAGTCACATCAGATGCCATTCCTTTTTTAAAACTTTTAATTCCTTTAGCAACGTCACCCATTAAACTAGATATCTTGCCTCTACCAAATAATAATACTACGAGTATTACAACAATTGCTATTTGCCAAATTCCTATGCTCATAGAAAAGTTATAACCTTTTTATTAATAATTTAAAAGTGACTTTTTAGTAAAATCTCTATTATCTTGACTTATTTTTTTTCCTCAGTATCGAGAGTGCTATTTAACATTTCATCAATATTTGAATAAATTTCCTCTTTTTTACCATCTTGCTTTTCTCTATAGAATTTACCAGTTCCAAAAATGGTGTTATCTATATTTGTGCTATCAATTAAACCTGCGGCTCCTAACTCATCAACAGTGGGTAAATCAGATAATTTTTGTAAATTGAAATGACTTAAAAAATCATCAGTAGTAACATATTGAATAGGTTTCCCAGGAACATCTTTTCTGCCACCAGGTTTAACCCAATTTAGTTCCATAAGAATTTCAAGGGTATTAGTTCCAAAAGCAACTCCTCTTATTTCCTCAATTTCAGCTCTGGTAACAGGTTGATGATAAACTATAATAGACAAAGTCTCAATCGCAGCTTTAGATAATTTTTTTTCAACAGTTTTTTCTTGTGTCATCAAATTTGATAGGTTTGGCGAAGTTCTAAATGACCACTTTTTGGAAATACAAACTAAATTAATACCCCGATCTAGATATTCAGATTGTAACCTCGTTAAAGATTTTTCAACATCAGCTTTTTTTGAAATTTTACTTTCAATTGTTTCAACAGATAACGGTTCAGCTGCAGCAAAAACTACTGCTTCTATCTCTTTATCAATAGAGGATAGTTTTGCTGGAAAATTAATAATATTATTATCTTTTTTTACTTTTTTTTTAATCATTTGTTTCTCTTATATAAATATCATCAAAAAGATTTGCTTGTTTGATTTTGAGATTGCCTTCTTTTACTAACTCTAATGAACCAGCAAATATCCCCGCTTTTCCGGTTCTTTTATTTTTAGAATTATTCTTAAAATTTCGAGGTATTAAATCATCTAAATTTTTCCAATCAATTATTTTTCCAAAAAATTCTTTAATTGTTTTAATGCCCTCTTCGGTAGTAAAAACTGGTAATTTTGGAATATTCATTTTTTGAAAATCCCTCGTCATTATTACTGATGAATAGGTCTTTAATAATTCAAATAAATTTACTTTATATTCACTATTATAAATAGGCTTAATACCAGATTTCATACCTCTAGTTCTTATTTCTCTACCAAGTCTTTTTCTTTTAAGCATTTGATCTGATAACAATCTTATTAGTTCTAATTTTTTTAATTGTAATTTTAATTTTTCAGCAACCTCTAGAACTTTGAATTCTTCTTCTGGTGTTCCTGGTAATAATAATTTAGATTTTAAATAAGCTAACCATGTTGCCATTAATAAATACTCAGAAGCTATTTCTAAATTTAAATTTTTTTCATTGGTAATAAAATCATGAAACTGATCTGCTAATTTCGTAATAGATATATCCTCTAAATTTACCTTTTGAGCTTTTGCTAAGTCTAATAAAACATCCAACGGACCATTATAATTTTCTACATCAACTTTAAATAATAAAGAATCATTTTTAGCCATAATTTAATATTATCTTAAAATTTTATAAAATTGCGATGTTTTTTTACATATAAATTTATTAATTAATGGAGAGTTTTTTCCAATGATCTTCATTTCCCTTAAATTACCATTGCAATGAAGGACTAAATTGCAACCTGCATTAAACGTTTTTATGGTGTTTGCTTTTAGAGTTCCCTTAAGACTTTTCATAGATAAATCATCTGAGATTAATAAATTTTTAAATCCTATTTTTTTTCTTATCAATCTAATCAATTTTTCTGAATGAGTGACGGTATTTTTTTTATCAATCTTTTGGAAAATTATATGTCCTGTCATAGCAAAAAAAGCTTTTTTATTTTTAAATGTGGAAAAATCGTTTTTTAATAAATAATTTTCTTTTTTGTTTATTACTGGCGTTAAAATATGACTATCGACTTTAGATAAACCATGTCCAGGAATATGTTTGATCACAGTTCCAATACCATTTTCATGAAAATATTTTATACAATAATCACCTATTTTTGATACTATTTTTGGATCATTTGAAAATGATCTATCCCCAATTATATTTGAGGCTCCTTTTATTTTTAAGTCTAATACGGGAACAGTATTAATATTAGCGCCTATAGATTTGAGTAGATAGGATGTTTTATCAATAAATAATTTATAAAAAAATTTGAATTCTTTAAAATCTTCAATATATCTTTTACCAAAAAATTCTGAAGACAAATTATCAAACACAATAATTCTTTTTAATCTATTTACACGTCCCCCTTCTTGATCGATTAAGATCGGATATTTATTATCGTTAAAAATTTTTCTTATTGAATTTGTTAATTTACTAGTTTGCTCAATATTTTTGATATTTCTTGTAAATAAAATAACACCCCAAGGTTTAAATTTTTTTAAAAAAATCTTTTCCTTTTTTAAAAGTTTAGTTGATTTTATGCCGACGATAAAAGATCTTCGTTTATTCATTAGTTTCTAACAATTTCCAAAAATTAAATTTTTTTTTTTTCTTATTACTTAATTGTTCAACATATTCGATAATATTTTTAGTATCATCCTCTAAGGTAGGTAATTTTTCACTATATAATCTTATTTTATCATCAATATTATTTAAAGATCTATATGAATTTTTTTTATTAGCGTCAGAAAAATAGTATCTAATAGTTAGAAATAAAAATAAAAAAATTATAAATATGAAAAGTAGATACTTAATTTCTTTAATCATTACATTTTTGTTGGAGCCGAAACCCCAATAATATCCATACCAGATTTGATTACATTAGAAATAATTTTTAAAAAAATCAATTTGTCATCTGAAATTTTTTCATCACTTATAAATCTTTTCTCAGGATTATTTTTCCCTAAGTTCCAATAAGAGTGAAACAATGATGCTAATTCATAAAGATATGTTTGAATTCTATGAGGCTCTAATTTTTGACAAGTAATATCTATGCATTTGGGCCATTCTGATATTTTTTTTAAAATGTTAGTTTCATCTTTTGAATAGTAAAAATCATACTCCTCTATCTTGATATTAGACTTTATATCTTTATCAAGATTTCTAAAAACGGAAGCTATTCTTGCATAACTATATTGAACATAATAAAGCGGGTTATCTCTAGATTTTTCAATTACATTATCAAAATCAAAGTCAAGTTCTACATCGCTACTTCTATTTAACATAATAAATCTTATTGCATCTTTTCCTACTTCGTTCATTAAATCATCCACTGTTATGTAGTCTCCTTTTCTCTTTGACATTTTAAACGGTTTTTTATCTTTTATAAGTTTTACTAATTGACTTACCTTACAAATGAGTTTGCCCTTGGAATTTGATAGAGCATCTACTGAAGACGAAATTCTTTTGATATACCCGGCATGATCAGCTCCCAAAATATTTATTAATTGATCATACTTTCTATCTAATTTATTTTTATGATAAGCAACATCGCTTGCAAAATAAGTCCATGCTCCATCACCTTTTTGTAAAGCTCGATCTTTATCGTCACCAAAATCTGAAGATTTAAATAGTAGTTGTTCCCTTTCGATCCAATTCTTGTTATCTTCGCCTATTGGAGCTTTAATCTTTCCGCTATAAATAAAATTTTTTTTTTGAAGAAATTCAATTGCCTTTTCAACTTCATTATTTTTTACTAATTCTTTTTCACTAATGAAATTATCATGATTTATTCCAAGACTATTGAGATTTTTTTTAATTAATTTCAAGGCTTCAGTAGTTGATAAAGATGTTAACTGATTTGATATTTCATCAAAACTATTAAAATTTAGTTTTTTTTCTGAATTTATTATATTTTTTGCAATATCTATTAAATAGTCCCCTGGATATAGATCTTCATTATTGATTGGAAACGGTTCCTTAAAAACAATTTCTCTTATTCTTAAATACACAGATTTTGTAAAATTTTTTATTTGATTACCATAATCATTTACATAATATTCTTTTGTTACATTGTGATTGTTAAATTTTAAAACATTAGCCATCACATCACCTAATATTGCTCCCCGACAATGACCTACATGTAAAGGACCTGTTGGATTAGCAGATACAAATTCAATTAAATATTTTTTTTTATCTTCTGACTTATTAATGCCAAAAGTTTTGGAGTCTTTAATTAATGTTTTAACAAAATTTGTCCAGAAAATAGGTTTGAATTTGATATTTATAAAGCCAGGCTTAATAATCGATATTTCGTCAATTAATGGGTCGTAGTTTTTAATTTTATCAGAAAGAATGTTTGCTAAACTCATTGGATCTTTTTTATTTATTTTAGATAAGACCATTGCAACATTTGTTGAGATATCGCTATTAAATTTTATAGGAGGAATTTCGGCAGTAATACCATCAAGCTTGTTAGGTAAAATTAAACCACCAGTTTTTGAAAAATCCAAAAGAATTTTTTTTATCTTGTTTTGATATTGTTCAAATATATTCATTTTATATTTTTATAAAGGTTAATTGCATACCTATCTGTCATGCCTGATATAAAGTCTGAAATTGCTCTATATTTATTAATTAATAATTGTTCTTTTGTTAGAAATTTTTTTGGATTTTTGTTTATATTACTAAACAATTTTTTTATTATTAACTTACCTTCATTATTTTTTTTTAAAACACTTTTATTATAATACATTTTAGTCTTTAAAAAAAATCTTATTTCATTTTCTGAGATCTTAATTTTGTTTGAAAAATTTACCAATGAGATATTTGTTTTGTATATATCCTTTAATCCATTAATCTTGTAATCATTTAAATTTTTCTTTGTATTTTTTATTAAGTCCTTTATCATTAAGTCTATTGAGTCTCTTATAATCTGATATGTTATTATTTTATAATTTTCTTTATTAATTTTTTTTTTGTACTCACTATAAATTTCTTTAAAAAAATTTATTTCAACTAGCTCTTCTAATTTGAATAAATTTGCATTAATTCCATCTTGAATATCATGATTATTATAAGCTATGTCGTCTGAAATCGATGAAATTTGGGCCTCTAAATGGGGATAAGTATTAAAATTTATCATATCTTTAAATTTGTTTATGCCTATCAAACTTTCAACTAAATCTAAATTGTCTACGGGACCATTATGTTTTAATAAGCCCTCTAGTGTTTCAATTGAAAGGTTTAAACCTTTAAATCTTAAATATTTATTTTCTAAAAACATAACAATCCTTAAAGTTTGTAAATTATGATTAAATCCACCATACTCATCCATACATTCGTTTAAAGAATCTTCACCAGCATGACCAAATGGAGTATGACCTAAATCATGCGCTAAACTTAAACATTCTGTTAAATCTTCGTTAAGATTAAGTTGTCTTGCTATAGATCTTGCTATTTGAGATACCTCTATTGAATGCGTAATTCTTGTTCGATAATGATCTCCCTCCGTATTAACAAATACTTGGGTTTTGTGTTTTAATCTTCTAAACGAAGCACTATGAATAATACGATCTCTATCTCTTTGGAAAGGACTCCTATATTTTGATAAAGATTCTTTATAAATTCTTCCTTTGCTTTTAAATAAAGCAATCTTTGAGTAATTTTTCATCCTTTAAAATAAATTATTAAGTATTATATTAGTATTACCAATGATCAATAATGATAAAAGAAATTAAATTTACTGATAAAGCACTAAAACAGATCAATATTCTGTTGTCTAAAAAAGATAAAGGTTCTTTTTTTAGAATCGCTATTAAAGGTGGCGGCTGTTCAGGTTTCCAATATGAATTTACTTTTGATCAATCAAAAGCTGATGATGATTTGAAATTTGAGAATATTTTAATCGATAAAACATCAGCCGATCTACTTAAAGGATCAGAGGTTGATTATGTTTCTGAATTAATTGGTGAACAATTCAAAATAACCAATCCACAAACTAAATCATCTTGTGGTTGTGGTGTTTCATTCTCTCTTTAATGCTAATTTCATCTTGGAATGTGAATTCCGTAAGAGCTCGAATTGAAAATATCAAAAGTTACCTTTTAAAATATAAGCCTGATGTTTTGATGATGCAGGAAATTAAAACTGAAGATACAAATTTTCCTTATGATGATTTTTCTTCGATGGACTATGAAAGCCATGTATTTGGCCAGAAAAGCTATAATGGTGTTGCTATTATTTCCAAAAAAAGATTAAAAAATATAAGAATAGATTTAATCAAAGATAAATTAAAGCAATCAAGAATTATTTCTGCAGAAATTGAATATAAAAAAAAGATTGTCCAATTAATAAATATATACACTCCAAATGGAAATCCAGTTGATACTGAGAAATATGATTATAAAAAAAATTGGATGGATCAATTAATTAAACAATTAAAATTATTATCTAAAAAAAATTCTAATATTGTTCTCGCAGGTGACTTTAATGTAATCCCAGCTGCTGAAGATGTTTATAATGCTAAAAGCTTTGAGGATGACGCACTGTATAGATTGGAAATAAGAAAAAAATTTAGAGAAATGATAAATATTGGTTTTAATGACGTCTACAGACATTTTAATGAGACAAAAGAAGGTTATACTTTTTGGGATTATATGAGGGGTGCTTGGCAAAAAAATAATGGAATGAGAATTGACCATTTTTTAGTATCAAATTCTTTGATTGATCAAGTTAAATCTATAAATATTAATAAAGACCCTAGAGGACGAGAGAAACCTTCAGACCATACTCCTATAGAAATAACTTTAAGCTAACATCCTTTAAATGATTTTGACATATTACCAATCAAATCAAAATACAAATCTTTACCAGAATCAAGAGTAGCTCCCAATGGATCTATAACACCTGTCGCAATATTAGTATCTTTTGCTACTGCTTTTATAATATCAGGATTAAATTGAGGCTCTGAGAATATACAACTTACTTTGTCATGCTCAATTACTTCTCTAATCTCAGCCAATTGCTCAGCACCAGGCATTACGTCTGTATTTACTGTAAATGCACCTAAAATATTAATACCAAATCTTTTTTCAAAATATTGATACGCATCATGAAAAACTATTGATTTAAAATCTTTATTTAATTCAGATTTAACTTTCTTAGTAAGTTTATCTAAATCTTTATGTGCTTTTTTTAAGTTTGCTTTATACTTAGCTTCATTTTTTTGATCATTCTCGATCAAGTGTTCTGCCATTTCACTTAAAATCACTTTTGCATTCATTGGATCTAACCAAATATGCGGATCATACTCGCCGTGAGCGTGTCCTTCATGTCCGTGATCATCATGGTCATCCTCTTTGTGACCTTCTTTATCATGATCGTGATCATCATGGTCATCCTCTTTATGACCTTCTTTATCATGATCGTGATCATCATGGTCATCCTCTTTATGACCTTCTTTATCATGATCGTGATCATCATGATCGTCTTCTTTTTTAGCGTGGTCATCGTGTCCATGATCATCATGTTCATCGAATATGTTTCTTTCTCTGAATTTTAATTTTGTTAATCCTTTTATTTCTAACAACTCAATCTTTTCAGCCTTTTTAGCTATTGAACCTAATGGTTTTTCTAAGAAATTTTCTAAATCTTCCCCTACCCAGAATATAATATCAGCTTCTTGTAACATTTTTGCGTGTGAAGGTTTTAAGGCAAATCCGTGTGGTGAAGCATATCCATCAACTATTAAATCTGGTTTACCAATCCCATCCATTAGATAGCTTGCTAATGAGTGTATTGGCTTAATTGATGCTACAACTTTTGTTTCAGCATTAGCTGATGAAAAAGAGGTTAATAGTGATAAGATTGATAAGATTGCTGGTATTTTTTTTAGATTTTTCATAATTTAAATATTTAGTAGTTGTTATATTATAACACTGTGTAATAATATAACATTAATATAAGTCAAGTTAAAAAATGGGCTCTAATAACAACGTTTTGGTAAAAATGAATAATGCTGGATATCGTCATAATGATAAATGGCTAGTTCAAGGTGTATCTTTAAGTGTTGAAAGAGGAAAAATTGTAACTCTTATTGGGCCAAATGGATCTGGTAAAAGTACAACTGCCAAAATCGCTTTAGGTATTTTGAAAAAGATTGATGGTCATGTTGAAAAATACACAAACAAAATTGGTTATGTGCCTCAAAAAATTTCTGTTGATTGGACATTACCACTTCGTGTTTACGATTTTATGATATTAACAGAAAATTTAGATGAAAAAACTATCGATGAGGCTTTATCTTTAACTGGCGTTATACATTTAAAAGATAAAAATTTAGGGAACTTATCTGGTGGAGAGTTTCAAAGGGTTTTGTTAGCAAGAGCTATTTCTAAGAAACCAGAATTATTAGTACTAGATGAACCAGTTCAAGGTGTAGATTTTACAGGAGAAATAGCTTTGTATGAATTGATAAAGAAAATATCCGATGAATTGAATTGTGGAATTTTGTTAATCTCACATGATTTACATACAGTAATGAGTGCTACTGATCATGTTGTTTGTTTAAATGGTCATGTATGTTGTTCTGGAACACCTATGGATGTAGCAAAGAACACTGAATACAAAGCTTTATTTGGGGAACAAGCTTCTCAAATACTTACAAGATATGAACATAAACATGATCATGTTCATACAATCGAAGGTGAAATAAAGAAAAATTAAATGTTTGATGATTTTTTTATAAGAGCACTTGTTGCAGGAGTTGGTGTTGCTTTTGTTACAGGACCTCTTGGTTGTTTTGTAATTTGGAGAAGATTATCTTATTTTGGTGATACACTAGCTCATTCAGCTTTGCTAGGTGTGACTATTGCATATTCATTAGAATTTAACATTGCTTTGTCTGTATTTATAATTTCATCTTTAATAGCATTAATTTTAGTTCAACTCCAAAATAGAACCAATCTGCCAGGTGATGCTTTGCTTGGTCTGTTAGCACACTCATCACTAGCTGTTGGACTTGTTGTTATTGGTTTTTTAACATTTATTAGGTTTGATGTGATGGGATTACTATTTGGTGATATACTGGCCGTAACAGTAGATGATCTATATATAATATGGATAGGTGGAGCATTAATTTTATTAGTATTAAGATTAATATGGAAAGGATTATTTGCATCAACAGTTAATTACGAATTAGCTGAAGCAGAAGGTTTAAACCCTGATAGAGCAAAAGCTATTTTTACAATATTAATGGCAGCCATAATTGCTATATCAATCAAAATGGTTGGATTATTATTAATTACTGGAATGCTAATTATACCAGCAGCAATGGCACGAAATATTTCGGACAGCCCACAAAAAATGATAATTTATTCAATCATTGGAGGATTATTATCAGTTATCATAGGATTATTTTCTTCATTAGAATTTAATACCCCCTCCGGACCTTCAATTATAGCTGCTGCTTTATTTTTATTTGTGATTTCATTATTTAAAATTAAACAAACGATTAAATTGAAAAACTAATGGAGAATCAGTAGAATGAATAAAATGCAGAAAGAACACGCTCTCACAAAAAATCAGCAAATTATTTTTGATTTAATTGATAAATCTCCTGAGCCAATGAAAGCTTATTCAATACTTTTTAATGTTCAAAAAAAAGGTATCAAGGCTCCGCTACAAGTTTATCGCGCACTAGATAAATTAGTTGAAATAGGCAAAATTCACAAAATCGAGAGTCGAAATGCATTTATTGCCTGTCATAATTCCAGTTGTCAGGTAGCTAAAGCTACTGCATTTTCAATCTGTGAGATTTGTGAAAAAGTAACAGAAATTAGTAGTGCAGGTCTTTCAAAATATTTAGCTAACTTCAAAGACAAAGATGGTATGAAATACAGTAAATACAATCTTGAGTTTTTTGGATTATGTAAAAAGTGTAGAACTTAATACTTATTCAACTATTAAAGTATCTTTCGAACCACCACCTTGTGAACTATTAACTATAGTACTTCCTTTTCTTAACGCAACTCTCGTCAATCCTCCAGTTGTTACATAATTAGTTTTACCACTTAGAACAAAAGGTCTTAAATCCAAATGTCTAGGTTCTATATTTTTATCAGTGATCGTTGGTGCTGTTGATAAAGTTTCTAATGGTTGAGCAATAAATTCTCTTGGATTTTTTAAAATTTTTTGTCTTACCTCTTCAATTTCTTTTTTAGGTGCTTTGGGTCCTATCATTAATCCATAACCACCTGAAGCATTAGCTGGTTTTACAACCAATCTAGACATATT
>CABXZD010000009.1 GCA_902516465.1 uncultured Pelagibacteraceae bacterium
TAATTGAGTCAATTAAAGTTCCGTATAATGGAAAAGTTCTTTCCACTCCTTCTCCAAAAGAAATTTTTCTTACTGTAAAAGAAGAGTTTAAATCTCTATTTTTTTTAGCAATACAAACACCTTCAAAATATTGAATTCTTTCTTTTTTACCCTCAGTAATTCTAACACCAACTTTTACAACATCACCGGGATAAAAGTCAGGAATTTTTTTCTCTGAAAGAATTTTTTTGACATTTTGCTGGTTTATTTCTTCGATAGTTTTCATTTTAATATTTAACAAATTAATCTTTTTTATATTTCTGCCACAAATCTGGTCTTCGGTCGCGTGTTATAGCCTTTGATTGAGATAAACGCCAGTCTTTAATTTTAGCATGATCCCCAGATAATAATACCTCTGGAACAGACTTTTCTTCCCAAATTTGTGGTTTTGTATATTGAGGATACTCTAAAAGACCATTTTCAAAGGTTTCATCAACAGAGGATTTTTCATTTCCCAAAACTCCAGGTAAAAGTCTTAAAATACTATCAAGTACAACAAATGCAGCAGTTTCACCTCCAGACAAAACATAGTCCCCTATACTTATTTCCTCAATATTTCTCGTAGTCAAAACTCTTTCATCGACTCCTTCGAAGTGACCACAAATTAAAGATATTGATTTCTCTTTCGATAAATCTTGTGCAAGTTTTTGATCAAATTTTTTACCTTTTGGTGAAAGATAAAATATTTTTTCTCCTTTTTTAACCTTTTGATCAAGAGAATTTGCTAAAATATCAGCTTTGAGTAACATTCCTGTACCTCCGCCATAAGGAGTGTCATCAACTGTTTTATGTTTATCAGTTGCTGCATCTCTAATGTTTATTACACTTAAGTTCCACAATTTATTAGACAAAGCTTTTCCATAAAGACCTTTAGCTAAAGGTCCAGGAAAAATTTCTGGATAAAGAGTAAATATCTGGGCTTGAAACATAAGCAAACTTTAGATTATTTTTTTTCCTCTTTTGGAGCTTCTTCCTTTTTAGCTTCTGCTGCTGGTGCTGCGTCTGCTTTTGGAGCTTCTTCCTTTTTAGCTTCCTCAGATCCTTCTTTTTTTCTATCTTTTTTTGGAACTGCTTTTTGAGGATTATTTCCGTTAGCGGGCATAGGCATTAACTCATTTTCTCCTAAAATTCTTGCTACTCTTGTTGTTGGTTGTGCTCCTTGACCTAGCCAATATTTTATTCTTTCAGCCTCGAGCCCAATTCTTTCTTTTTTTTCTTTGGGAAGTAATGGATTGAAAAAACCTACTTTTTCAATAAACCTTCCATCTCTTGCAAAACGACTATCCGCCACAACTAATTTATAAACTGGTCTCTTCTTTGTTCCACCTCTTGATAACCTTAACTTTAGCATTTATTCTCCTTTTTTTATTTTAATTGATTAAATAATTCTGGTGGTATCCCTTTATCAGACATACCTTTCAAGTTTCCTTTAGACATCTTTTTCATCATTTCTGACATCATTTTAAATTGCTTTAACAATTTATTGATAGTAGCTGGATCTGTACCAGAACCATTAGCAATTCTTTTTTTTCGAGAACCATCAATTATTTTTGGATTCTCTCGTTCATTTTTTGTCATAGACAAAATTATTGCTTCATTTTTTGTAATAACACTTTCATCAATACCCGCAGCATCCATTTGGGACTTAACTTTTGAAACTCCCGGCATAAAAGACATTACACCCTCTATTCCACCCATTTTTTTCATTTGTCTTAATTGAGTTAAATAATCTTGCATGGAAAATTGTCCTTTTTTTAAATTTTCTTCAGCCTTTTTAATATTTTCTTCACCAAGATCTTGTGCAGCTTTTTCTACAAGGGATACAATATCTCCCATTCCCAAAATTCTATTTGCGATTCTATCTGGATGAAATACTTCAAGATTCTCAATTTTTTCACCTACTCCTAAAAATTTGATTGGAACTTGAGAAATAAATTTCATACTTACTGCTGCTCCACCTCTAGCATCACCATCTGATCTAGTTAAAATTATTCCTGTTATATTTACTGTATTTTTAAATTCTTTTGCTACAGATGCCGCCACTTGTCCTGTAAGTGAGTCTGCAACCAAAAAAATCTCTGCAGGATTAATTGTTTTTTCAATTTGTTTGATTTCACTCATCATTTGTAAATCAATCTGTGTCCTTCCTGCGGTATCAAATAATATAATGTCAGCTCCATTTAAATTAGCAGCGCTTATTGCTCTTTGACAAATATCAGCTGGCTGTTGGCCTTCAAGTATAGGGAGAGTTAAAATATTATTTTGCTCTCCTAAAAATTTTAGTTGTTCTTGGGCAGCTGGCCTGTAAATATCTAAGCTAGCCATCATAACTTTCTTTTTTTTAGTATTTTCTAAATATCTTGCAAGTTTAGCAGTTGTAGTTGTTTTACCAGAACCTTGTAATCCGACTAGCATCATTGGCACTGGAGGAACTACATTAAGGTTTACATCATTATTTTTTTCACCTAATAAATTAACAAGCTCGTCATATACAATTTTAACCACCATATCCCCAGGGGATGTAGACCTAATTATTTCTTGTCCCAAAGCTTTTGGTTTAACTTTTTCAACAAATTCTTTTGCAACCTCTAAAGAGACATCAGCTTCTAATAAAGCTTGCCTAATACCTCTTAAACCTTCATCAACTTGTTTTTCATCAAGTGAAGGTGCTTTTTTTAAAGAAGAAAAAACTTCTTCAAATTTATTTGTCAAATTTTCAAACATATTTATTCCACACAGCAGTAATCGCACTAGTGGGCGAACCCTCGCTGACTAGTGTCGATCTCTTTGTTTCCAAAGACACCGCAAATTTAACGTTTTTGCGGAAACTCGCACAAACTATAATAGAGGTTCAAAAAGTCAATAAATAAGTTAAATAACTATATATGGACATTAAAGCTTTTAAAATGGATGGATTAGGTAATGATTTTGTAATCATTGATAATAGACAAAAAATTAATTATTTATCAAAAGAGCAGATAATTAAAATTTGTGATAGAAATTTTGTTGGATGTGATCAACTAATATTTATTGAAAAAGATAATGCCTTTGATGCTCGTTTAAAATTTTTTAATTCAGATGGTGGTGAGTCTAGTGCTTGTGGTAATGGGACAAGATGTGTTGCAGACTTAATTTCAAAAGAAAAAAAAAATAAAACTATAATTTTAAATACCCTATCAGGAAATTTAGAATCCAAAATATTGGGCAATAATCTAGTTACAACAGAAATTAAAGGAGCTAAAACTAAATGGAATGAAATTCCTCTTTCTGAAAAATTTGATACAATTAATTTAAATATTAAAATTAGTGATTCAAATAACAATGAGCACTTAGGTGGTACTGCTGTAAATGTTGGAAACCCTCATGTTATCTTTTTCGTTAATAATATTGAAGACTTTAATATTGCAAAAATCGGTCCTGAAATTGAAAATCACAAGATGTTTCCAGAAAAATGTAATGTTACAATTGCTAAAGTTATAAATAAAAATTTAATCAAAGTAAAAGTGTGGGAGAGAGGTGCTGGATTAACAAAAGCATGTGGGACTGCAGCGTGTGCAACAGCATTTGCTGGTTCATTAAAAAAACTTACTGACAAAAACACGGATATAGAATTTGAGACTGGAAATTTATCAATTTTTATAGATGAAAAAAATTCTATTCACATGAAGGGTCCTGTTTCAGACATAAAGGAAATTTCAATAAAATTATAATGGGAATATTTGAAAAGTTTAAAAAAGGATTTCAAAAAAGTGCTTCGGCATTTTCATCAGGCCTTAAAGAAATAATTGTAAAAAAAGAAATAGACGATGAAAATTTAACTAAAATTGAAGAATTTTTAATACAATCAGATGTCGGTGTGGAAGCCGCCTCTGAAATTAAAGACACAATTTCATCAAGCAAAATTGATCCTAATAAAGATTTAGCGAATGAAATAAATCTAGTTTTAAAAAAGTATATTATTTCTTTAATGAAACCTTTGGAAAATAATTCTTTTTTTATTAAAAAAAAGAATCTTAATGTAACTTTAATTTCTGGAGTTAATGGCGTTGGTAAAACAACAAGTATAGGCAAAATTGGTAAAATTTTAAAAATCAATGGTAATAAAGTTATGTTTGCTGCCTCTGACACTTTTAGAGCTGCTGCAATTGAACAATTAGAAAATTGGGCTAAAAAAATTGATATCTATATTACTAAATCATCACAAGGATCTGATCCAGCTTCAGTTGCTTACAAAGCTATTGAAGATGCTATTAAAAATAATTTTGATCAAGTTTTAATTGATACAGCTGGAAGACTTCAGAATAAAAAAAATTTAATGGAGGAATATAAAAAAATTGCCAATGTAACAAAAAAAATAGATCCTGATGCACCTCACGATGTTATTTTAGTTTTAGATGCAACCTCTGGGCAAAATATAATTAATCAGGTAGATGAATTTAATAAAATTATTCCTATAACTGGTATAATTATGACAAAGTTAGATGGAACTGCAAAAGGCGGCATCCTTCTAGCGATTGCAAAAAAATATAAACTTCCCATAATTGCTTTAGGTCTAGGAGAAAAAGAAGACGATCTTCAAATATTTGAAGCTGAAAAATTTGCTGAGGCTTTTACTCAAACTAATTAATTAAACTACTTGATATTAGTGGTTTATAAAAACTACATTTATAATTATCTTTAAATTCAAAATGACCACAATTTTTAGCAAAAGAAGATATGATAAAATCAAGTTTGCCATTAGTTGGATACAATTCTAATTTTTTTTTTATAATATCAAATTTAAAATTAGCATTTAAACCTTTAACAGCACTAATCATTACTAACGTTTTATTATCTTTTAAAAGATAGTAAGCAAAATCATCTGGAAATACAGGAAAGTCATATTCTTCTAGATAAAATTTTGCGCGAGTTGGAAACCATTCATACGAGATCAACGGAGAAGAGGTTTTTGTTTGATAATCGTAAATATAAAGATCTTTTGGATAATCATTAATGTAATTTCCAGTTTCTCCCCTAGCTAAAATTGATTTATCCCTTCCCTTAAAATATAGGGCAAAATTTTTGTTATGAGAATTCATTTGATCTATATAAAATAAATCATCAGCTAAAAATTCATTACCCTTTGCAATTGCTATTTTGATGAAACAAAATAGGAAGATAACTAATAAAAATATTTTTCTCATTTTAAAGAAATAAAATATAATGTTGAATTTTATTTGGTAAGATTGTGGCTTAATTTAATCCTCTGAGAAATGATTTCAGTGCGATAACTAACTTTTCATCATATTCCATCATATGATTGTCATATTTAGTAAAGTATGAATATTTAGGTTCATTTGCTATTTCATAAATTTTTTTTCCCATAGAGAATGGAACTATTTGATCTGCCTCACCATGCATCACTAAAAGTGGTGAATTTATATTTTTGATATTTTTATAATTTTCAAATTTATCTTTAAGTAATAAACTTACTGGAATGTAAGGATAAAATTTTTTTGCAGCATCAACCATAGATGTAAATGGAGTTTCTAAAATTATTCCTGCATAATTCTTATTTTGAGCTAAATATGTAGCAACACCGGTCCCTAAAGATTCTCCATATAAAATAAGATTTTTTTCATCTATTCCTTTTTTGACTAACCAATTAATTGCACTTTTACCATCTTCATAAAGACCTTGTTCGGTAGGTTTTCCTTTGTTACCACTAAAACCACGCCAAGCTATAATTAAGAAATTAATATTCATATCCTGAAAATGGTTAAGTTTATGAATTCTATTTTCTAGAGACCCCGCATTTCCATGAAAATAAATGAGAGTTTTATAATTTCTAAGATTTTTCTCATGGTACCACCCAAGTAGTTCAATATTATCTGACGTTGGTATTTTAACCTTTTTAATATCTACTAAAATTTTATCGCCTGAATAGTTATTTTCATTTGGATGATAAAGTAAGTTTCGTTGATAAAAGTATAAAAATACTAGAACAAAAAAATACAAAATAAGTATAATAAAAATTGACTGCAACAGACTCTTCCTAAATTTTGTGAACATTTTTTTTCTTTGCTAAGTATACGCCAATGAATACCAAAACTGTTCCTATCAAATGATAATTTTCTAATTTTTCCTCAAATAAAAAATAACCATAGATTGCACCATAAATTGTAAAAATATATAAAGTAAAACCTGTTAAAGACGCACCCAATTTTTTTTGAGCCATTGTGTAAAGTGTGAATGCAATAATTCCTGGAGAAATTGCTGCAAAAACCACCCACGTAAAAAATTCCTTGTTAAACATAGTTTTTTCAAAAAAAATTTCCTCACCAATATAAAAGGGTAGCAAACTTGCAGCTCCAAAAAATGCTATCAATGTAAATCTTTGAAAAATCTCAAGTTTCGTTTTCCAATAAAATAGATAAATTGAATATAATGCCCACCCAATAGCAGCTGCTAACATCCAAAGATCACCAATAGTAAAATTAAGATTTATTAATAAATAAAGATCACCCTTTATGATAATTGTAAATACCCCGATTAAACAAGATATGAGCCCAAAAACTTTTGTAAGGTTTATTTTTTCGTTAAAAAAAATAGCAGAAATCAAAATTATAAATATTGGTGATGATGTGTATATAATTCCCATATTAGTAACCGTAGTGGTTTGACCGGCTAAAAAAGGGAAAGCGCCACAAACACCACAGCCTGTTGCACCTAAAAAAAAAAGCTTTTTATATTCTTTTTTCATAATTTTATAATTTTTTTTTAATGATATATATGTAAAAGGTAACAGAATCATAAAAACTAACGTCCATCTCCAAAATGCTAAAGAAATTGGTGGAACAAATTCAACACCACCTCGAGCTACGACTAAATTTGATGCCATAAAAATAGGTTGAACAAATAAAAGTGAGAGTGCAAAAAGATTATTAGTTTTAGTTCTCAATGATTTACTTTTAGATTATTTATTTTTTTTCAAAGAAAGCTTCATAAACCATCATAAAGATTGCAATACCCATCAAAATATAAACAGGTAATACATCAAAGAAACCTATCATAGATGATCTTGTTAATGTAAATGCAAGACCCACTAAAAAAGCGATTGCAAGTAAAGATCCCAAAAAAGTTGTAAACTTTTGCATTTTAATTATTACATTCCTTTTCTAGCCAATTAGCAACCCCTAAAAATCTATGATCATCATATCGATCTCCTATTAACTGAACTCCTAATGGTAAATTATTTTCACCTTCAAGTAATGGAAGAGAAATACAAGGTGTTCCTAAATATGACCATACTTTATTAAATTCTGCCGTTCCAGTACTTTTCAAACCTTTGGGTGCAACACCAGGACTAGAAGGAGTTAGGACACCATGGTAATCCTCGAATACTTCTTGATAAGACTCATAACTTCTTTTTTTAAAATCTATTGCCTCAGCATATTCTTTTGCTGAATACTTATTGCCATTAGCAATAGCAGTTTGCATGTATTTTGACAATTTTGCTTTATACTTTTTGTAATAAGTTGCAAAATTATTGGCCAAATCAGTTTCGTGAATAATTTGATGATATTTATGAATATCTTTAAAATACGATGGAGTATCAAATACTTCTATATTTTTAAATGAACTTATAAAATATTCAAAACTCTCTCTAGATTTTTTATCAATTATCTTCCAATAATCTGACTTATAAAAAATAAACTTAGGTTCGTATGCTGGACCTTTTTTTGTTTCCTCTAAAATATTTTCAGCTGAATAATAAATGGTTGCTGGATCATGATGATCTTTTTTAATTAAAACCCTAGTTAATAATGCTACATCTTCAACAGTTCTTCCAAATATACCCATATGATCTAATACATATGAAGTTCTCAAAACACCATTTCTTGAAATTAAACCATAAGTTGGTTTATATCCGACAACACCACAGTAAGAAGCGGGTCTTATAACTGATCCACCTGTTTGTGATCCAATAGAAAGAGGTGCCATAAGAGAGGCAACACATGCGGCTGAACCGCTAGAGGAACCTCCTGGGGTCCTTGAGTAATCATGAGGATTTGTTGTTTTTGGTGGTCCAAGATAAGCTAATTCCGAGGTAGCTGTTTTACCCATTACAATAGCACCAGCGGAATGTAAAAGTTCAACTATCTCAGCATTTTGAGAATAAGATTTACCTTTTCTAATTGGTGTTCCACACTCAGTTGGCATATCAACAGTTCCAATTATATCTTTTAAAGCTATCGGGACTCCATGTAATGAGCCGACAGGTTTTCCTGATTTTCTCTGTTCGTCTGCGTCTGCAGCTTTCTCCAATAAAACTTTTTTATCAAAGTGAGCCCATGCTTTAATGTTTTTTTCAAATTTGCCTATTCTCTCGATATATTTTTCACAAATTTCCACAGAGCTTAAATGACCTTTTTTAATTTTTGAGGCCATTTCCTCCACACTTAACGAAAATATATCAATCATTTTTTAGTCTGCAAATAATACATCTGGCAGCCATAAAGCAATTCCAGGGAACATGTACATCAAAAACATTCCAAATATAACTATACCTAAAAATGGCATGATTCCTTTAAATATTTCTAATAATTCAACATTAGTTTTTTGAACTCCTTTTAAATAATAAGCTGACATAGCCATCGGGGGAGTTAAAAATGAAGTTTGTAAATTTAAGGCAATTAACATTGCAAAAAAATATGGATTAACATTAAATATTTCCAACAATGGTAAAAATATTGGTACAAATATAATTAAAATCTCTGTCCATTCTAAAGGCCATCCTAAAAGAAAAATTATAATTTGAGTTATAATTAAGAATTGCCAAGTAGTTATATTTATTGATGTAAAGAAATGTTCAAATACTTCATGCCCTCCTAAATAAGAAAATACTGAGGAAAAAGTCCAAGATCCAATAAATAACCACATAATCATTGCAGTAGTTTTTGCTGTAAGAAAAACAGACTCCTTAAAATTTTGCCATTTAAGAGTTTTATAAAACCAAGATAAAATTAAAGCACCAAAAGCTCCTGCTGCTGCGGCTTCAGCTGGTGTAGCGATTCCAGCTAAAATTGTTCCAAGAACTAACATTATCAGACCAAATAAAGGTACAAAAGAGACCAACACCTCTTTTAAAATTTCTGCTCTAGGTGGGATATCTTCAGCTGCCGGTCTCGGTGCTATTGAAGGATTAAGCCATGCTCTTGTTACTGCATATGCAATATATAAACCAGCTAACATTAACCCTGGAAAAATTGCTGCAGCAAATAATCTTAATGGAGACAATTGTGCAATTACAGAATAAACAATCAACATAATACTTGGTGGAATTAAAATTCCTAAACAGCCTCCTGAACAAATTATTCCTGAAGCGAACTTTTTGTCATATCCTGCCTTAACCATCGCTGGCCAAGCTAATAATCCCATCAAAGTTACTACTGCTCCAATAATTCCTGTTGCTGTAGAAAATAAGGTGCATGTAATAAGAGCTGCTACAGCCATCGATGCTGGCAATCTATGTGCAGCTAATCTTATTGCAAAAAATAATTTTGCTACAATCCCTGCTCTTTCTACTAAATATCCCATAAATAAAAAAAGTGGTACTGCGGTAAGTACATTATTGTCCATTACTGTATAAGTATTTTTTACAAATAGTGAAAATATTCTATTATCAAAAATGTGATCCATTAAAACTGGATCATAATAAGCATAATAACCAAAACCTATTCCCATTGCCATCAAAGTAAAAGCGATTGGAAATCCTAATAAAACAGAAAATAGAAAAACACCCATCATTAGAATTGCTACTTCAGGATTAGTAAGGCCAAACATCATTTTATTTATTTTCCTCTTGAGAAGTTCTCATTAAAATTTTTTCTGTCTCTTCTGCAACAACCATTCTTGCAGGCCAGTTGCCAGTTTGTATACAAATTATCGATCTAAACACTTCTCCTATTCCCTGAATGATTAGCATGATACCAGCTGCTGGAATCATAGATTTAACCATATAAATTTGAATTTGTGCAGGACTACTCCAACTAGTTTCTTTTATTTTCCAAGCTTGGGCAGCATACTCATAACCATAAAAAGCTAAGGCTATAACTCCTGGGAAGAAAAAAATAAAGTAAAGCACCAAATCAATCCATGCCTGGGTTCTTTGACTAAACAATCTGTAAATTACATCACCTCTTACATGGGCTTCTGTTGCTAAACAGTATGCACCTGACATCATTAATATAGCTCCGTACATCTGCATACTAAAATCAAAATTCCATAATGTTGGCTTATTAAATGCATAAGCCATTACTACTTCATAAACTGTTCCTCCCATTAAAATAACAATACACCAAGCAAAGGCTTTGCCCATAGACGTGCTAAGTGTGTCTGCGAATTTAATATAAGAAGTCATCATAGTTTAAAAGTATAATAAATTTAGGTAAAAAAAAAGGGGGTTTTTAAACCCCCTTTAATTTAAATCTTTTAAAATTAATTAAATTTTAACTTTTCCGATTGGACCAAACTCATTTTCATAAGCTAATTTGTAGTTCGGTTGATTCATCAACAGATACTTCATTGTTCTTTTAGCATATGCTTTCTGAGATGCGATAATTTTCTTAAAGAAAGGATCTTTCCCAGAAAATTCTCCAACTATTTTATCCCAACCTTTTAACTGTTCGGCTAAAATAGCATCAGATGTTTGGTAAACATTTACCTTATGCTCATTCATCAATTTAGCTAAGTCAGCTGAATATCTAACTAAAGCTTTGAAATAGTTATCTGAGTTTGCAGCATAAGCAGCATTTTTCAAGATAGCTTGATGAGCAGGTGAAAGGCTGTTGTATCTTTTCTTATTCACTGGTATCTCAAACATTTCTTGAGACTGGTGAAAACTACCTAAGTGATAGTGTTTAGATACATCTTGCATTCCAAACTGAGAGTCTGATGTTGGGTTGTTAAATTCAGCAGCATCAATCAAACCAGTTTTCATAGCTGGTTGAATTTCACCACCTGGTAATTGTCTTACAACCATCCCCATAGCAGTTAAAACGTTAGTCGCCAGACCAACTGTTCTATACTTCATTCCTTTAACATCAGATACTTTTGTTACGTTCTTTTTGAACCAACCAAAAGGCTGTGCTGGCATAGGCATGTGGAAAAAACCAATATAATCAAAACCTACTTTAGCAAGAGTTTCGTCATATAATTTTCTTCCTCCACCATACTCCATCCATCCCATTACTTCTTGAGACGACATTCCATATGACGGACCAGTTCCAAAAAGTGAAGCGGCAGGATTTTTACCGTACCAATATGCTGTTACCCAGTGACCCATATCAAGGTTACCGTCACTAACAGCTGCTCCAATTTCTGAAGTTTTTACAACAGCTCCAACTGGTTGAAGATCAATCTTAAGTGAACCTCCAGACATTTCTTTAACCATGTTACAGTAGTCTCCAGCCATTTCAAAAAAGATGTTAGCGCCTGAAGGCCAAGCAGCTTGCATCTTTAATGTTACGTGGCCATCCGCTCTTGCAATGTTAGGCATTGCAACTGTAGCTGCAGCAACAGCTCCAGCTTTAGCAGCGGTTTTAAAGAACTTACGTCTTGAAGATTTTTTAATCTTCAAGGATTTATTTTCTTTTGTCATTATTTCTCCTCTACTAGTTAATTAACTGAATAATTTAAACATAGAATTTGATTAGAGTCTTTCTAAAAAAAGGCAGAGATGCCGCATAAGTTGAATTTTATACAATCTAGAGTAGAATTAATTTACTTTATTCTTAGAATTTCCAGTTTTAAAGAACTCGTCAATATTATCTATAGCTAAATTAGCCATCGCAATTCTAGTGTCTTTAGTCGCGCTTCCTAGATGAGGTAAAATAAAAGCTGATTTAATTTTGTGATAACCTGGATTTAAATTTGGCTCATTTTTATAAACATCTAAACCAACTGCATAAATTTTCCTTCGATTTAATGCATCGATCAGTGCCTCATCCTCAATTATATCTCCTCTAGCAACATTAGTTATCACTGCTCCTTTTGGAAAATATTCAACTGTTTCTTTATTAATCATATTTTCAGTTTCTTTAGTAGCCGGACAACAGATAGATAGAACATCAGATGCAGAGAATAAACTTTTTATATTATCATGATAAATTGCTCCCTGTTCCTTATCATCACTCAACTTTGAGCGATTGTGATAATGAAGAATCATTCCTAATGATTTTGCTATCTTAGCAATTTTTTGACCAATTCTTCCCATACCCAGAATACCTAATCTTGTTCCAGTCAATTGTTTTCCGATCAAATAATCGGCAGACCACTTCCATCCACCCTCTCTAGCTGACTCTATTCCTTCAGCAGCTCTCCTGCAGGCACCTAGGATTAAAAGTACTCCAATTTCTGCAGTGGCGTCAGATAATACCTCTGGCGTATTTGTAACAGCAATGCCTCTTTTTTTTGCTGCTTCTAAATCAATATTACCAAAACCAACTGCAAAATTTGATATGATCTTTATTGTATCTGGTAACTTGTCAATTGTATCTTTATCTAATTTTTCAGTCAAAGATGATAGAATTCCATCACAACCCTTACTCATCTCAATTACTCTTGATTGTGAATATAATTCATCATTAGAATTAAATATTGCTTTAAAAGTTTTTGAAGCTTTATCCTCACTTTCCTTAATTAATTTTCGAGTTATCAAAATTTTTTTCATAAATTAATAGACTATCAATTAAGGTCAAATATTTTGCCAGGATTCATTATATTATTTTGATCGATACTTCTTTTAATAGTTCTCATTAGCGCAATGCTGTCACCATGCTCTTTAAGTAGATATGCTTTTTTATGAAGTCCAACACCATGTTCCCCTGTAATAGTTCCATTGAGCTCTAAAGTTTTATTAATCAACAAATCACTAAATTCTCTTATCTTATTATAAATTCCTTCCTCTTTAGGATCATAAGGTAAAATTACATGAAAATTTCCGTCTCCTAAATGACCAACCATCGGAGCTCTTAGACCAAGTTTTTTTGTTTCCTCTTCAGCAAAATTTACACATTCTGTAATTTTTGAAATCGGAAGGCATACGTCTGTTGAATAAACTCTTCCATTATTAATTAAAGCTTTTACAGAATAGTAAACATCCCATCTTGCTTTCCAAAGTTTATTTCTTTCTTCTAAATCCTTAGCCCATTTAAATGAACTTCCATTATTATCTTTCGAAATTTCCTCAACAATTTTTATATTTTCTTTATTTGAAAGTTCTGAACCATGAAACTCAAAAAAAAGTGTGGGCACTGCCTCTATATCTTTTAGTTTTGAATAATTTATACTAATTTCCATTTGCTCTTTATTAAGCATCTCAATTCTTGCAATGGGAACACCGTATTGAATTACTTGTTGCGCTGTTTGAACTGCCATTTCTAAAGATGGAAAATGACATACAGCGCTCATAATACTTTCTGGTATTGGAGATAACCTTAACTGAATTTCTGTAATTATTCCTAAAGTCCCTTCAGAGCCAATAAAAAGATTTGTTAAATTATAACCAGCTGATGTTTTTTTTGTTCTGCCGCCAGTTTTTATAATTTCACCATCTGGAAGTACAACTGTGAGACCGGTTATTGCGGTTTTCATCGTACCATATTTTACAGCCATTGTGCCTGAGGCTGATGTTGAAGCCATACCACCAATTGCTGCATTTGCACCCGGATCGATTGGGAAAAAAACTCCATCTTCTCTTAAATACTCATTTAATTGTTCTTTAGTTACACATGCTTGGACTCTACAATCAAAATCCTCAGCATTGACATCTAAAATTTTATTCATTTTTTCTAGAGAAATTGTAATACCTTTATCATTTCCGACAACATTTCCCTCTAAAGAGGTTCCAGTACCAAATGGAACTACAGGGATTTTATGTTGATTACATAAGCTTAATATCTTTGAAACTTCTTCGTTCGTTTCAGGAAAGACTACTGCCTTAGAAAGGATTGGATCATAAGTATCCTCGCCTCTAGCATAATTAGCTCTAGTTGACTCAGAGGTTGAAAATCTACTATCAAATATTTTTTTTAATTCTGCTTGTACTTGTTCATTCATATTGAAAGAATATTAATAAAGATTAAGGAAAAAATACAGCTTATTTAGTTAACATTTTCTTGATGTTTTCCAATGCTTGAGAAATATTATCTCTAGAAGCAGCGAAACTAAATCTAACATAATTTTGGCAAGTTTCGCCAAAGGCAGATCCAGGCACTATTGCCACTCCAGCTTCATGCATGGCTTTCCTTGCGAACTCTGCCCCGTTCATCCCAGTTCCAATTACTTTTGGAAATGCGTAGAAGGCTCCTCCAGGTAGACTACATTCTACTCCTTCAAGTTCATTTAAACCTTTGTAAATTAGGTCTCTTCTTTGGGTGAACTTGTCCATCATTTCATGAATAGAGTCTTCTGGGCCATCTAAAGCAGCAATTCCAGCAAACTGAGCCGCAGCATTAACGCAAGAGACACTGTTTATTAATTGTTTATTTACATGCTCAACTAAGTATTGTGGCCAAAAACTCCAACCAAGTCTCCATCCAGTCATTGAATAAGCTTTACTCCATCCCTCTAAAACTATTAATCTTTCTCTTAACTCTGGATAATTAAAAAATGTCGGCATCTCTTTTCCATCAAAAATTTGTCTACTATAAATTTCATCACTGAGAATTGTTACGTGAGGATGTTTTTTCAGACCATCCGCCAAAACATCAATATCTTTTTTCTCGACAAAACTTCCAGTTGGATTATTTGGGTTGATTAAAATTAAAAGTCGAGTTTTATCTGTAATTAAAGATAATATTTTATCTGGATCAAATTTTAAATCTTTATCCTCTGTCAAATCATATGGAACTGATGTTGAGCCTGTATAATTTATCATGGACTCATAAATTGGAAAAGCCGGCGTAGGATGAATAATTTCTGCTCCTGGTTCTCCAAAACATTGAATGGCATAATGCATTGTTGGTTTTCCACCTGGCATGATTAGAATTCTCTCAAAATCTATATCCACATTGTAACGTTTTTTTATCCACCTAGTCACAGCTTGACGGCATTCGGGAATACCATTTGACATAACGTATCCGTGATGTCCATCGTCTAAAGCTTTCTTAGCCGCTTCGACAACATGTTTAGGTGTTTTAAAATCTGGTTGACCTAATCCTAAATGGATCATGGGTTTACCTTGAGCTTCCAATTTTTTTGCTTCTGCAAGTACAGTAAATGCAGACTCTGTTCCTAATCTCTCTAAACTTTTTGCTAATTTCATTTATTTACCCCTCTATTTATTTTCTATAGATTAATTTCGAACTATTCAACTCTTTTAAATTTTTACATCCCATCAAAACCATATTTCTATTTATCTCATCGTGCATGTTTTGGAGTAAATGCTCAACTCCTTTTTGCCCCCCTGCGGCCAAAGAGAACAAAAACATTTTTCCGAAACTACAAGCCTTAGCCCCAGCTGCAATTGCTTTTAATACGTGGGTTCCTCGTCTAACCCCACCATCTAAAATAATCTCCAATTTATCTCCTACCGCATCTGAAATGGCCTTAACCTGATCAAAGGGAGATCGAGACCCATCTAGTTGTCGTCCACCGTGGTTGGATATCATTATTGCGGTACATCCAATATCTATAGCCTTTTTAGCATCTTCCACAGACATAACACCTTTTAAAGCAAAAGGTCCGTCCCATTTTTTTGCACAATACTCAGCATCTTTCCATCCCATTGCTGGATCATATTGTTCATTTATATATTCAATTACTGACTTAGCAATATTTGTTCCCTTATCTGTCTTTTTTTTTACGTTTGAAAGTTCAAACTTTTTTCCTGTTAAATAATTAAATACCCACCCAGGTCTCATTGCAAAACTCATTAGGCTTTGAGCTGTTAGTTTAGGTGGAGTAGTAAATCCTGTTCTGTGATCTTTCTCTCGATTTCCTGCTACTAAGGTATCTACGGTTAAACACATTGCATCAAATCCTGATCTTCTAGACCTTTCAATTAAATCATCAGAAATTGATCGATCTTTATGGACATAAAGTTGAAACAATTTCGGACCACTAGAAATATTTGATATTTCCTCGATTGAATTGTTTCCCATTGAGGACATGCTATAAAATGTTCCATATTTTTCTGCTGCTCTTGCTGAAGCTTTATCTCCCTCTGGGTGATAAAGTCTTTGCATTGCAGCTGGCGATAGAAAAATAGGCATATCTATTTTTCTACCAAATAAAGTTGTTGATAAATCTGGCTTACCAACACTTGCAAGAATATTAGGAATTAAATCACATTCATTAAATGAGTCTGTATTTCTTCTTAAAGTTGACTCGTCATCTGATCCTCCATCTATATAGTGAAAAATCGGTGAAGGTAATTTTTTTTTTGCTAATTTTCTAAAGTCCTCAAAATTATAACAATTTTTCAAGCTCATTATCTTCTAAATCGTAAGTTTTCTCGATTTAGATCGCTTATTTTTGTACACCCCATTAATTTCATATCTCTTACTAACTCAGACTTATATTTTTCAATAGCTCTTTCGACACCTGCTTGACCTCCAGCTGCTAAAGCATAAAGATATAATCTTCCGCCTGAACAAGCTTTGGCACCTAATGATAATGCTTTAAGCATATGAGTTCCTCTATGAATTCCTCCTTCACATATCACGTCTAATTTATCACCAACTGCATCAACAATTTCTGCAAGTTGATCAAAAGGCGCTCTAGATCCATCTAACTGTCTTCCACCATGATTTGATACCATTATACCCGTACATCCTATGTCTACTGCTCTTCTTGCATCTTCTACACTCATAATTCCTTTGAGTGCGAAATGACCTCCCCATTTAGAGCAAAGATTTTCAGCGTCTTTCCAATTCATAGATTGATCTAACATGGTTGAAAAATAATTTCCAATTGATGAGTTAACATCAGTACCTTCTTTCACAAAGTCTTGTAAATGAGGTAATTCAAACTTACCTTTTGTTAAATAATTAATTCCCCACATCGGTTTAGTAGCAAAACTATATAAACTTGCTAAAGTTAACTTTGGTGGAGAGGTAAATCCTGTTCTTAAGTCTCTCTCTCTATTTCCTCCAGTAATAGTATCAACCGTTAACGCCATCACATCAAAATTTGCTGCTTTAGCTCTTTCTAAGCATGAGTCGTTTAAACCTCTATCTTTATGAAAATAAAACTGAAACATTTTTGGAGTATCAATCATTGATGATATCTCTTCTACGCTAACTGTTGCCAGAGCTGAAACACCAAACATCGTATTAAATTTTTTTGCTGCTTTACCAACTGCTCTCTCACCATCATAATGAAAAAGCCTTTGAAGTGCTGTTGGAGATAAGTAAAAAGGTAAATCTATTTTTTTTCCAAATATTGTAGTAGATAAATCAACATTTTCTACTCCTCTCAAAACATTTGGAACTAAATCAACATCATCAAAAGCACTTGTATTTCTAGCATATGTTATTTCATCATCAGCTGCACCATCGATATAATGAAATATTGGAGATGGTAATTTTTTTTCAGCTAATTTTCTAAAATCACTAAAGTTGTGGCAATCTTTTAAATTCATAAATATTTTTAAAACTTTTTAAAAAAATTAAACATATAACTATTTGCCCCAGGATTTTTATCGCCTAAACTCGCATTAGACAAATGATTGTATGAAAAACCAAGTTGGCTATCTTTGGGTAATTCTAAAGAAAGTTGAACCTCGCTTTTAAATTCAAGCACATGACCAAGGTCTTTTCCATTTCCCTCATTATAATAGCCTGGCGCAAAACTTGGTGTAAAATTTAAAGAACCAATTTTGTATTGAGCCTGTACCCCAGTGTAAAAATAAGATGCATTATCTGCTGTTATCATTGCTCCAGTTACAGGCGAAAGATTCCCTAAAAATGTATCCCTATTTAAGTTTTCATTTTGATGTTGAACACCTACCAATGTTGCTCTTTTTCCATCATCACTAAAATCAAACATACCCGTATAAACATTAAATTCTGTATTATTATTTTCTAATTTCAATTCCTCTGCTAGTAAGGGTAAGCTAATTAAAAAAGATAGTATTAATAAGTTAATTTCTTTAAATTTCATGAGTTAAATATACTTAGTTTTTTTTTATAATAAATAACTTAAATATTATTGCACCACCAATGATAAACATCAATATTGGTAATAACCAAAGAAAATAGGTATTTTTATTAAATTCAGTATCATATAAAATCCATTCTCCATACTTGTCCTTTAAGTAATTATAGATTTGTCTTTCACTCAAACCATCACTAAGTTTTTTTTCAACCAATACTTTCAAACTATTAGCAAATTGAGAGTCAGAGTCGTAAACGGACTGACCCTGACAGATTAAGCATCGTAAATTTTTTGTAATTTTATTTTGCAAATTTTCGTTTTGTGCAATTGATAGATTAGGATTTAAAATAACTAAAACAATAATTATATATTTTAATACTTTCATTGAATAATTTTTTTTATTTCTATAAATGACGCTTGGTCAATTGGTCCAATAATTTTTTTTATAATTTTTCTATCATAAATTAAAAAATTTTCTGGTACACCATATGCACCCCATTCAATCGCTATAGTGCCATCTTTGTCTAAAAAAACTACTTTATATGGACTATCTAGCTCTTTTAAAAATTTTTTCGCATTGTTGATATTATCCTTATAGTTTAATCCAATTATTTCAAAATTTTTTTGTTTACTCAAATCTATTAAAAATTCATGTTCATCTCTACATGGTAAACACCAAGAAGCCCATATATTTAATAGATAAAATCTATCATCCTCAAAAACTTCTTCGGAATTGATCTTATCTGAGGACTCTAAAGTTCGTACTTTATATAGTGGTATATCTTTTTCAATGTTAAGACTCGGTTTATAAATATTTGATTTTTGCAACCCTAGGTAAAAAGTTAAAAAAACAATCAAAAAAAAAGTAAAAAGTAATAAGAAGGAAATTTTAGTTTTCATATTTTTTTTTTAAAAGACTTATTAAACCTCCAAAAGAAATTAATATTACTGATATCCAGATCCAAATCATAAATGGTTTAACTTGATATCTAACATTAAAGTAATCTTGATTTTGCACTACGTTCATAGTTATAAATTTATCAGTTAATAAATTAGTTTTAATATCTGCCTCACTAGTTACAATATTTGGTTGATTATATATTCTAAGTTCGGGGTTTAAAACTTCAATATTACCGTCGATATTTTCTATATTAAACTTTCCAATTATTGCATTAAAATTTTTTTCATTTTTCTTATCTACGTTTTCAAAATTTATTTTAAAATCTTCTGATATAAAAGTTTCACCAATTTTTAAATTAGTAATGACTTCCTTAGAAAAAATATTGTTAAATAAAATACTTAATATTAACAAGCTAAAACCAAAATGAGCTAAATTTTGGGCCAAATTTCCAATCCTTTTACTAAAAAAATCTTTTAGAGTTATAAAAAATAAATAAAACGCTGATGTTATTAGAATAGTATTGAGAAGAAAATCTATATCAAAATTTTTTACTATTAATAAAGATATAAAAAACGAAATAACAAAAAATATAATCAATTGAATTTTGTCTTCAATTTTAGATTTTATCCACTTTAATCTAGGAGCAAAAGCCATTGCTATTAAAAAAGGGATCAAAAAAGGGATGATCAAACTGTGATAAAAAGGAGGTCCGACAGATATCTTTTCAGAGGAAAAAACTTCTAAAAATATTGGGTAAATTGTTCCAATCAAAACCACTGAAAGAAAATACATCATAAACCAATTATTAACTAAAATCGATGTCTCTTTACTTAGCCAAAATAAATTTTTAATATTTTGATTTTCATTTTTATGAAAAAAGAAAAAAACTGCTATAGATAAAAAAATTAAGATAAACAAAAAAATTAATATAAACAGACCTCTTTCTGGATCATTAGCAAAGGTATGAATAGAGTTTAAAATTCCAGATCTCACTAAAAATGTGCCACACATACTTAATGCGAATGTTGTTATCGATAAAATGACCACCCAGGAGGTCAAAGCTAATCTCTTCTCTAAAACTAATATACAATGTAAAAGTGTTGTTAAGGCTAGCCATGGCATCAAGGAGACATTTTCAACCGGATCCCAAAACCAAAATCCTCCCCAACCTAATTCATAGTAAGCCCATATAGAACCTAACAAAATTCCTAAAGTTAAAAAAATCCAAGATATTAAGACCCATTGTTTAATATGTGTTGCCCACCCTTTCGAAATATAACTTAATGATACTGCAGATAAAGCAGATGAAAAAATAATCGATGACCCAACATAACCTAAATATAAAATTGGAGGGTGAATAGCTAAAGCTGGATCCTGCAAGATTGGATTAAGACCTAAACCTTCACTTGGGATTGGGAAAATATAATTAAATGGATTGGACGTTTTTATTAAAAAAACAAAAAAACCAATAATAATTATTTGCTGAAACAATAATGTCAAAATCCTGTACTGCTTAGATTGTTTATTGGATGTTGATATAAATAAAAATAAAAATAAAGTTAAAACTAGCAACCAAAGTAATAAGCTTCCCTCATGATTACCCCAAGCTCCTGAAATTTTATAAAAAATAGGTATAGTAGTATGAGAGTGGTTAAAAACAGTTTCATTACTAAAATCTGAGTTTACAAAAGAAATTATTAATCCAAAGAAACTAATTAAAACCAAAAAAAATTGTAAAAAAGTTAAAGAAACAACTTTTTTATCAAGAATATTATTATCTTTAAAGTTCTTGATTGAAAAAAAAATAATAAATATTGATAGACAAAGTCCAAAAACTAAAGAGTATGATCCTATTAAGCTAGCCAAAATTTATTTCTCCTCTAATGCAGCTTTTACCTCAGGTGGCATATAATTCTCATCATGCTTAGCTAATATTTTGGTTGCTAAAAAAAAGTTCTTGTCTTTTAAATACCCTTCAGCAACAACCCCTTTTTCCTCTGAAAAAAGGTTTGGAACTGCACCCGAATAAATTACATTAATTTCATTCTTAAAGTCTGTAATAACAAATTGTAAATCTTTAGCTTCAATAAATATTGAATTTTTCTTAACCATTCCTCCTACTCTAATTTTTTTCTTTTCTGTTTCTTCTAAAGCTTTAATTTCAGTGGGAGACTGAAAGTAAACTACATTTTCCTCAAGGGATTTTAAAATTAAAAAAACTGATAAAATTAAAGCAATTAAAATTAATAATACAAAAAAAAATCTTAATTTAACTTTGCGACCATACATGGTTTAGAAGTTAAATCTTTGAGGTATTAGATAAAATTTCTTTGTTAATACTTTGAGATCTTGCAAAATCTGCTCTTTCAGAGTCTAAAGTTCCAAATTTAACAATAAATTTATTCTTTTCTCTAACGTATTGAGACTTTGTAATAACATAAAGAGATATGAAACTTAAGAACGTAAATAAAAAAGCTGACCAAACATAAATTCCGTATCCATTCATAAATATTATTTCTTTAATCATAGTCTATCTAAACCTTTATTTTTAATCTTTATCAGTTCTGTATTATATTTCATTAAAAAAATTAATAGAGAAAATAGAGCAAATGCCGCAGTCATTATTAAAAGAGGTAATAACATTGATTCATGAATTGAAGATTGAGAAAAAATATTGATTGAAGCCGGTTGATGCAAAGTATTCCACCAATCTACAGAGTACTTTATTATAGGAACATTGATTATTCCAAAAATAGTAATTATAGATGAAATTTTGTAAACTTTATCGTTATCATCATAAATTCTCCAAGATATTAAATACATTAAATAAAATAATGCCAAAATTAACATAGAGGTAATTCTTGCATCCCAAGCCCACCACGTTCCCCAAGTAGGTTTTCCCCAAATTGAACCTGTTACAAGAGCAATAACATTAAAAACTAAACCAGACGGCGCTAAACTTTTTGAAATTAAAAAAAAATTTTTAATTTTAAAGATATATCCAATAATAGATAAAAAGGTAATCGTTGAAAAAATTCCAATAGATATCCATGCGGCAGGTACATGGACATACATAATTCTCACTGAGTGACTTTGTTTATAATCTTCTGGAGATAATACTAATGCCTCAAATAATCCGATAAAAAAAACAATTATAAATAATATAAAAACGTACCTAGGAGCTTTAGATGTTATCGAAAAAATTCTATTAGGTTCTAAAAATTTAAACATTATATTGTAATATATTAAATCAATTTATTAATTTTTATTATGGATATATTGTCTGATCAAGAATGTTGAGGGAGATAATAACGAAGGGTAAAATTTAACACTCTTGACCAGAATATGATTATTATAATAAACAGCTGTGTCAAAGATTTGAACTAAATGTGTTTAAAAAGTGATTATTTTAGTTCGATAGCTTGAAATAGCTAGAACCCTTTTTACCAGAAAAAATTTCCTCAATCAAAGGATGTTTAATGGGTTCATCAGAGTCATCCACCAACAAATTCTGTTCTGATACATATGCCTCGTAAGTAATTTCGTCATTTTCAGCTAATAGATGATAAAAGGGCTGATCTTTCCTTGGTCTTACATTCTTAGGTATTGACTGATACCACTCCTCTGAATTGTTGAATTCAAAGTCCACATCATAAATTACACCTCGAAATTCAAAGTGCTTATGTTTTACTATATCACCTATTGAGAATTTAGCTTTTTGAATAGACATTATGATTAGTATGGGTATTTAAAAATAAAAATCAATAAGAAAAATTTAAAGTTTTTTAGATAATATTATTTATGTTAGTATCTTTTAAGTGAACAAATCTTTTTTAAAGTTTATTACTGATTTTGGACCATTAGTGATTTTTTTTTACTACTATTACGATAGTGGCAAAAATTTAAAAATAGCAATTCCACCTTTTATAGTTGCGACAATTGTAGCCTTGGCATTAGTATGGTTCTTTGAAAAAAAAATTCCTAAAGTTCCATTGTTAAGTGGAATATTAATTACTTTTTTTGGAGGCTTGACGATTTATTTTAATAATCCAGTTTTTATTTATATTAAACCTACCATAATAAATATTTTATTTGGATTGGCATTAATATTTGGAAAATTCTTTACTAATGAGCCAATTCTGAAGAAATTAATGGGAAAGTCAATTTCATTATCCCGAGAAGGGTGGGAAATTTTAAATAAAAGATGGATATATTTTTTCTTTGGGCTTGCAATTTTAAATGAGTTAGTGTGGAGAACACAATCGGAGGAATTTTGGGTAAATTTTAAAGTGTGGGGTTTGCTTCCAATTACATTTATTTTTACAGGTTTCCAAATAGGATTAATTAACAAATATAAAGAGTAATGAGTAATAGCCTTAAACTTGTAGTAAATAATATTAAAGAAAATAATTCTGATAAGAAAAATTTTTTTGAAAAAGATGAACTGAAGATTATTTTAGATTTATATGCAAAAATGGTTTCTGAGGGATCATGGAAAGATTACGGGCTAAATATTTCAGGCAAACAAGTGGGTTTCAGTGTTTTTAAAAATGCTACTGAAAATGCACTTTACGAAATTTGTAAAAATTTTAAGCCAAAAAATAAAAATTTAAAATATTTAATTACAGATACTAACGGTAAAATATTAAAAAATTCATTTGATCTTAGGAGTCTTTTAAAAAATATTGATTGGAAAAAATTATAATGGAAGTTTATCTTCTTTGACCAAAAAGTCTCAAAAGCATTATAAATAAGTTAATAAAATCTAAGTATAAAGTTAAAGCACCCATAACTGCCTTTTTACCCATTAACTCACCTGTATCACTAGCGGCGTACATGTTTTTGATTTTCTGTGTATCATATGCAGTTAGACCTACAAAAATTAATACCCCTAGAATTGAAATTAGAAAATACATCATTGTAGATTTCATAAAAATGTTCACTAATGATGCAATAATAATACCTATCAAACCCATCATCAAAAAAGACCCAAGTTTAGTTAAATCTTTTTTAGTAGTGTAACCATATAAGCTCATAGCTCCAAAAGTTGCAGAAGTTATAAAGAATACTCTTGCAACACTTGCACCAGTATAGACAAGTAATATCCAAGATAAGGATAGACCCATTAATGCTGCAAATACCCAAAAAACAGTTTGAGCTTTTGAAGCACTCATTTTATTAATTCCAAAGCTCATATAAAAAACTATTCCAAGTGGGGCTAACATCACAACCCATTTTAGTCCTGAGAAAAACAAAGCATTACCCAAGCTCGTAAAACCTGTGATTGATCCGGAAGCGTCTGTAACTACAGACATTTTAAAAGATAACAAAGCGATAATTCCTGTTAAAAGAATTCCAGTTGCCATGTAATTATATACTTTAAGCATGTAGGCTCTAAGACCCTCATCCATTACCACAGATGATTGCTGTGCTTCTCTTGCTCTACCTAAAATGCCTTTTTTATTAAATTCCATGTAAAGGAAAATATATAGTCTTTTACTAATTATTCAAGATGCCTTAAAAGATTTATAAAAAAATTATTACTATAAAGCCATTATGAACTACAAAAAACTTGGAAATACTGATCTGAATGTAAGTACAATTTGTCTCGGTACAATGACTTGGGGGGAGCAAAATACCCAAGAAG
>CABXZD010000010.1 GCA_902516465.1 uncultured Pelagibacteraceae bacterium
AATTTTCTTTTTTTTTTAATAATCTTATAATTATTATAATTGGTGAAAAAATGAAAATGAAATTAATTAATATTCTATAAAGAAAAATCATTATGATTTTCTAATCTGTTTTTCATAAAAGTTTTTATATATTTCAGAAGATTTTAGTAATTCTTCGTGCTTACCTTCTCCTACAGCTTCCCCTTTGTTTATCACATAGATTTTGTCAGAGTTTAATATCGTTGAAAGTCTATGAGCAATCACTATAGTTGTTCTTCCTTTAGTTAAAAAATTAATTGCTTCTTGAATTTTACTCTCAGTTTCTGCATCCAAAGATGAAGTTGCTTCATCTAACAGTATAATTGAAGTTTCTTTAAGAATAGCCCGAGCAATAGATATTCTTTGTTTTTCGCCACCTGACAATCTCACTCCATTTTCACCAATCAAAGTATCAAATTTATTAGGCAGTTGATCTATAAAATCGCTTGCGAATGAATGTTGAGCCGCATTATATATTTCTTGATCTGAAGCACTAGGGTTTGCATATAATATGTTATTTCTTATTGTATCATCAAAAAGAGTAGTATCTTGACTTACCAAAGATATTTTTTTTCTAAGTGAATAAATTGTGGTTTCGTAAATAGATTGGTTATCTATTTTGATATCTCCAGATCCAGCATCATAAAATCTGGGTATTAAGTTTAATATTGTTGATTTGCCCGCCCCGCTTTGACCTACTAATGCAGTCATTTGTCCTGACGGAATATTTAAATTTATTGATTTCAAAATTTCTTCGTTATCCTTCAAATATTTAAATTTAACATTCTCAAAAATAATTTGACCTTTTGGAACAGATAATTCTTTTGCATCTGTTTTTTCTTTAATTTCATGTTTTTTATCTATAATTGGAAGAACTCTTCTAGCACCTGCTATTCCTTGTTGCACTGTTATATTTAATGTAGCCAATGATCTAACAGGCTGATAAGCTAACATCATTGCTGCTAAAAAAGAGAAGAAGTTATTCACTTCCAATTCATTTGAAATAACTAGTTTTGCTGAAATGAAAATCAGTATTGCAATCATGATACCAGTTAAAAATTCCATAATTGGAGAGGCCCTTACATAAATAACATTTATTTTTTTGTTAAGTTCTTTTAAATTATGAATAAATTCTTTGGCCCTGTTTTTTTCATATTTTTCTCTTTGAAAAATTTTCATTAATCTATGATTTTTGAATATTTCAATTAAATAAGAAGTAAGGGTAGCAGCTTTTTGCATTTGTTGTGTAGATACTTTGCTGATTCTTTTTCCTAAAGACTTTGATGCAAAGCTTGCAAGAGGAATCATTATTAAAGCTATCAATGATAGTTTCCAATTTTGATAAAACATTACCGATAATAATCCAATTAATGTTAAACTATCTTTGAATAAATTTAATATAGCCGTACTAACTAGACCTGTGATCATACTTACATCATTATTTAAGTTTGTAATAAATTTTCCTGAGTGTTCTTTATCAATTAGTTGAGTATCAGCATGAATTAATGTAGAAAACATGTCAGTTTGGATATCTCTTCTGACTTCTTCTGAAACATTTATCATTATTATTTTTGCAAAATATAATGACAATCCTTTCATAGAAAAAGCAAGGACTATACATATTGGTATGATATAGACTAGTGAACTAGACTGTTTAATAAAAAGTTCATTTATTGCTGGATCTAATAAATAAGCAATCGAAGAAGTGCTTCCAGCTAAAATGATTGAAAAAAGAATTGAAATTAAAATTTTTTTTAAGTACTTTTTTGTATAATCTAAATACAATCTTTTTAAAATTTGAAAACTGTTCATAATACTAAATTTTACTTATTAATAAGCTTGCAAAAACTAGAAGTCCTAAATAATTGTTAGATTTAAAAATATCTAGACAATTTTTCGGATTATTAATTTTTAATTTTTTAAGTTGAAAATAAAATAATTGTATAAAAACTAACATCAAAGAAATAAAATAAAATATATTAAATTTTAAAAAAAAACCTATAGTTATCAGCGATATAAAAAAAAATAAGTATGACATATAAAGAAAAGTTAGTGGAGATTTTTTAAATTTTATAGAAGTTGATTTTAAGCCTATTATTTCATCATCTTTGATATCTTGAAACCCGTATATAGTGTCGTATCCAAGTGTCCAAAATATGGCTCCAAAGTAAAATACGATTGGAATAACAGAGATTTCGTTATTTATAGAGACCCATCCTAGAATCAGTCCGTAATTAAAAGTAATTCCTAAAAAAAGTTGTGGCCAATAAGTATATCTCTTCATTAATGGGTAAGTAAAAGCAAGAGGCATTGAGGCTAAAGCCATTAAAATAGTTAAATTATTAAAATTAACAAGTACCAAGAAAGCTAAACTACAAAGTATGATCACATAAAATAATCCAACTTGGACTGAAACTTTTCCAGAGGCAATCGGCCTGTTTTTGGTTCTTGAAACTCTATTATCAAATTTTCTATCTAAAATATCATTTACTATACATCCCGCAGATCTCATTAATACTGCTCCAAGAAAAAAAAGTATTAGATAAGATAGATAAAGATTTAAGTTTTTTGAAAAATCAATAACAAGGGTTAATCCCCAAGCACAAGGCCAAAAAAGCAACATATATCCTATAGGTTTTTTAAGTCTTGTAAGTTCGACAAATAAGTTAAATTGGTTCATAAATTTTACTTGTAAATAACAAAGGCAAGATTGATAATCAAACTGATTCGTATGAATATAGATTATACTGTTACAGCTTTAATGTTTCCCGCAATTCCGCTAATAATGGGAGTTTATAGTAATAGGTTTCATTCTTTAAGTGCGCTTATTAGAGAATTACATGATGAACATGTTTATGAAAAACATGTCCCGCCTGAATGGAAAAAACAATTTATTAACTTGAGTGGAAGAATTACGCTATTAAGATGGTCAATATTGTTTGGAGCATTTGGTTTTTTATTCAACATGCTAACAGTGCTAGGGCTTTATTTGGATGAAGTTTTTATAGCAAGACTAATTTTTGGATCTTGTTGTTTATCAATGATGATTTCAATACTTTTTTTTATTAGAGAAATTCACATCTCTACTAATGCCCTTAGATTACATATGTCAGATATGGATGTTAAAGTTGATTAGGGTATAATAACTGCTGGACCAGTCAATATCCTTGCTTCTAAATCTTTGTGAGCTTGAGCAGCATTTTTAAGAGAATATTTTTTTGAAATTTCAACTACAAATTTCTTTGATAAAATAGCATCAAAAACTTTTTTTGCCGACTCTACAAGCTCTTCTCTTTTTACAGTATAGTGTGCTATTGACGGACGTGTAAAAAATAGACCTTTGGCGTTAATGTCTTTTTTAATATCTAATGTATCTACATAACCAGAGGCGTTTCCAAATGCTACCATCATACCTCGAATTTTTAATGTCTCGATTGAACCTTTGAATGTTTTGACGCCAACTCCATCATAGACAACGTCAATACCATTTTTTCCAACTATTTTTTCTACTTCTTTAACAAAATCTTTTTCAGAGTAATTGATAACATGATGACAACCATTTTTTTTCGCAATCTCCTCCTTTGCTTTTGAGCCGACTGTCCCAATTACCTCTGCCCCTAGAGAATTTGCCCACGGGCATAAAATTTGACCCAAAGCGCCAGCTGCAGCATGATATAAAACTTTATCACCCTTCTTTAAAGGATAAGCTCTATGTAATAAATACTCTGCAGTAATTCCTTTTAAAGTGATGCATGATGCAACCTCATCAGAAACACCATCTGGAACAGAAATTAGTTTACTTTCTGGCATAATTTGTTTTTCTGAATAAGCACCAATTGGCATCGATGCATGAGTTACTCTATCACCAATTTTGAATAAATTTACCTCAGAACCGATTTCTTCTATTATTCCACAAGCTTCAAGACCAATACCGCTAGGCAGTGGTATGGGGTAAAGACCTGTTCTGTGATAAATATCAATAAAATTTAAACCTATAGATTTATTTTTAATTAAAACTTCTTTAGGTCCAGGTTTACCAATTTCTATATCTTGAATTTTAAGAACTTCTGGTCCGCCAAATTTTTCAATCTTTATCGATTTCATTCTTTATTTTACAAAAGTACCATTATGATAATCCTGAACTGCTTGCAAGATTTCAGCTTTGGTATTCATTACAAATGGGCCACCCCTAGCTATTTCCTCATTAATAGGTTTTCCTGAAATAACCAGGAATTTTGAATCAGTGTGAGCCATGACTTTTAAAGACTCACCTTTTGAAAGTAAAATTAAAGTACTATCTTTAACTTTATCGTGTTTTTTTTCACCAATTTTTATTTCACCATTAATTAAGTAGATAAATGTGTTGTGATTAGAGGGCAGTCTGTAATTAAATTCTTTTTCTTTTTTTAATTCAACATCAAAATAAGTGGGTTCAATATTATGTTCTTTAACAGGACCTTCAGCTTTTTCAAATTTACCAGCAATAATTTTTACCTGCTTATCATTATCTTTGTGAACACTCATTTTATCTGCATCAATATAAATGTATTCGGGCTTACTCATCTTTAATTTAGCTGGCATATTTATCCATAATTGAAATCCATGAAGTTTACCTTCTTTCATCGCCGGCATTTCGGAGTGAATTATTCCACTTCCAGTTTTCATCCACTGTACATCACCAGCAGTCATTCTTCCTTTGCCACCAGTGCTATCTTTGTGTTCAAATTCACCTGCTAGCATATAAGTAACAGTTTCAATACCCCTATGAGGATGAGGAGGAAAGCCTGCAATGTAATCTTCACTATTTTCAGAACCAAATTCATCTAACATCAAAAAAGGATCAAAATAATTTGGTTCAACACCAATACTTCTTTTTAGCTTAACTCCTGCTCCGTCAGATGCTGGAATCGGGTCTATAATTTTATCTACTTCAATTATCATATTTGGTCAGAGTAATTCTTAAATCAGAATTTTCAATGTTACTTTTTGTTATGTGAACCGTCACAAAAGGGTTGATTGTTAGTCTGTTTACAAGCACAAAAAAACATTTTTTTGGTTAATTCAGCTTCATATACCACAGGATTAAATTCACTTCCTTTATGTGAGCCATCACAGAATGGTTGTTTAGAGCTCTTACCACAACTGCACCAATAATAAGACTTTCCTTGTTCAACGTTTATTGCAATTGCTCCTTCTCCCGCTCTTTGTCCTTTGATCATGATTCTTCCTTAAATTAATTTTGTTAGTTCACTTAAATTTTTAATTTCATTTTGAGGCTTATAATCCAAATTATCAAAAATACTATTATTCCTATTTAGCCAAATCGAGTTAAAACCATAATTTCCTCCACCTGAGACATCCCATGTATTTGCACTCAAGAAAGCAACTTCATTTTTTTCAATTTTATATTTTTTAATAGGCAGGTCATAGACTTTTGAATCTGGCTTATAAATTCCTACTTCCTCTATAGAAAATAAATCATCAAATAAATCATCTAAATCATTACTTTTAACCAACTCATTTAAGAGAGATGGAGTCCCATTTGAAAGTATAGCTAATTTTAAATTTTTTTCTTTTAATATTTTTAGAGTTTCTGGAACTTCTTTATAGGTAGAGAGAACTTTATATAAATTTAACAATTCATTTTTCATTGAAGGATCAATATTAAAAGCTTTCATTGATTTATCTAAACTGTCTTTTGTAATGTGCCAAAAATCTTTGTGTCTTTTCATTAAACTTCTTAGCCAAGTATATTCTAATTGAGTAGTTCTCCAATAATTTGCAAAACCTTCCCACTTATCTCCAATTTTATCTTTACATTTCTCAGCAGCTGAATTGACATCAAACAACGTCCCATAGGCATCAAAAATTATTGCTTTAATATTTTTCATAAACTAACTTAACACAAATGAGCATTATTAGATTATTTTTTTCGGAGACATTATCTGCTGACATGATTGACAAATTAGATAAGTCTCAATCTCATTATTTAACTAAAGTGATGAGAATAAAAGAAAATGAGGTTTTTTCTTTATTTAATGAAAATGGAGAATGGGAAGCAAAAGTTTTAGGAATATCAAAAAATATTGTTGAATTTAAAACAATTAAACAATTAAGACAAAAAGAAAATTTTAAAGAATTATGGTTAGCTTTTTCTCCTATTAAATCAAATTTTCAAAACTTTATGATTCAAAAAGCAACAGAGTTAGGTGTTACAAGATTTTTACCAATTATTTTTGACAGGACAGTGGTTAGAAAAATAAATAAAGAACGTTTAGAAAAAATTGTAATTGAAGCAAGTGAACAATCAAACCGTATTAATGTACCTATAGTTGAAGAGTCTCAAAACTTAAATGATTTCTTAAAAACCACCTCAATTGATTTAATTTTTACAGATTTAAATTCGAATAATAATAAAATTGATAAATCTAAGCTTACAGATAAACCAGTTTGCATTATTGTAGGTCCAGAGGGTGATTTTTCAGAAGCTGAAAGACAGAAGATTCTTTCATTTAAAGGTGTTCAGCCAATAAAGATTAATGAAAATATTTTAAGGTCAGAAACAGCAGTCATATCTGCAATTTCGATCATAAATTATGTGATTAATTGATAAATTGTCGCGAAAACTAAAGTGTAATTTTTATAAAAGAGCTTTATATAGCTAAGTAAATGAGAAAAATTTTATTAATAATTTCAAGCATTTTTATTTCAGGAAATACATTTGCTGATCAACCTAAAGACTGGCAATTAGGTTTTCAAAATCCTGCATCAGATGGGATGAGAGATATTGTAAATTTTCATAACAATCTTTTACTTCCAATAATAATTGCAATTAGTGTTTTTGTTTTATTTTTGATGTTATATGCATGTGTAAGATTTAGAGCTTCAGCAAATCCAAATCCTTCCAAAAGAACTCACAACGTAACTGTAGAAATTCTATGGACTTTAATTCCATGTTTAATTTTAATAGTAATGGCAGTTCCATCATTTAAGATTTTATATAAACAAGATACAATTCCAAAAGCTGATTTGACTATTAAAGCTGTTGGATATCAGTGGTATTGGGGATACGAATATCCTGATGAAAATATAATATTCGACTCATATATGATTGAAGAAAAAGATCTGAGATCAGACCAACCTAGACTACTTTCAGTAGATAACGAAGTTGTTGTTCCAGTAAATAAAGTTGTGAAAGTATTGATCACAGCTAATGATGTTCTACACGCGTGGGCATTACCAGCATTTGGTGTTAAAAGAGATGCAGTCCCCGGGAGAATTAACGAGACATGGTTTAAAGCAGAAAAAGAGGGAACTTACTACGGCCAGTGCTCTGAACTATGTGGAATTAAACATGCTTTTATGCCAATTACTGTTAAGGTAGTAAGTGATGAAGAATACCAAGAATGGTTATCAGAAGCACGAGTAAAATTTGCAAAAGAAGAAATTGGAAATGATAAATTAAAAATAGCGAGTAAATAAATATGTATACACAAACAGCATCACACGACGATCATCATACACCAACAGGTTGGAAACGTTGGGCTTATTCAACTAATCACAAAGATATAGGTACAATGTATTTAATCTTTGCGATTGTTGCAGGGGTAATTGGAACGGCATTTTCAGTTTTGATGAGAATGGAATTGATGCATCCTGGTGATGGCATTTTAGGTGGAAATTATCATTTATACAATGTGTTAGTGACTGGTCATGGTTTAATCATGATTTTCTTTATGGTAATGCCAGCAATGATAGGTGGCTTTGGTAATTGGTTTGTTCCAATTATGATTGGTGCCCCAGATATGGCGTTTCCAAGAATGAATAATATTTCTTTTTGGTTGTTACCAGTTTCGTTAACACTATTGATTTTATCAATTTTTGTTGATGGCCCTCCAGGTCAAACAGGTGTAGGTGGTGGGTGGACTATTTATCCTCCATTGTCATCTAAAGCAGGTCAACCAGGTCCTGCTATGGATTTAGCGATTTTAAGTTTACACTTAGCAGGAGCTTCTTCAATTCTAGGTGCTGTGAATTTTATCACTACGATTCTAAATATGAGAACTCCAGGCATGACATTGCATAAAATGCCACTATTTGCTTGGTCAATTCTAGTAACAGCATTTTTATTATTGTTATCTTTACCAGTACTTGCTGGAGCAATTACTATGTTGTTAACTGATAGAAATTTTGGAACTGCATTCTTTGAGGCACAAACAGGAGGTGACCCGGTTTTATTCCAACATTTATTTTGGTTCTTTGGTCATCCAGAAGTTTATATTTTAATTCTTCCAGGCTTTGGAATGATTAGTCATATTGTTTCAACATTTTCTAGAAAACCAGTTTTTGGTTATTTAGGTATGGCATATGCGATGGTAGCAATTGGAATCGTAGGATTTGTTGTATGGGCCCACCATATGTACACTGTAGGTTTAGGCACTGATACAAAAGCATATTTCTTAGCTGCTACTATGATTATAGCAGTACCTACTGGTATAAAAATTTTTTCATGGATTGCAACAATGTGGGGTGGATCAATATCATTTAAAACACCTATGATGTGGGCACTTGGATTTATATTTATGTTCACAGTTGGTGGAGTAACAGGTGTGGTGTTGGCAAATGCTGGAGTAGATACTGCAATGCATGACACTTATTACGTGGTAGCACACTTTCACTATGTTTTATCTTTAGGTGCAGTTTTTGCAATTTTCGCAGGTTTTTATTATTGGTTTTCAAAGATGTCAGGTTATGAATATTCTGAGTGGTTAGGGCATTTACATTTTTGGTTAACGTTCGTAGGTGTTAATCTAATTTTCTTTCCTCAACATTTCTTGGGATTAGCAGGAATGCCAAGAAGATATGCAGACTATCCAGATGCTTTTGCAGGATGGAATTACATCTCTTCAGTAGGTTCATATGTAGCCGTTGCAGGATTAGCAGTATTTTTTGTAAATTTAATTTACTCTTTTGCCAAAAAAAAAGCAGCTACCCAAAACCCTTGGGGAGAAGGGGCTACTACTTTAGAATGGACCGTACCATCTCCACCAAATTTTCATACTTTTGAGGAGTTACCAAAATTTGAGGATGATCAAGAAACACAAAAATCACATAGCTAATATAATAGCTAAAAAAATAAATGAGTAGTTCTAAGGCGAAAAAAAGAAATTTAAGTCAGGAAGATTTATTTAATTTTTCCGAATTATTTAAATTAATGAAACCAAGAGTGATGTCATTGGTAGTCTTTACTTGTGCAGTTGGTTTATTGACATCACCAAATCTTGTTTCAACTAAAGATGCTATAATTGGAATTTTGTTAGTTTCTTTAGGAGCAGGAGCTGCTGGTGCATTAAACATGTGGTACGAGTCAGACCTAGATGCTTTAATGTCAAGAACCTGTCTAAGACCAATACCAACTGGCAAGGTAAATAGAAATCAAGCGCTTATTTTAGGTGTTACTCTATCTATAATTTCTGTTTTAGCGCTAGATTATTTCACAAATAGAATTTCAGCTGCAATATTGCTTTTAACAATTTTATTTTATGTTTTTGTATACACAATTTGGTTAAAAAGAAGAACGCCTCAAAATATCGTAATAGGCGGAGCAGCAGGAGCTTTTCCTCCAGTTATTGGATGGACTATTGCTACAGGCTCTTTATCAATTGAACCATTAAGTTTTTTTTTAATAATATTCTTTTGGACTCCATCTCATTTTTGGGCTTTGAGTTTATACAAATCTGATGATTACAAAAAAGCCAAAATACCTATGCTTCCATTAACTAATGGTGTGGAAAGTACAAAAATTAATATTTTTATTTATTCACTATTAATGCTTCCTGTGATTATCTTTCCATATTCTATAGATTTTGTAGGATTAGCATTCTTAATACCTTCATTGTTATTAACTCTTTACTATAATTTTTTATGTTTTGAACTTTACAATTTTAAGAAAAATAAGTTTAATCCTAAAAAAGCAAAAGGAATATTTGGGTATTCTATCTTATATTTATTTTTGGTTTTTGTTCTTTTTCTGATAGATAAGATTTTATGATAACACCTGATAAAAAAACTAAAAAAAAAAATATTTTAACGGCTTTAGCAATCATCGCCTTTATGATTTTTCTTTTCTTTTTTACCTTATATAACACAGGAGTGTTTGACAGAGCATTATGATACAAAAAAAAAACTTAACACCTTTAATACTAGCTGGAATTTTTGTTTTAATGTTAGGGTTGTCTTATGCAGCAGTTCCTCTGTATGACTTATTTTGTAGAGTGACAGGTTTTGGTGGAACTACTCAGGTATCTAAAGATGCTCCAAAAATAGTATTAAACAAAATAGTAAGTGTGAGGTTTGATACCAATGTTAATAATTTACCATGGGATTTTAAGGCTAAGTCAAATGTTATTGATGTGAAAGTTGGTCAAGTAAACAAAATAGAATTTGAAGTAGAAAATTATAGCAATGAGCCTACTGCTGGAGTAGCAACATTTAATGTTTCTCCATCTAGTTTTGGTAAGTATTACAGTAAGTTAGGTTGTTTCTGTTTTGAGAAACAAGAACTAAAAGCTGGAGAAAAAGCAACATATGTAATGACTTTTTACTTAGATCCTGAAATGGTTAATGATCCAACAACAAAAAATTTACAAGACGTAACTATGTCGTATACTTTTTTCTCGACAGACTACTATAAACAATCATAATTAAAAAAATGTCAGCTGAAAAAAAACATGATTATCACTTAGTGGACCCAAGTCCTTGGCCTATTTACGTTTCATTCTCATGTTTAGTATTGGCATTAGGATCAGTTTATTATCTTCATGCGGATGTTTCATGGGGAATGTATCTTGGTTTTGCTCTTTTGATTTATGGGGCCTACATGTGGTTTAGAGACGTTGTTATTGAAGCCGAACATCAAGGTCATCATACACCTGTAGTTCAAATTCACCACAGATATGGAATGACATTATTTATTGCATCTGAAGTAATGTTTTTTGTTGCATGGTTTTGGGCATATTTCGACGTAAGTTTATTTCCAAACGAATTTGTGGGAAATGTTTGGCCTCCAAAAGATATTGAAACTTTTGATCCTTGGGATATTCCATTAATTAACACATTAATTTTATTATTATCAGGAACAACAGTTACATGGTCTCATCATGCTCTTTTAGAAGATGATAGAAAAAGTTTTATTCAAGGTTTATGGTTAACTGTTATTTTAGGGTTTTGTTTCACTCTTTTGCAAATATATGAGTATCAGCACGCATCATTTTCTTTTTCAGACCATATTTATGGATCAGTATTTTATATGGCAACAGGATTTCACGGCTTTCATGTGCTTGTTGGGACTATATTTTTAGCCGTATGTTTATTCAGAGGAAAAAGAGGTCATTTTAATAAAGATCACCATTTTGGATTTGAAGCTGCAGCTTGGTATTGGCATTTTGTAGATGTAGTATGGCTATTTTTGTTTGCTGCAATATACATTTGGGGAAGTTAATTTTATATTTTTGAAACATAAGTTCTTATTTTCAGTATTTATAATTTTTTTTATTTTAGTGTTTATTGCTTTAGGTTCATGGCAAATTATTCGTTTAAATTGGAAGAATAATTTAATTTTCGAAATTGAAAGTTCTTTAAAAAATCCCCCAGTAGAACTAACCAACACTAATATCAAAAATTTTTTAAAGATTAAAACATCAGGTTTGATAGATTTAGATAAACAAATTTACTTATATAGTCTAAACGATGCAGGGACACCTGGTTTTGAAGTTATAAATCCAATTTTAATAAATGATATAAATTATCTGATTAATAGAGGGTGGATACCATTTGAAAAAAAAAATTCTAAAGAAATAAATTTAATTAATGAAAATGACATAATTGGAACTTTGAAATTACAGGGAAGAAAAAATATTTTTAAGCCAGATAATGATTTAAAAGAAAATTATTGGTTTAGTCTAAATAGAGAAGATATATTAAAATTTACTGGAAAAGAATTCTCTAAATATATTATTTATTTAGATGGAAACTACCAATTCCCTCAACCAAAAAAAATTACTGCCAATATTTCTAATAATCATCTAAAATATGCCCTTACATGGTTTTCATTAGCGATTTCAATTCTTTTGTTATATTTATATTTTAGAAAAAAGAATTATTAAATGAATTATATTAGCACAAGAAATAATCAGAAAAACTTTACTTTTAAAGATGTTTTCCTCAAAGGTTTGGCAGATGATGGGGGTCTTTTTGTTCCTAAATCAATTAAACAATTTAAAAAAGAGGAATTAGAAAAGCTCAAAAGCCTTAGTTACAATGATTTAGCTGTTGAAATAATTTATCCGTTTATAGGAGATTTTATGTCTAAAGATGAGCTAATCTCCATCATTTCAAAATCGTACTCAAATTTTAGATCTAATGATGTTGTAAAAATCTCAGACCTAGGAAATCTAAAAGTCTTAGAACTATTTCATGGTCCAACTCTTGCTTTTAAAGATATCGCTATGCAATTAATAGGTAATTTTTATCAATATCATTTAGTACGTAATAAAAAAAAAATTAATATTATAGTAGCAACTTCAGGTGATACTGGTGCGGCTGCTATAGACGCTCTAAAAGGAAAAAGTAATTTAAATGTTTTTGTATTGCACCCAAATAATAAAATTTCACCAATACAAAGAAGACTAATGACAATACATGAGGAGAGTAACGTATTTAACATTGCAGTAGAAGGTAATTTTGATGATTGTCAAAATTTAGTAAAAGCAATGTTTAATGACGAAAAATTTTCCAAAACAATTAATATGTCAGGTGTAAATTCAATTAATTGGGCAAGAATTATTGCCCAATCGGTGTACTATTTTTATGCTTACTTCAAAGTTGGAAATGGTCAACCTTTATCATTTTCTGTTCCAACAGGTAACTTTGGTGATATTTATGCAGGTTACTTGGCAAAAAAACTAGGTCTTCCAATTGATAAACTAATCGTAGCCACAAATAAAAATGACATACTTCATAGAGCAATATCGGGAGGTGACTATACTCAAAAGAAAGTTAAAGAGACAAATACACCAAGTATGGATATACAAATAGCAAGTAATTTTGAAAGGCTCTTATATGACGTAAAAGATTGTAACTCAGAAGTTACAAAAGATATAATGGCTGAAATAAAAAATAATACTTATAAAATTGATAAAAATGATCTAGATAAAATTAAAAAGAATTTTATATCTGAAATGCTTGACGAAAACGAGACTGTAGAAATGATAAAGAAAATTAATAATGAGTATCAGATGGTAGTTGATCCACATACTGCCGTAGGCATTGGCGTAGTAAGAAAATTGAGATTAGAAAAAAATTGTATTGTATTATCAACAGCGCACCCGTGTAAATTTCCAAAAGCAATAGAAGATGCAATCTCAAAAACTGAAAATTTACCAGATAATCTTAAATATATTAACGAAAGAAAAGAAAAATTTGAACTTTTATCAAATAATATTGAGAAAATTAAAAAATTTGTGATGAAATCAATATGAAACTCAAAATAAAAGATCAAATACCAGATACAGAGATTTTTCAACTTGTTAATGGAGAACCACAAAAAAGCAAATTAAGAGAAATCATAGGTGATAAAAAAATTGTTTTGTTTGGTTTGCCAGGGGCATTTACATCAACTTGTTCAAAACTTCACTTACCAGGCTTTGTTGCAAATGCAGATAAAATTAAATCAAAAGGAATAAAAAACATATTTTGTTTATCAGTAAATGATCCTTATGTAATGAATGGTTGGGGAGAGATTAACAATACTGGAAATAGCATAAAAATGTTATCGGATCCGTATTTATTGTTCACGAGAGCGATTGGTGCAGAAGTTGATCGGAATGCAAAAGGAATGGGAATTAGATCAAATCGTTATTTAATGATTATTGAAAATTTCACAGTTGTTAATATTCATGTTGAAAAAGAAACTAAGGAATGTGGCTTAACCTCAGCGGAGAATTTATTGAATAATTTAATATAGCATTTATAAATGGCAACTAAAAAAAAAGTAGATTTAGTTAAGTGGTTTAACAGCAGCGGACTGAGACCAATCTTAGGTCCAGAACCTAATACATTAGTATTTTTAAATATTTTTGCATTTTTAGTTCCACATCTCCACTTTGATGCTGGGATGCGAATTCTGCATTGGTATACCACCCTAGGATTTTGCTTAGTTTTATTAAGCTCATATTCTTATCTTAAAAAAAAATTTTCAATTCTTGTATTGACTCTATCAATATCAATTATTTTATTCACTTTGCCAGTTAATACGTGGATTGCATATAACGGAATGGGTATTCCATATGGAAGATTATTTCATTTATTTATGGCTATACAGTTTATCTTTACTTATTTAGCTTTGATAGATTTTAAGATAAAAAAAAATGAGAATTTTTAGATTAAATAGAAGAGGCGTTCTATTACTAGGTGGACTAATTATAAGTTTGCAGCATTTCTAGCAAGTAAATCTACTTCATTATTTAATTTATCTGTTGAATGTGCTTTTACCCAATTCCAACTTACCTCAAATTCATTATTTAGCAGATCTAATTCTGTCCAAAGTTCTTTATTACTGACCTCTTTTTTGTTTGCAGTTTTCCATCCATTTTTTTTCCAATTATGTATCCATTCTGTTATTCCAGACTTTACGTATTTAGAGTCTGTAAAAATTTCAACTTTGCTACCTTTTGGAATTTCTTTAAGAGCCTTAATAGGTGCTAATAATTCCATCTGATTATTTGTAGTATCTTTTTCACTTCCTTTTAGTTCAGTTTTTTTTCCATTATTTAATATAATTGCAGCCCAACCACCTTTACCTGGATTTCCAAGACATGAACCGTCAGTATATATTTTAATCATTACCTTAAATAATCTTTATAAGTTTTTAAATTATTGTGTATCAGGAGTTTTTGATAATATTCTCTTGGATCCTTTATTTTTATGAGTGCTGTTTTAGGTGTATTCGTGTAGTCGTAAAGTCTTGTTAGAAAATATCTTATTGCTGCTCCACGACATAGAATATTTAAAGATTTTTTTTCTTTAATTGATATTTTTTTAATACTTTCATAACCTTTGATTAAATTTTTTACCTTTTTTTTATTTATCAAAAATTCTGATTTTTTTTTATCAAAACACAGCGCATTTATACATATAGCGATTTCATACATAAAGAAGTCATTTGCAGCGAAATAAAAATCAATTATTCCTGATAGTTTATTATTCTTAAAAAAAATATTATCTACAAATAAATCTCCATGAATTATTCCACTAGGTAATTTTTTTGGCCATCGTATTTTTATATCTTTAAAATTTGTTTTTAAAAATTTTTCTAAATTTACATATTTTTTAGATTTAAATTTAATGCTGTTTAGTAATGGAGTAAGATATTTAATGCCCATAGAGTTTTTTCTAGAAAGATTAATTTTTTTAGTTGATAAATGCATCTCAGCAATCATTTTACCAATGTCGTAGCAATTTTTAAAATTAAGTAATTTTTTATCTTTTCCTTCAAGAAAGGAAACAATACAGGCTGTTTTATTTTTCATTCTGATAAGATATCTGCCGTTTTTATTTTTTTGGGGTTTTGGACAATTAATTTTTGAGTCATTTAATTGATCCATTAATTTCATAAAAAATGGTATTTCTTTTTGAGAAACTCTTTTCTCAAAAATTGTAAGAATAAATTTTTTATTTTTTGATCTTAATAAATAATTAGTATTTTCAATGCCTTGTTTTATACCTCTAAAATTTATAATTTTTTCAATTTCAAATTTTTTATTAATGTAAGAAATATCTTTTTTATTTATTTTAGTATAAACAGCCATTTTAATTTAATTTTTTTGGAGCTTTGAAAACAACGTTTTCTTTGACGATTTCTACTTCATCTATACTTACTGTAAATCTAATTTTTAACTCATTTATAAAATTATCAACTAAAATTTCAGGAGCAGAAGCTCCAGAAGATATACCTATAGTATTTGCCGTTTCAATTAAATCGAATGGGATTTCACTTTGCGAATGAATTAACTGCGAATTAGAGCAACCTGATTTTTTAGCAACCTCTACTAATCTAACAGAATTCGATGAATTTCTACTACCTATTACAAAAAATAAATCACATTTCTTTGCAATATTCTTCACCGCCATCTGTCTATTTGTTGTGGCATAACAAATGTCCTCTTTTAAGGGCGCTTTTATATCAGGAAATCTATCTTTTAAGATCTGGATTATATCTTTCGTATCGTCAACAGATAAGGTTGTTTGTGTAACATAAGAAATTTTTTTGTTATTTGGAGGTTGATACTCTTTAGCCTCATTTTCATTTTGAATAAGATTTATTGATCCCTTGGGTAACTGGCCCATAGTACCAATTACCTCAGGGTGGTTCTGATGTCCTATTAAAATTAAATGATAGCCAGCTTTATTAAGATTTTCAGCCTCTCTGTGAACTTTGGACACTAAAGGGCATGTAGCATCAACATAAGTCATATTATAATTTCTTGCATCCTCTGGTATTTTTTTTGGTACACCATGTGCTGAAAAAATGACTGGTCGAGTTTTGTCTTTAATTTCCTCAAGTTCTTCTACAAAAATAGCTCCTTTATTTTTTAAATCATCCACTACATACTTATTGTGCACTATTTCATGTCGAACATAAACTGGAGCGCCATATTTTAAAATTGATTTTTCGACAATTTCAATGGCTCTTTCAACTCCAGCACAAAATCCTCTTGGCGCAGATAATAAAATTTTTAATTCTTTATTTTTCATTTTTTTCAATTAAGTATTCAAGCAATATATGTGGAAAGGTTAAAGACGCCAAACCTATAAATATAATTTTAAGAACTGAATTATCAAAATTGTAAGTATAATTAAGTAAAAAAAGCGCTAAAAAACTAAACGTAGCAGTGACAATTGTTAGTGGTAAAGCTTTTTTTGTAAATATTTTTAATCCATTAGTTAGATTATTATTATCTAATTCATACATTAATGAAATACTGTGCCTTACAGAATGTAAAAAACAGAAGTAAATTGTAAATGCTACTAATGGAGAAAAAAAATAATTTATTATTAGTATTGAAAAATAATCTAAGAAAATAGTAAATTTTTTTAGTTCAAAATTTTTAGCAAACAATATTATACTTGATAAGGATGATAAAATAAGAGCGTAAAGTAAAACTTTATTTGTTTCTATCAAATTTAAGAATTCATAGAAGGTCTCATTTTCAATTAGTAATAATTTAAATATTGATATTGTCTCATCGAAATGAAAGTACATTGGGGCAAAAATTATCAATGAACCCTTTAAGAAAAACAATAATTGATTATCATATGAATTTTTAACTATTAAAAATTGAGTATCTTCTTTACCAAAGTGATGAGAGGCTATTATCAAAAAAATTACTAAAGAAATTGATGGTACAATAACCCACAAAATTATTACTACTATGGAGATCAAAATATATGATAAATAAAAAATAAACAAATTACTGATT
>CABXZD010000011.1 GCA_902516465.1 uncultured Pelagibacteraceae bacterium
CGGCTGCTGCTGCCTCTGCTTTTTGTTGAGCCTCTTCTGCTGCTTTAGCTGCTGCCCTAGCTTTTTCTGCAGCTATTCTTTGAGCATCTTCAGCTGCTTTTGTTGCTGCTCTTTGAGCTTGTTTTGCTTTTTGTTCAGCTGCTGCTGCAGTTTTTTTTGCTATTCTTTCAGCTTTTAATTGAGCTTCCTTTGCCGTCTGGGTTGCGATTTCTGTTTGTCTTTGAGCTTTGGCAGATGCCTCTTTTGCTAATCCCTTAACATTATTAACATTGACGTTAGAACTAACAAGTTTTGCTTGATCATCAATTACACTTTTAACAGCTTTTGCCTCATCTGATGGTTTTGCAGCATAAACGTCTTTTGCAATAGCGAATGTATCAATTTCAAGATCTAAACTTACTTCAGCACCTAACCCTAGTCTTGCGCCTATGTCTACAGAAGCTGATAATGTTCCATCAGTTCCAACAGAAGCTCCTCCGCCTACTTCACCACCAACTGATGTACCTGCAGAAACTCCTGCGCTTGTAGAGGCTCCTCCATATGCTCCTTCAACACCAGCTTCACCGGTAGCTTCCACTGCGGCACCTGCGTAGGCTGAGGCGCCTCCCTCAGCACCAACTTGATCATCGTTGTATCCTACAAATCCTGATGCTTCTGCTCCAACTCCGGCTGTTGCTGAAACTCCACCAGTTGCACTTCCCTCTGTATTACCGTCTAAATTTCCTGAAACTCCTATTGATGCTTCTGCACTAACTGAGGCACCTACACTTCCTTCAGCGACTACAGCTGTGTCCGTTACCTCTGCTTCTGCTGATGCACCAGCTTCTGCTCCAACTGAGGCCTCTGCTTCGGCAGTTACTCCCCCTATCTCAGTACTTGCTCCTGCATCCGCTCCAACTGAGGCACCAGCTTCTGCTGAAACATTTGAGTTATCAATTTCTACTGATGTTGATGTTTCTACTTCTGTACTCGCCTCTGAGTTCGTTTCAATTATTACAGAGATTGATTGACTTGTTTGGTCTCCAACTTTTGTTTCACTTGAAGTTGAAAAATCGATCATTTTATCAGCTTCAAGAGCTGGAATTACAAATGCTTTAACATCAGTGTTGATTAAAAAGATGAAACTAGAGATAAATATTATAAAGTTTTTCATTAAAGTATTTTTCTTATTCCATACTTTAATATGAAAATATACTTCTGAATTTTTAAATGTCGTAGAAGTATCTTCAACCTTTGATTGAAATAAAAACTTTCTATTATTTTGCGAACATCTTGCTTAAATCGAAAGACTTTGAAAGTCCAAATGAGACTGCGTCAGAAATATAGTCATAATTCATTATATTGGACTCAGAAAATGTTCTTTCAAAAGCTAAATTCATAACTAAGTTTTTGTTTGGATCAAGCGATGTTATAAAGTCACCTAGGGCTTTACTAATTGATAAATCAACAGTATTTACAGTATCAGATCTTTTATTTGTACTTAAAGAAGTGTCAGCATTTTTGTAATCTGTAAAAGTTAAACTTTCCCCAATTGAAAAGTAAGCCCAAGGGAGAGAAAAATTAGCTCTCAAATCTATATCATAAGATGAATAATCATTTCCAGCATCAACTAGTACATCTGAGTCTGCATAAGTTAATCCAGTAGTAAAAGAGATTTTATCATTTTTATAAAAATTATATCCTAAAGAAAAACTATCTGTTGTTGAATTAAAGTCTCTAATAGCATCATAAGATGAATTTTGATTATACTTGGTGTCAGTCAATGAATATCCATAACTAAATTTATGTTTTTCTCCTTTTAAAAATGATCCATTTATTCCAACAAGATTTGATAACATTTCTGCACTATATTTATTTTCATATTTACTCATCATTAAGAATGGAGCAAAATTGAAATCTCCTAAATACGTATCCATCGAAAAAACCATCCCGTAATTATCATAATCACCCGAAGTACCTTGATGTTGATCTGAATTACCTAAATTAGCATTTATCATAAAAGATGATTTTTCCCCAAAGAATTTAAAAGCTGTGACTCCTATATTTTTGGTTGAAGTGTTGTCAAATTTTGGATCTGCGAAAGAAATAACTTCATTGTTACTGATCTGTTTATTGTCCTTGGTCACACTGCTAACGTTGTTGTCTTGATTGTATCCGTAGGATATCAAAGCAGATATCATCCATTCCGGAGGTGCTACTGGTTCGCTATGAATAAAATTAAAAGAGGATTCTATTTGTTTTACAAAATCAAGTTGTATATCAGTTGTGTTTTGATTTTGCTTTATCTCTTTAATCAAAGCATATGCTTCCTTTTTCATGTCGGTTTGTTTATAAACACCAAGTAAATCTAATTTAATCTTAATATTATCTGGATAAATTTTACTCATTCTCTTTATTGCAGATATGCCCTCTTTTACATGTCCTGCTTTAAATTGTTGTCTTGCAAATTGATAATTAAGCTTCATATCTTTCGGATTTTGTAAAATCTGACTCCAAGTCACATTTTTTTTTGCAACATATTCATTCTTAATACTCCTATTTTTAAGAATACTTTCTGAAATTTTGCCAATTTCCTCCATATTAGCAAGAAGACTAGGTGAGGATTTTACTTGATGTTTAAATATACCTGTCATATGGGAAAGAAGAGTTTTGCTCTCTTCTTCTTTCTTAAATGTCGACTCAAATTTCTCAACGAATTTTAGATTGTTTTCTGTAGTATTTTCATTTTTTTTAATTTCATCAATTATTGCTAAAGCCTTCTCCTCTAAATTTGCTTCTTTATAAATTGCGAGGAGGTCTAATTTAATCTGTATATTATTAGGATAAATTTGAGCTAATTTTTCTATTGTATTAATACCTTCATCTATATTTTTTGCAGCAAACTGTTGCCTAGCATACTTATAATTTAACTTTATATCGTTCGGGTTTTCTAAAATTTGATTTTGAGTGATCAGCTTTTCTTCTTCTGACAACACTGGAACAGGTTTTGTTATCTCTACAAATAAGGATATGAAGGCAATAAAGGCAAATAATATCCCGATAGAATTGGTTTTTACTCTTTTTTGATTAGATTTTTTTCTCTTATGATTATATCTTTTTCTTTTTAGATTGGACTTTTTTTTAGAAATAGACATTTTATTGTTTGAATATTTACCCCAATAGAATTTATATTTATAGTTAAAATATGAAAAATATTAATTCTAATGGAGGTTTAAAAATTGCTCTCTACGAGCCAGATATTCCACAAAATACGGCTGCAATAATTAGAACATGCGCTTGTCTAGGAGCACAATTAGAAATTATAGAGCCCTGTGGATTTTTATTAAGTGATAAAAGATTTAAAAGAGTTGTAATGGATTATATGGAGGAGAAAGACATCAAATTTTACAAAAGTTCAAATGATTTTTTTAAATATAAAGAAAGTCAAAGAATTATATTGATGACTACTAAAGCATCTATATCTTATACAAAATTTAAATTTGATGAAAATGATACAATTTTATTTGGAAGGGAAAGTGCTGGGGTACCTGAAAGTATTCACAAGTTAATCAAAGATAGATTAAAAATACCAATGAAAGTTAATAAACGTTCACTTAATATTGCATCGTCTGTAGCGATAATATTAGCTGAAAGTTTAAAACAAATGAAATTGATATGAACTTAGAAATTAAAAAAGATTTAACAAGTAATTGGTTTAAAACCCTTCAAGAAGCATTTTGTGATGATATTTGTAAAATTGAGAAAAATAAAATCAACTTTAAATCAAAGACGTGGATAAGAAATTCTAAAACAGATGAAGGTGGCGGTGAGCATAGAATATTACAAAATGGTAAAATTTTTGAAAAAGTTGGCGTAAACTTTTCAAAAGTCTACGGTAACTTTCCAAAAGAACTTCAAAAAAATATACCTGGTGCACAAAAAGATCCAAGATTCTGGGCATCTGGAATTTCGGTAGTTATGCATATGAAAAATCCGTTTATTCCAGCAATGCATTTTAATACAAGATATATTTGCACAACCAGAGAATGGTTTGGAGGTGGGATGGATGTAACGCCCTCAAAGATCGATCTCAATGAAAAAAAAAAAATTCATAAGATTTTAAAAAATATGTGTAACAGACATAATAAAAAATACTATAAAAAGTACAAAAAATGGTGTGATGAATACTTTTATTTACCTCATAGAAAAGAACAAAGAGGTATAGGAGGAATTTTTTTTGACTATAAAAATGATAACTTTGACAAAGATTTTAAATTTGTAAGAGATGTAGGTATAACTTTTCAATTAATATTTAACAAAATTATTCAAAAAAAAATTAAAAAAAAATGGACTGTTAAAGATAAGGAGATGCAATACATTAAAAGAGGCAGATATGTAGAGTTTAATCTATTGTATGATAGGGGTACTAAATTTGGATTACAAACTGGGGGAAATGTTGAAGGTATATTAATGTCATTACCACCAATAGCAAAATGGAAATAAAATGGATAAAGAACCAATTACTTTAAATGGTCTAAAAAAATTAAAAGATGAGTTGATTTTTTTAAAAGAAAAAAAAAGACCTGAAATTGTAGCTGCTATCGCTGAAGCAAGATCGCATGGAGATTTAAAAGAGAACGCAGAATACCATGCTGCAAAGGAGGAACAATCACACAATGAAGGTCGGATAAATGAAATTAATGATATAATTGCAAGAGCAAATGTAATTGATGTTACTAAATTGAATAATGATGGCAAAGTAATTTTTGGTTCAACAGTTTTTTTAGAAAATTTAGATAGTGGTGAAAAGATTAGCTATAAAATTGTAGGTAAAGACGAGGCAGATCTCAAAGAAAAATTAATTTATTTTCAATCTCCTATTGGAAAAGGACTAATTGGAAAAGAGAAAAATAGTTTAGTTGAGATTAATACGCCTGCGGGTATTAAAAACTTTGAAATTAAAGATGTTAAATATGTCTAATTATTAATTATATTATCAATTTGATTATCAGAAATTTGGAAGTCATTCTTTATCCATTCCTCTTCAATCATCTTAAGCTTCAAACCCAATTGCTTTCCCTCGGGTATTTCATATTTAGTCATTAACAATTTTGCTCCTATGGGCATAGTTGGGGTCATTTTATCTCTGTAAAGACTAATTAATTCAATTAATTTCTTGTCGAATCTTTGAAATTTTATTATCCCAAAATTTAAAATATCAATTACCGACTCTCGCCCATGGTAATACAAAATTTTGTTTAAATTGTTTTCTGTAAATTTTTTTTTATCTATTTTTTCTCTATAAAAATTAACAAGAATTTTTATCCTTTTTTGATCTTTATTAGAGATATTATATTTATACAAAAAATATTCACTATTGTCTGTTTCATCTACTATTAACAAAGACAGTAAAAAAATAAAATCTGTGTTTTTTAAAGTTTCTATTTGAGTTGGATTTAACTTAGAAAAGATTTCTATGTTTTTAAGTTCTGGAAAAATCATCAAAATTAAATCCAAACTTAGTCTATCTTTAGACAATTTTTCTACTGTATCAAATTTTATAATTTTTTTTAATTCATCTATTAATCTTTCTTTGGATAGTTTTGCCACTCCACCAATATTTATTTTTAATTTTCTAACGATCTCTAAATTGTGAGGATGTTTTGAATAATTCAAAAAAAATCTTATGTACCTTAATATTCTTAAATAATCTTCTTTAATTCTTTTATCAGTATCACCTATAAAATTTACATATCCTTTTTCTAAATCGTTTTTACCATTATAAGGATCAAATAAATTTCCATCTCTATCAGAATAAATTGAATTAATTGTAAAATCTCTCCTCGAGGCATCTTCTTTCCAATTTTTAGAAAATTTTACTTTTGCATGTCTCCCGTCAGAGGATATATCCTTTCTAAGAGAAGTTATTTCAAATTTAAAATCTTCAATTACAGCAGTAATAGTTCCATGGTCAATGCCTGTTTCATAAAAATTAATTTTTGCTTTTTTAAAAATTTCACAAACCTCTTTTGGCTCTAAATTAGTTGCCAAATCAATATCATCTACTTTTTCTTTGTTGATTATTTTTCTTATGCATCCTCCAACATATCTAATTTCGCTATTTGAAGAATAAGAATTGATTAGAGTAAAAATTTTATGAGCAGGCGTTTTGTTAGTAAGGTTTTTTATATTTTGACTAATATTATTTAAGTTATTTGATCTAAAAAATATTTTATCAAAAAAGTTTTTCATAAGTGGCTGGGGCGCTAGGATTCGAACCTAGGATGCAGGTACCAAAAACCCGTGCCTTACCGCTTGGCTACGCCCCAATATTAAGTCCATATAACATAAAAAAGTAAAATTTATATAGTTTTTGAAGTTATACACCAGTAATTTTTATATTTTCTTTTAAATTTCTTTTTTGCATTTTCACATCTTTTTTTTGATTGATAATACCCAACTAAAACTGATCCTGAACCAGACATTCTTACAAAAATTGGGTCAGTTATATTTTCTAAATATAATTTAATTTTTTCCAATTTTGGATATTTATTAAACGCAATAGCCTCAAGAGAATTACCAAGTTTTTTTAAAAAAGTCATATGAAACATTCTTTTATGTGGTTGATTTAAATACGGTTTATTAAATTTTCTCACTTTAGAGAATATTTTTTTAGTGCTACAACCGAAATCAGGTTTAACCATTAAAATATAATATTTTTCACTATAATTAAAATATTTTATTTGGTTTTTTGAGGTTAGAATTGAGTTACAAGAATTTAGACCAAGAATTACATCAGATCCAACTAGTTTACAAATTTTTGAAATATCCTTTTTTTTTATTTTAACAACCCTCTTTTCAATAAAATATTTTAGAATATTCGCAGCATTCATTGAGCCGCCCCCTAAACCTGCTTTAAAAGGAATATTTTTTTTAATTTTGATTCTAAATTTTTTATTCTTCAAGATATTTTTTTTATCCAAAATCTCTAATAATTTAGAAACGGTATTTTTATCACCTATCTTATTTGAAAACTTTCCAGTAAACGAAATATTATGTTTATTAGATTTAATTCTTTTTATCAAAATAACATCATGCAAAGAAGCAAATGCTATAATACTCTCAATTTTATGTTGGAGTAAGATTCTACCGGTTACGTTAAGTGCTAGATTTATTTTGGCATAAGATTTAACTTTGTTAAATACCATTTTTAGAATTTTCAAGACCTTTGATTAATTTTATATTAATTTTCTCTAACATTTCTTTTTCAGTATCATCCATTTTAAGAACATTTTCCCAAAAATATCTTGCTTGTATTTTTCTATTTAATTTCCATAAAATATCTCCATAATGATCGTTAACTATTGGATCATCAGGCATTAATTCAACCGCTCTTTTAAGAAATTTCTCAGCCTTAACATAATCATCTATAAGATAATAAGCCCAACCAATAGAGTCGATTATATAAGGATCATTATTTTTTGAAGCATAAGCATTTTCAAGCATTTTAATTGCTTCGTTTATTTTATAATCCCTTTCAAGCCAGGAATAAGCAAGATAGTTTAAAACATAAGCATCTTGTGGATTTATTTTTAACGATAGAAGTAAATCTTTATCTGCGTTTTCATATTCACCTAATCTTTCAAAACTACCTCCCCTCCGGTAAAGTAAATCAGATTTAATTTGATTATCTTCATTAATCGAGGATATAATTTTAGTGTAATACACAATAGCTTTCTTATATTCCTTGGCATTTTTATAAAAATTTGCAATATCAAATAAGACCTTATTATTAGGCTGATTAATTTTATCGAATTCCGTCGTGATGAAGTTTATGGACGCTTTTTTATTATTTATTTTATCAATTATTTGTGCTTCCTTTTTAATTCTATACCAATAATAAAAATTGTTATCTTTTTTAAAATTTTTCAAAATTTTCTTAGTTTTTTTATATTGTCCGTTATAATAATAGTTCTCTGCCACTAAAGATAAATTGAAGATGAACTTTGGATTAAGAAAATCAGATAAGTTTAGATAAAAATTTGACTTTTCAAAATTATCCTGAGATGAGTACAAATTTGAAATCAGAAATAAGAATTCACTTATTACGTCGTTATAGTTTTTACATGAAAAGACACTAGCAAATTTTTCCAAATCATCACTTTCTATCCAGTTTTTAGCTTGGGATAATAATAGTGTACTATTGATATATTTTATATTTCCAGATATTTTTTGAGCTTCACTAATTTTGTTGTTCTCAATTAAGTAACTTAAATAGAAAAAGGTATATCTGGTATAATCAGCTTCAGTATTGTTAATTAAATTAGAAAAGTAGATATTAGTATTTTTATCATTTAAATAACATCTCTGAAAAGTTTCTGAAATTATTGAAAGTTGACCGAAATTTTTCTTACCATTTAAAATCTTATTTTCCTGGAAAACATATAAATACTGTTTTAAGCTTTCCAATATTGCTGAGTTAAATCTATCCATTTTAGCTAAACTCTGGGTTTTTTCCAAACGCATATAAGCCTGACCCAAATTATTTTTTTTAAGACTGTCAAGAATCAACAATAAATGAGCATCAAAAAAATTTGAATTTTTTTTATCTTTGTTTCTTTTAATTACATTTATAGCTTGAGAAATCTTGTTCTCTAGAACTAAAGAATAAACATATCTTTTTAAATATGGGTCGTGCCTATCAATTAGAATTTTAGAAGAATTAAAAAAGTTTAATGCAGATGAGTTATCCTTGTTTTCAAAAGCAACAAGTCCAGAAAAATATTTTGATAAATTCTTAGAGTTAAAATCATCAAAACTATTACTTTTAGAATAAAGAGGATTTTGATAGACTAATAGTATGAATAAAATAATTTTAATTTTTTTTACAAACATTTTTGTACTCTATGACTAAAAGTGCTTTAAATCAAAATGCTAATTATGCTAAAGAATTAATTGACACAATAGAACCCGATTTTGTTTTTAGTAACAAGCCAATAAATAGATTTAAAAATGTTAATAAAAAAGAAACTGTTAACAATCCAGATAAAAACAAAAGATTATTAGATCTTAAAAATAATATTAATTCAATTGAAAATTGTAAATTGAAAGATAGCTCAAAAAATCTTGTTTTAGGAGACGGAGATATTGATGGGCCCATCATGCTTATTGGAGAGGCGCCTAGCGAAGCTGAGGAGAAATCAGGTTTACCTTTTCAAGGGGAAGTTGGATCTTTACTAGATAAAATGTTTTTAGCTATTAATATAAAACGAAATAAAATTTACTCGACATATACTGTTAATTTCAGAACTCCAGAGGACAGAAAGCCAACATCTCAAGAAATAAAACGTTATTCAATATTTTTGAAAGAACACATATCAATTATAAATCCAAAAATTGTTATGCTGATGGGTAGTACTGCCATGGAGGCCATCACAGGCTCAAATGATAAGATCTCAAGCGAAAGAGGAGAATGGAAAGAAATTATTTTGAGAAATGTGACATTCCCAATTATGATTACTTTAAGCCCCTCTTACTTGATAAGGTTTCCTGAAAATAAGAAATATTCTTGGGAAGATTTAAAAAAAGTTAGACAAAAGATTCAAGAACTAAATATAAAAATTTAATGAAATTAATTGCTGGCGTTGATGAAGTGGGAAGAGGAAGTTTAGTAGGACCTGTTTACGCGGCAGCCGTAATTTTAAAAAGATCGGTTAATCAAAAATTATTAAAAGACTCTAAAAAATTAACAAAGATCAAAAGAGAAACTTTATCAAAATACATTAAAGAAAATTCTATATGGGCTATAGGTAAAGCTTCTATAAAAGAAATAGAAAAAATCAATATTCTCCAGGCGAGTCTTCTTGCGATGAAGAGGGCTATAAAAAAACTAAAAAAAAAACCGACAATTGTCTTGATTGATGGGAATCAATTACTAAAAATCAAAGATTATAAGTTTAAATCGATTGTAAAAGGAGACGAAAAAATTCCCTCAATTTCTGCAGCATCAATAATTGCAAAAGTGACTCGTGATAAAATGATAACTAATCTTGGAAAAAAATTTAAAGGTTATAATTGGGATAAAAATTATGGTTACGGAACTCGTTCACATTTAAAAGCAATAAAAAGATTAGGAATTACTCAGCACCACAGGAAAACTTTTTCACCTATAAACAATATAAAATAGGTTTCACCAGGAGACACTAGATATAGTTATTTTAAAAAATTTTTGCACTAATTGAATCCAAAAAGTTCAATCCCAGGTTGACCAAGGAATCTTTTTGGAGTCTAATTATTTTTTATAAATGACTTTAGATATTAAAAATAGATTAATTAATGGAGACAGTATAAAGGAATTAAAAAAAATCCCTGATGAAACTTTTAATTTAATCTTTGCCGATCCTCCTTACAACTTACAGTTAAAAAGTGAATTAACTAGACCTGATAGATCTAAAGTAAGTGCAGTAAATGATAAGTGGGATCAATTTGAAAGTTTTAAAAAATACGATGATTTTACTTACGCTTGGCTAAGTGAATGTAAAAGAGTTTTAAAAAAGAATGGGGCGATTTGGGTAATTGGTAGTTATCACAATATTTTTAGAGTTGGCACAGCAATTCAAAATTTGGGCTTTTGGATTTTAAATGACGTTATTTGGAATAAAAAAAATCCAATGCCAAACTTTAGAGGAACTCGATTTACTAATGCTCATGAAACTTTAATTTGGGCATCAAAATCAGATAAATCAAAATACACCTTTAACTATCAGTCTTTAAAATGTTTAAATGACGATCTTCAAATGAGATCTAATTGGGATCTATCAATTTGTAATGGATCTGAAAGACTTAAAAGGAAAGGTAAAAAGGTTCATTCAACCCAAAAACCTGAAGCTTTACTTCATAGAATTTTATTAGCAACTTCACATAAAAATGATTTGGTTTTAGACCCTTTTTTAGGCTCTGGAACAACAGCATCGGTTGCAAAAAAATTAAGCAGAAATTATTATGGTATAGAAAAAGATAAAGCTTATTTCAAAGCTGCTCAAAAAAGATTAAAAAATACAAAAGTTTTGGAGGATGATTGTCTGGATACACTAAAAAATAATAGATCAAAACCAAGAATACCTTTTGGTTCATTGGTCGAATTAGGAATAATAAAGCCAGGAACAACTATTTTTGATAATGAAAAGAAAATAAGTGCAAAAATTATGGCTGATGGCAGTATTAAACATGCTCAAACAGAAGGGTCAATTCACAAAGTGGCAGCTACAATACTTGGAGCTGAAAGTTGCAATGGATGGACTTATTGGCATTACAATTTTAATGGTTTGGTAGTTCCTATTGATCATTTAAGACAAAGATTAGTTAATAATAGCTAATTCTTATAAATTTTTCCTAAATAAAATTCTAAAAATTTTTTGTTTTTCACTAATTTTTTTAAAAGAATATTTCTAACAAAAACACTTAAAGGATTTGATAAGTGGAAAGCAAACTGATTAATTTTTGATCTGATATTAACCATTTTTGTTTTGTTAACTCTATTCTTAAAAAAATTATTTTCTGTGTTATTTTCAATACTTTTATATAACTCATAGGCACCTTCAATTGACTGTGATGCACCTTGAGCAAATGATGGTGGAAAAGCAAAAAAAGCATCACCAACTAAATGAATATTGTCATAATGTAATTTATTGAAACTATTACTGACAAATACTGGAAAAATTTTTAGTTCCTTTAGATTGTCTAAAAACTCTTTATTTTCTGATGGAATTTTTTTTAAAACTTTTTTGATAAAGGAATTCTCACTAAATAATGAGTAATTTTTTTGCTCCTCATCATAAAGTTGATATTTTATTATGGCTATAAAATTTAAGTCTCCATGGGGGTTTGTCGGATAAATCACTTGATGAAAGTTTGAGCCTAAAAATAGACAAATATTTTTATTGTCAATATTCTTAAAAGATTTCGTTAGGACACCTCTTATCGCCAAAGTATCATTATATTTAGGTTGATTTTGGTTTTTTGAAATAAGGCTTTTATTTTTTGAAAAAACTCCATCCGAAATAATTAAATAATCATATTCCTTAATTTCATTGTTTTCAAAAGTTAATTTGATTTGTTTGTGATATTGATCTATCTCAGAAATTTTATAGCCAGTTTTTATTATGTCACCTAAATCTTTTTTTAAAAAATTAATTAAAGAAGATCTTTTTAAAGTAGTATACCTGCAGTCGACTGAATTAAAATTTGCGATATCTAACTCACATATTTTATCTAAGCTTTTATTTAAATAAAAATTAATTTTTTCAGGAGTAAATTTTTCATCATTATGTAATTTTTCAAATCCAATTTTATTTAAAAGTTTGATGCAGTTTACTGATAATTGTACGCCATAACCCTCATCTAAATAAATAGAAGTATTTTTTTCATATATCGTAATTTCATAATTTGGATTTTTTTTGAACAAATTAGCTATGAATAATCCAGAAATTCCAGCTCCTATTATTGCTACTTTTTTCATTAATTTTTTTCCAAATACTTAACAATTTTTTTTGTAAATGATGGTAGCATATAAACATCTAATTTTTTTTCATTTATCCAATAAGGTTTCTGAAGTTTTCTAATATTTTTCACATATTTAATTTTTATGTTCATATTCATATTAGACATTTTAAAATTTAAGTTTTTATTGAAATTTTTAGGTTTTGATAGTTCTTCCATAGGAAATATTGTTAAATTTTTTAAAAAATTAAATTTAGTATTTTTGATCAACAAATATCTTTGATCTTTTTTATAAACTTTTAAAAGAAAATACTTATTTATATTTTTCTTTTTTTTTTTTGTTAATTCAAAATCTTTCTTGAGAAATGACTTACACTTCTTTGAAATAGGACATTGATGACATAAAGGATTGGTTGGTTTGCAAATTAATGCACCTAATTCCATTAAAGCTTGTGCATAATCACTTGGTCTTGATGATATCCCAAATATAGATTTTTTTTTATAAGATTCTCTTTATGTATCTCTCTCTCTTTTTTTAAATACAAATATCTTTTTAAAACTCTTTCTATATTTCCATCCAATGGAATATAAGGTTTATCAAATGCAATAGATAAAATTGCTCCTGCAGTATAATTTCCTATCCCAGGAAGAGAAATCAGATCTTTAAAATTATCAGGCAATTTTCCATTAAAATTTTCAAGAATTTTTTGTGCAGTTTTTTTTAAATTTCTTACTCTAGAATAATACCCAAGTCCTTCCCAAAGTTTAATTAACTTTTTATCATGAACTTTAGCTAAAGATTTTAAATTAGGTATATTTTTTATAAATCGGTTAAAATAAGGAATTACTGTTACAACTTGAGTTTGTTGTAGCATAAATTCACTCACTAATGTGTAATATTGTCTTTTTTGTAATACAGTCCTTTTTCGCCAAGGCAAAGATCTTTTATTTAAATTATACCATTTAAGAATTTTTTTTGTTACTAATTGTTCTTTCATATGCAATTTAAAAAATATACTAAGCAGAGAAATCGTAGCATTCAAGGCTTAAGATCTTTCAAAGACACTTTGCCAAAGAATATTAAAAAGGTAATTAGTAAAAAAGGTCATATTTATTCTGAAACATTAAGTAATTGGAAATACATAGCAGGTGAAAATTTATTCAAAGTTTGTTATCCAAGATCTTTCAAAAATTCAAACAAATTTGGTGTAAGTACTTTAATAATAATAGTTAAAAGGGGTCATGAGATCGATTTAGAATATTCAAAAAAAGAAATAATGGATAAGATGAATAGTTTTTTTGGCTATCCAGTTGTTGAAAAACTCAAATTTATTAGTTTTGATGAAGAAGAAAAAATTTTTTTAAGCAATAATGAAACAGGAAGAAATTTAATAAATAATAAATATTTAAAAAAAATTGATAATGTTAAAAATGAAAAAATTAAAAAGTCTTTGCTCGAACTAACAAAAGTTTTTAGGAATAAATGAAAAATATAGTTATAATCTTGATTATATTTTTTGGACTAATAACCAATATTAATGCTGAAACAAAAAGGATTGTCTCAGGAAATCAAAATGCTAAGATTACAATTATTGCTTATGAATCGTTGACATGCAGCCATTGCGCAAATTTCCATAACGATATTTATCCTCTTCTTAAGAAAGAATACATTGATACTGGTTTAGTCAAAATAGAATTCAGACACTTTCCATTAGATATTGCTGCTTTAAACGCCTCAAAAATTGCTCAATGCAAAGAGGATTATGGATTAGAAATTTTAAAAAGTTTATATGCAAAACAACAAGCTTGGGTTAAGGGAAGTTCAGTTGAAGAAATTAATTATAATCTTAACGAATTTTTAAAAAATGAAGGCTTTAAAATAGATTTTGACGAATGTATCAATAATAAGGAAATTGAAGACTTTGTTTTAAATGATCGAATCGAAGGAACCAAAAGCTTTAAAATAAATGCTACCCCTACGATAATAATCAATAACAAAAAGTTCGAAAAATCTCTTAATTATAAAAATTTAAAAAAATCTTTGCAAAAACTGATATAAGTTAATTCATGGAGTTCAAAAAAATCCAACTAAATGGGTTTAAGTCTTTTGCAGATAAAACCAACTTTTTAATCGAAAATGGTTTAACTGGAATTGTTGGGCCCAACGGTTGTGGAAAGTCTAATATTGTAGAATCTCTTAGATGGGTGATGGGAGAAACATCAGCAAAAAGTATGAGAGGGTCTGGAATGGAAGATGTAATATTTTCTGGTACTTCGAATAAACCATCGAAAAATATTGCTGAGGTCTCAGTCACAGTTGAGAATAAAAATAACGAAGGACCTGTTCAATTCAGAGAACTTGAAGAAATAAATGTGAGAAGAAAAATTGAGAAAGATAAAGGATCAAAATTTTATATTAACGATAAAGAGGTTAGAGCGCGAGATGCGCAAATGTTTTTTGCAGATTTATCAACTGGTGCTCATTCGCCGTCTATGATTAGTCAGGGCCGTATTGGTGCACTTGTCACAGCAAAACCAACTGACAGAAGAGCAATCTTAGAGGAGGCGGCAGGAATATCTGGTTTACATGTTCGAAGGCATGAAGCAGAATTAAGATTAAGTGCTGCTGAAAATAACTTAAAAAGAGCAGATGAATTAAGAAGACAACAAGAAAAACAACTTACAAACCTTAGAAAACAAGCAGAAGAGGCAAGTAAATACAAAAATATATCAGATGAAATAAAAAAAATTGAAGCAGGGTTGTATTATTTAAAATTACTGAAAATTGAAAGACAGTATAAATGAGCTTAACCAAAAAGGAAGGGAGAGGTTAATTGATGCTTTTGACAAAGTTAATAGAAAATTTAATTAAGTCCGAAACTGATAAAGTTTCTCCATTGAGAGAAAAGAATATTGAAAATCTATCTAAGATACAAAGACTTAATTTAGAACTTCAAGGATTAGATGAAGAAAACATCAGGATTCAAGATAGAATAGAAAATATAAAGAAATCTCTACAAACGTTTGACGACGATATCATAAGAGAAAAAGGAATAGTAATAGATGCAAATTCTAATGAAAAAAGGCTTAAAGAAGAAAAAAGTGATCTTATTGAAATCGACTCAAAATATTATGAAACTGAGAAGCAATCAAAAAATGATTTGGATAATTCCAAAAGTAATCTTGAAAAGGAAATAAATAAAGTTAAGGAACTTATCAATTTAAAAAAAAATGATGATGCGATAATAGTCCTTGATAATTGTAAAAAAATTATAGAGGAATACGCTGAAAGCTACAGTAAAAATCAAAATATTAAGAATGATTCAATTAAAAGGAATGAAAGAATAAACATAATAGCCAAAGAGATAGAAAGTTGGAAAAATTTATTATCAAATTCTGAAAAAATGGTAACTGAGTTGACTGAAAGAAAAAATAAATTAAATTTGCAATTAGATAATTTAGATAATCAACCAAAACTGCAAGCTGAAAAAAAAGGTCAAATTTCTGAGGGTTTAAGAATTTCAGAACAAGAGAAAGTAGAAAATGAGAACATTATTAATATGACAGATGAAAAAATAGATAATCTTAGGTCCCAATTAAATGAGATTCAAGAAGCCTCGATAAAAATTAGAGAAAGAAAGGCAAGTTCAAGTGCAACTATTGAAGGACTTAAAAAAAGAAAAAATGATTTAATTGATAGAATTAATTCAGAGCTTAGTTTAAATGAAGGAAATATTTTAGAAAATTCGAATTTATTTGGAAAAGAAGATCTCCCTGACGCTGTCAATCAAGAGGATTTATTGGATAAAAAAAAACAAGAAAGAGAAAAATTGGGCTCAGTGAATTTAAAGGCAGATGAAGAGACAAACAAATATGAAATTGAGATTAAAAAAATGGAGCAAGATCGAGAAGATTTATTTACTGCGATTATAAAATTGAAAGACAGTATAAATGAGCTTAACCAAAAAGGAAGGGAGAGGTTAATTGATGCTTTTGACAAAGTTAATAGAAAATTTAATGAAGTTTACACTAAGTTATTCAATGGTGGAAATGCTAAACTAGAGCTCGTCGATGCTGATGATCCTCTTGAAGCAGGTTTAGAAATGTTAGTGAGCCCTCCAGGAAAAAGACTTCAATCAATAACATTACTATCTGGTGGAGAGCAAGCCCTAACAGCACTATCTCTAATTTTTGCGGTTTTCTTAACAAACCCATCCCCAATTTGTGTTTTAGATGAGGTAGATGCACCATTAGACGACGCAAACGTTACTAGATTTTGTAGTTTACTTGAGGAGCTCATAAAAATTACTAATACTAAATTTATTATTGTCACTCATCACGCTTTAACCATGTCAAAAATGAATAGACTTTATGGCGTGACCATGCCTGAAAAAGGTATTAGCCAGTTAGTTGCGGTTGATTTACAAAAAGCAGAGAGTATGGTTGCTTAAATAAACCAAAATAATATGTCTAAAGATCCTTTCAAAACTCGCTTAGAAATTGCAAAAAAAAAGCTTTTAAAAAGAAACTTAGATAACAGAAAGCACAATTCATCGCCAATTGGCAATGCTTTTAAGCTTAGCACCGAGCTAGTAGCTGCTGTTGCTGTAGGGACAATTATTGGGTTTATTTTAGACCAGACCTTTGGTACTAAACCTTGGTTAATTTTAATATTTTTTTTTGTAGGTGTAGTTGCTGGTATAACCAATGTGATTAGATCTGCAAAAAACATGCAAAAATAGATAAACATATGGCAGCAAATCCAATGACTCAATTCGAAGTTTATAGAATTGGTCCTGAAATAAAAATAGGTGCTTTTGATATCTCATTTACTAATGCGAGTTTATTTATGGTAATCAGTTCATTGGCAATTTTAAT
>CABXZD010000012.1 GCA_902516465.1 uncultured Pelagibacteraceae bacterium
TAAAACATCGTTAGGAAAATCAATTGCTAAAGCTACTAATAGAGAGTTTATTAGAATGTCAGTTGGTGGCATGAGAGATGAAGCAGAAATAAGAGGTCATAGAAGAACCTACATAGGATCATTGCCAGGTAAAATAATTCAAATGATGAAAAAAGCGGGAACGAAAAATCCTCTTTTTTTATTAGATGAAATAGATAAAATTGGTAATGATTATAGAGGCGACCCGTCTTCAGCTTTACTAGAAGCATTGGATCCTGAGCAAAACACTTCATTTAATGATCACTATCTTGAAGTGGATTATGATTTGTCAGATGTAATGTTTGTTACTACAGCTAACACATTAAATATTTTACCCCCGTTACTTGATAGAATGGAAGTAATTAGGTTGGCCGGATATACAGAAGATGAAAAAATTAATATTGCAAATAAATACTTATTACCAAAACAAATTAAAAATAATGGCGTTAAAGATAAAGAAATGAACCTTGGTAATGAAATTATTAAAGAGATTATACGAAGTTATACCAAAGAGGCAGGTGTAAGAAATCTTGAGAGAGAAATTTCTAAAGTTGCAAGAAAAGTTGTAAAAAAAGTAGTTGCTGGAGAAGAAAAGGAAGTAAATATTGATAGTAAAAATTTAACAGACTTCCTTGGAGTGGCAAAATATAAATTTGGAGAATTAGAAACTAAAGATAGAGTTGGAATAGTTACGGGCCTAGCATGGACAGAATTTGGTGGTGAAATTCTCAAAATTGAAACAGTTACTATGCCAGGAAAAGGAAGGATGCAAATAACTGGAAAATTAGGTGATGTAATGCAAGAGTCAGTTAAAGCTGCAAAATCATTTGTTAGATCGAAATGTTTAGAATATGGAATTATTCCACCTTTATTTGAAAAAAAAGATTTTCATATTCATGTTCCCGAGGGAGCAACACCAAAAGATGGACCTTCAGCAGGTATTGGAATGGTAACATCAATTGTGTCATCGATTACAAACATCCCTGTTAGAAGAGATGTAGCAATGACAGGAGAGGTGACACTTACAGGCCAAGTTTTGCCAATTGGAGGATTAAAAGAAAAATTGTTAGCTGCTCATAGAGCTGGTATCAAAGAGGTTTTAATCCCTAAAGAAAATGAAAAAGACTTAGTTGATTTACCTAAAAAAATTATAGATGAAATTAAAATTACCTCAGTTGAATCAGCAGATGAAGTTTTAAAAATTTCTTTAACAAAAGAGCTTAAAAAAACAGAATGGGTTGAAGTAGATTTGTCAAAGAAGGATGACAAGACACAAGCTAGTATTCAATAACTAACAATACATCATGGAATTATTTTTAATTTTATCTGGAGTAGTAATTGTTGTTTATTATTTATTGAGACCTACATCCAAACAGGAAGAAGATGATTTTAAGTCTAAAAATAATTGGAGAGGCGGTTTTTAATATTTTTAGCAATATTAAACAACTATTAAATCTTGACCTTAATAGACTAAAGGATATAAATCATTGATTTGGTTTAGGGCGGTTAGCTCAGTTGGTAGAGCATCTCGTTTACACCGAGGGGGTCAAAGGTTCGAGTCCTTTACTGCCCACCAAAGTTAATCAAAGTGGGGGTGTAGCTCAGTTGGTTAGAGCGATCGCCTGTCACGCGATAGGTCGAGGGTTCGAGTCCCTTCACTCCCGCCACTTACAAATATTTTTCAACAATTCCTCAGTTCAAATAGTGAGAATCATTATCAATAATGGTGTATATTTTGAATAATGTGACCTATCACCACTTCATCTACTCATAAAAAATGATATATGTTTCTCAATGACAGCAGATTTTTTAAAAGATTATTTACCTATTATATTGTTTATTATAATTGCTCTTGGCTTAAGCTGTGCCTTTATAATTCTTAATTTCGCTTTATCACCTAAAAATCCTGACCCAGAAAAACTTTCAGCTTACGAATGTGGTTTTGAACCATTTGAAAATTCAAGAATGGAGTTTGATGTAAGATTTTATTTAGTAGCTATTCTTTTTATCATTTTTGATTTAGAAATTGCATTCTTGTTTCCATGGGCTATTTCATTAGGCAACATAGGGATTCTTGGTTTTTCATCAATGATGATATTTTTATTCATACTTACTGTTGGTTTTATTTATGAATGGAAAAAAGGTGCACTAGACTGGGAATAAAAATATTAAATGAATAATAAATTAGATCAAGTTCCTGAGGAATTTAAACAACTTGCTGATGATTTCAGTAAAAATGGATTTATAACGACCTCATTGGATAATTTAATTAATTGGTCTAGATCAGGATCTTTGCATTGGATGACATTTGGACTAGCTTGTTGCGCAGTTGAAATGATGCAAACTGCAATGCCAAGATATGATCTTGAGAGATTTGGTGCTGCTCCGAGAGGTTCACCTAGACAATCAGATGTTATGATTGTTGCTGGAACATTAACAAACAAAATGGCCCCAGCGCTAAGAAAGGTTTATGATCAAATGCCTGAACCAAGATATGTAATTTCTATGGGAAGTTGTGCTAATGGAGGTGGCTATTACCATTATTCATATTCAGTAGTGAGAGGGTGTGATCGTATAGTTCCAGTGGATATATATGTTCCTGGATGCCCACCATCTGCAGAGGCGTTATTATATGGAATTATGCAGTTACAAAAAAAAATAAGAAATAAAGGTTCTTTTAATAGATAAATGAAAACATTAATTGATTTAGAAAAAAAGATTAACTCAGAGTTAACTACTAAAATAAACAATACTTCAATTAAGCACAATCAAATATATGTTGAAATTGATAAAGAAGACTTAATAGATGTAACTTTATTTTTAAAAACTAACAAGGATACAAAATTTAGACAATTAATTGATATTACAGTAGTCGACTATCCAGAAAAGGTGCAAAGATTTAAAGTTGTATATTTATTTTTGAGTCACGAGTTTAATCACAGAGTTATTTTAAGTTATTTTATTAATGAGAATGAAGTTATTTCATCATTAGTATCAATCTTTCCCTCTGCTAATTGGATGGAAAGAGAAGTATTTGACATGTATGGTGTTAATTTTAAAGACCACCCTGATTTAAGAAGAATTCTTACTGATTATGGTTTTGAGGGGCATCCATTGAGGAAAGATTTCCCACTAACAGGTCATTCAGAAGTAAGATATAGCGAAGAACAAAAAAAAAGTTGTTCAAGAGCCAGTCAAACTTGAGCAAAATTATAGAAATTTTGATTACGAAAGTCCTTGGGAGGGAACAAAATATATTAAAGAACAAACAGACACTAATGACAAAAAAAATTAAAAATTTAAATTTAAATTTTGGTCCTCAACACCCTGCTGCGCATGGAGTTTTAAGACTTATTTTGGAACTAGATGGTGAGGTAGTTGAAAAAGCTGATCCACATATCGGATTATTGCATCGAGGTACAGAAAAATTAATTGAAAACAAAACATATATACAAGCAGTCCCATATTTTGATCGTCTTGATTATGTAGCACCGATGAACCAAGAACATGCTTTTGCGCTAGCTATTGAAAAAATTTTACAGATCGACGTACCAATTAGAGCTCAATTCATAAGGGTTATTTTTTGTGAAATTGGAAGAATTTTGAGCCATATTTTAAATGTAACTACTCAAGCGCTAGATGTAGGAGCATTAACCCCGTCTTTATGGGGTTTTGAAGAAAGAGAAACACTAATGACTTTTTATGAACGAGCGTCTGGCTCAAGGCTTCATGCAAATTATTTCAGAGCAGGAGGTGTACACCAAGATTTACCAGCTGGATTAGAAAATGATATAGGAAAATTTTGTGAGAGTTTTCCAAAAATAATAAATGATTTAGAAAATTTATTAACTGATAATAGAATTTTTAAACAAAGAAACGTAGATATAGGAATAGTCTCAAAAGAGGATGCTTTAGATTATTCTTTCAGTGGTGTGATGATACGTGGATCAGGTGTACCATGGGATTTACGTAAATCTCAACCTTATGATTGTTATGAACAATTAGAATTTAAGATACCAGTTGGAAAAAATGGTGACTGTTATGACAGATATTTGTGTAGAATTGAAGAAATGAAAGAAAGTGTATCAATTATAAAACAATGTTTAGCTAAAATGGAAAAAGGTCCTGTCAAAAGCTTTGATGGAAAAATAACACCACCACCCAAAAAAGAATTAAAACAATCTATGGAAGCATTAATCCATCATTTCAAATTATTTACAGAGGGTTATAGAGTATCAAAAGATGAAATCTATACAGCCGTAGAAGCACCCAAAGGCGAATTTGGTGTATACTTAATTTCAGATGGATCAAGCAAACCATATAAATGCAAAATTAGAGCTCCGGGCTTTTCTCATTTACAATCTATGGATTATTTAATTAAAGGTCATATGCTAGCCGATGTTCCAGCTGTGCTCGGATCTTTAGATATAGTCTTTGGGGAGGTAGATAGATGAGTTTAAAAAAACCCTCAAAAAATCAACCTAAAAATTTTGAATTTAACACCTCTTCACTTGAAGCGGCAAATACTATTATTGCAAAATATCCTGAAGGAAAACAACAAAGTGCTGTTATGGCTTTACTCTATATAGCTCAAAGACAAAATGATAACTGGATACCTTTGGTAGCTATGAAATATATCGCAAAATTTTTAAATATGCCTTATATAAAAGTTTATGAGGTAGCTACTTTTTATTCAATGTATAATTTATCTCCTGTAGGAAAATATTTTGTACAAGTTTGTACCACTACTCCATGTATGATAAGAGGTGCTAATAAGCTAGTTGAGGCTTGTAAAGAAAAGATCTCTGAGAATGAGTCAGAGTTGTCGAGTGATAAAACTTGTTCTTGGATGGAAGTTGAATGCTTGGGTGCTTGTGTCAATGCTCCAATGATGCAAATCAATGATGATTATTATGAGGATCTGGACAAAGAAAAAACTTTAAAAATTTTAGATGCTATTTTAAAAGGTGAATCACCCAAACCAGGTTCCTATAGAGGAAGAATAAATAATGAACCTGAAAATAACAGAAAAACTCTTATGGATTTAAAAAATGCTTAAAGATCAAGATAGAATTTTCCAAAATCTTTATAATGATTTAGGATCAGATGTTGCTTCATCTCAAAAAAGAGGAGATTGGGTCAATACAAAAGCACTTACGGACAAAGGTAGAGATTGGATTATTAATGAAATTAAAGATTCTCAGCTCAGAGGAAGAGGCGGTGCGGGTTTTCCAACTGGATTAAAATGGTCTTTTGCACCCAAAGAACTTGGATCAAGACCTCACTATCTAGTCATTAACGCAGATGAATCTGAGCCAGGAACATGTAAAGACAGAGATTTATTAAGATTTGAACCTCATAAGCTTATTGAAGGATGTTTAATTGCCTCTTACGCAGTTCAGGCACACGTTTGTTATATTTATATAAGAGGCGAATATTTTATTGAAGGACAAAAACTTCAAACTGCAATTGACGAAGCTTATGAAAAAAATTTAATTGGTAAGAATGCTGCAAATACTGGATGGGATTTAGATATTTTTATTCATTATGGCGCTGGAGCGTATATTTGCGGTGAAGAAACAGCATTACTTGAAAGTATTGAAGGCAAAAAGGGTCAACCAAGATTGAAACCTCCTTTTCCAGCATTAATAGGTCTTTATGGCTGTCCAACAATAATTAATAATGTTGAAACTATAGCAGTCGTTCCAACAATTCTCAGAAAAAGTGGCAAATGGTTTTCTTCATTAGGCAGAGAAAAAAATACTGGAACAAAAATATTTTGTATTTCTGGTAATGTAAATAGTCCATGTAATGTTGAAGAAGAAATGAATATTCCATTAAAAGAATTAATCGAAGTTCATGCAGGAGGTGTAGTCGGAGGTTGGGAGAATTTACAAGCTGTAATCCCTGGTGGTTCTTCAATGCCCTTAATACCAAAAGATAAATGTGAAACATTGACGATGGATTTCGACTCTTTAACTGCTGAGAAAAGTGGATTAGGTACAGCTGGGATAGTTGTAATTAATAAGGATCAAGACATCATCAAATGTATGGCTAGAATTGCAAGATTTTATAAACATGAAAGTTGTGGTCAATGCACTCCTTGCAGGGAAGGTTCTGGGTGGATGTGGAGAATGCTCGAACGAATGGCGAGAGGTGAAGCTACAAAAGATGAAGTTGATATGTTAGGTGATGTTACAAATCAAATAGCTGGCCATACAATCTGTGCATTTGGAGAAGGTTCTTCCTGGCCTGTCCAGGGACTACTGAGACATTTTAAAAAGGAAATTAAAGAAAGAAATAAGTTTGATCCGATAGTAAAAGAAAACAAGAATATCCCATATTTGGTAGACCAACACTTATTAGATAAAAATGCTTAAATTACGAGTTAACGATAGAGAAGTGGAAGTAGAAGAAGGGCTAACTGTCCTTCAAGCTTGTGAAAGAGCAGGAGTTGAAATACCGAGATTTTGTTATCATGAGAAACTATCAATAGCTGGTAATTGCAGAATGTGCTTGGTAGAAATGGAGAAATCTCCTAAACCTATTGCATCTTGTGCAATGCCAGCAGCAGATGGCATGGTTATAAAAACTAATACTCCTACTATAGAAAAATCAAGAAAAGGTGTAATGGAATTTTTATTAGCAAATCATCCATTAGATTGTCCTGTTTGTGATCAAGGAGGTGAGTGTGATCTTCAAGATCAATCGATGTTTTATGGAATAGATAAATCAAGATTTAAAGAGAATAAAAGAGCAGTTCCAGATAAAAACATGGGCCCCCTGATTAAAACTCAGATGACAAGATGTATTCATTGTACAAGATGTATCAGGTTTGCTACAGAAATTGCTGGTGTTCCTGAATTAGGAGCTATCGGGAGGGGGGAGGATATGCAAATTACAACCTATTTGGAAAAATCAATACAATCAGAGTTATCAGGCAATGTAATTGACCTTTGTCCAGTTGGAGCTTTGACATCAAAACCATACGTGTTTGAGGCAAGACCTTGGGAATTAAAAAAAACTGAGAGCATTGATGTAATGGATGCAGTTGGTTCTAATATAAGGGTAGATACTTATGATTGGGAAGTGAAAAGAATTTTGCCAATTATTAATGAGGATATAAATGAAGAATGGATATCAGATAAAACAAGGTATGCCTGTGATGGTTTATTGAATCAAAGGCTTGATACACCATATATTAAATACAACAATAAATTTGAAAAGGCTAGCTGGGATGAGGTTTATAAAATTATTAAATCCAAAATAGAAAATACAAATAAAGATAAAATATCTGGATTTGTTGGAGATCTTACTAATATGGAAACCAGTTTTATTTTTAAGGAGTTTTTTGATAGGACGATTGGTAATAATAATTACGAGTCCAGAAACTCTAAAAGCTTTATAGACTGTTCAAAAAGAGAAAATTATATATTTAATTCCACAATAAATGGGGTTGAAGAGTCAGATTTGATTTTATTAATTGGTACTAACCCTAGGTTTGAAGCAACTATGCTTAATGCTAGAATTAGGAAAGCTTTCCTAAATAATAATACTAAGATTATTTCATTAAATGATCTAGGTGATTTGACTTATTCATATACAAGTTTAAATGGTAAAACTCAAACAGTTAAAGAAATTATTGAAAATAAACATGAAGTATCAAAAAAAATTATTAATTCAAAAAAGCCATTAATTATTTTAGGTGAATCTTTTTTAAAAACTAAATCTGCGAAATATTTATTTCACTCTTTTAAAAAATTTTTAATGAAGAATAATAAATTCACCGAGAGTTGGTATCCTTTAAATGTTCTGTCTATAAATGCTTCAACTGTTGGAAGCTTTGATTTAGATATAGTGGATGAAAAAAATAAAGTTTTGGATGATCTTAAGAATAATAAATTTGAAATCGTTTATCTTCTTGGTCAAGACGATATTGATTTCGTTAGGAAAAAAGAATTTATAATTTATCAAGGAAGTCATGGTGATAAAGGTGCAGAAATTGCTGATATAATTCTTCCAGGTGGAGCGTACACCGAACAGTCCGCTCATTATACAAATCTTGAGGGTAAAATCCAAAAGGCATATAAAGCTTCATATCCTCCAGGTGATGCTAAAGAGGATTGGCAAATAATCAATGAAATCGCAGAGATAATTAATAATCGTAAACTTTTTAATGATAAAGATGAGTTAGAAAGTAGTATGTTTAATTACTTGAAACTAAAAAAAGAGAAACAAAAGGAAATTTTGAATCAAAGTATAGATCCAAAAGAATTTGAAGACGAGGTTTTAAAAGTTGAATTTAAAGACTATTATTTTTCTAATGTAATTGCGAAAGCATCAAAAACAATGTTTGATTGTAACAATTCAAAAATTGATATTAAAAAAACAGGTACAGAGGGCTAACAAATGGAATATCTAAATACTATATTCCAAGAGGTATATAAAATTTTTTTTCTTCTTGTTCCAGTTTTAGTTTCTGTAGCTATGATTGTTTGGTTAGACAGAAGAGTTTGGGCTTTTGTTCAGAAAAGACAAGGACCGAATGTAGTCGGACCATTTGGTTTATTACAGTCGCTTGCCGATGCTTTAAAATATATTTTCAAAGAAATTATTATACCGGCAAGCTCAAATAAAGTTATTTTTATTCTTGCTCCAATAATAACTATGACACTTGCTTTAATCGCTTGGGCAGTAATCCCATTTGGGGAAGATCAAGTTTTGGCTGATATTAATGTTGGGATTTTGTATATATTTGCAGTCTCTTCTTTAGGAGTTTATGGAATAATAATGGGAGGGTGGGCCTCAAATTCAAAATATCCATTTTTGGGTGCTATCAGATCTGCTGCGCAAATGGTTTCATACGAAGTTTCAATAGGCATCATTATTATAAATGTGTTACTCTGTGTTGGATCTTTAAACTTGAGTGACATTGTAATGGCCCAGAGAGATATGTGGTTTGTAATTCCACTTTTTCCAATGTTTGTTATTTTTTTCATTTCAGCACTAGCTGAAACGAACCGACCTCCGTTTGACTTACCAGAAGCAGAAGCTGAATTAGTGGCAGGATATCAGACAGAATATTCAGGAATGATGTACGCTATGTTTTGGCTAGGTGAATATGCAAATATTTTATTAATGTGTGCTTTAGGCTCAATTTTGTTTTTAGGTGGTTGGCTATCTCCAATAGATTTATATCCTTTCAATATAATACCAGCTTTATTCTGGTTAATTTTTAAAATTCTATTTTTATTTATACTTTTTGCTTTAGTTAAAGCAATAGTCCCTAGATATAGATATGATCAACTTATGAGATTAGGTTGGAAAATATTTTTACCTTTATCTCTGATATATGTAGTATTGACTGCGAGTTATCTTTTTTATTTTAATCTTTTACCCACAAATTAAATGAAAATTACTAGATTTTTAAAAACAATATTTATGTATGATTTTGCGAGCGGTTTATTAATAGCTATAAAAGAACTTTTTAAGTCAAAAAAAACAATTAATTATCCATTTGAAAAAGGAAAAATTAGCCCAAGATTTCGCGGAGAGCATGCTCTTAGAAGATATCCTAATGGTGAAGAAAGATGTATTGCTTGTAAACTATGTGAAGCTGTTTGTCCTGCCCAAGCTATTACAATAGAATCTACTGAAAGATCTGATGGTAGCAGAAAGACATCTCGTTATGATATCGATATGATGAAATGTATTTATTGTGGTTTGTGTGAAGAGTCTTGCCCAGTTGATGCAATTGTTCAAGGACCGAATTTTGAATTTTCTACAGAAACTAGAGAAGAACTGTATTATACTAAGGAAAAACTCCTGGACAATGGAGATAGATGGGAAAATATTTTAGCAGCAAATATTAAATCAGATAATCCTTATAGATAACTGATGATAGCTCACGCGATTTTTTTTTATGTGTTCTCTTTAATCGCTATCGTATCTGCAATAATGGTAACTGTCTCAAAAAACACTGTTCATTCAGTATTTTTCTTAATTTTAGATTTTATAAGTATTTCATGTCTTTTTATTATGATCGGAGCAGAATTTTTAGGAATGATTATGTTGATTGTTTACGTTGGTGCAGTGGCAGTTTTATTTTTATTTGTTGTAATGATGTTAAATGTAGCTCAACAGAAAAATCAATGGTTACTATCAGAGTCTAGTTCAGGACATATTCCAGTAGGACTGATTATAAGTTCTTTAATTTTTTTTGAGTTAATCATTGTTATTGGTGGTTGGAAATATAAGCCTGATTTATTTAACTCAAATAACTTAAATAAGTTTAATGAGATGAGTAATACTCATTCCTTAGGTCAAATTTTATATACTGATTATGTTCATATTTTTCAAATAAGTGGAATGATTTTGTTAATTGCAATGATAGGAGCTATTGTACTTACTTTTAGACAAAGAGAAGGTGTCAAAAAACAAAGTTATATAAAACAAATTTCCAGAGAAAGATCTGAAGGAGTTGATGTATTAGAAGTACCCTCGAATAAAGGAGTTAAAATTGATGACTGAAATTGGTTTAGGACATTATTTAACGTTAGGAGCTGTGATTTTTACAATAGGTATTATTGGAATTTTTTTGAATAGAAAGAATATTATTGTGATTTTAATGAGTATAGAACTTATTTTGTTGGCAGTTAACATAAACTTAGTTTCGTTTTCTATATATTTAAATGATTTGACAGGACAAGTTTTCACTTTATTTATCTTAACAGTAGCTGCTGCGGAAGCTGCTATAGGTCTGGCTATAATAGTTGTTTATTACAGAAATTCTGGAACTATTCGAGTTGAGGAAATTGACAAATTAAAAGGTTAATATGGAAATTTTAATTATAGCACTACCTTTAATAGCTTCAATAATATCTGGTTTTTTTGGAAAATTTATTGGTGACAGAAATTCAGAAATTGTTACTAGTTTTTTAGTAACTATTTCAGCAATTTTATCTGCAATAGTTTTGTATGAAGTTATTATCAATCAATATCAAGATAATATAGTTATAGCTAAATGGATTAGCTCTGGATCGTTAGACGTAAATTGGTCGATGAAGATTGATCCTTTATCTGCTGTGATGTTAGTAGTTGTAACTTCTGTTTCATCCTTAGTTCATATTTATTCTATTGGTTATATGTCCCATGACCCTCACAAGCCAAGATTTATGGCTTACTTATCATTGTTTACTTTTGCAATGTTGATGTTGGTAACTTCTGATAATTTTATTCAATTATTTTTTGGTTGGGAAGGTGTAGGTCTATGTTCATATTTTTTAATTGGATTTTGGTTCAAAAAAGATACCGCTAATTCAGCCGCTATTAAAGCCTTTTTAGTTAATAGGGTAGGAGATTTCGGTTTTGCTTTGGGAATTTTTTTAATTTTTTATTTGTTTGGTACTGTAAATTATTTAGAAGTTTTTGAGTTAATTCCAACTATTGCTGATAAGAATTTATTATTTCTAGGCTTTAATATTAATGCTATTGATTTGATTTGTTTGCTTTTGTTTATTGGAGCGATGGGTAAGTCAGCTCAGATTTTACTTCACACATGGCTACCTGATGCCATGGAAGGTCCAACACCTGTTTCTGCACTTATTCATGCTGCAACTATGGTTACAGCAGGTGTTTTTTTAGTTGTAAGATGTTCGCCTATTTATGAATATTCAGAACTAGCATTAAATGTAATTACAATTATAGGCATGAGTACAGCCTTTTTTGCAGCGACTGTTGCACTTGTCCAAACAGATATAAAAAAAATAATTGCTTATTCAACTTGTAGTCAGCTTGGTTATATGTTTTTTGCTGCAGGTGTAGGTGCATATAATGTTGCGATGTTTCATTTATTTACACATGCATTTTTTAAAGCTCTTTTATTTTTAGGATCCGGTTCAGTTATTCACGCTTTTAAAGATGAGCAAAATATAAATAAAATGGGGGGAGTTTGGAAAAAATTACCTTATACTTATACATTAATGATAATAGGTACTTTAGCTTTAACCGGCTTTCCTTTTTTATCAGGATTTTATTCTAAAGATGCAATTATAGAATTTGCGTATTTAAGAGGAAATACTACTGGATATTATGCTGCAGGGATCGGTATTATTACTGCATTTCTTACATCAATTTATTCATGGAGATTAATTTTTAAAACTTTTCATGGAGATTATAATAATAAAGATATGAAGATTGAGGAAACTCACGAGTCACCCCTAGTAATGTTAATACCTTTAATTTTTCTTTCTATAGGCGCTATATTTGCTGGATATGCTTTTAAAGAATTATTTCTAGGTTATGGTGGAATAAATAATTTTTGGCAAGAGTCAATTCTTTTTCTAGAACCATTAAGTACTGATCATCCACCTTTTTGGTTTTTAGTATTAACTCCTATTTTAGTAACTTTATCAATACCAGTTGCTTATTACTTATTTGTAAAAAATAAAAATTTGTCTTATCAAATTGCTAATGTTAATAAACCTTTATATCAATTTTTAATTAATAAATGGTATTTTGATGAGCTGTATGATGTCTTGTTTGTGATTCCATCAAAAAAAATAGGATTATTCTTATGGAAGTTTTTTGATATCAAAATAATTGATGGCTTTGGCCCTGACGGCATTTCATTATTTATTAAAAAGTGTTCTTTAAAAGCTAATAAATTTCAAAGTGGATTTATATATCAATATGCATTTGTAATGTTACTTGGTTTCTCTGCTTTATTAACTTTTCTAATTGTTAAGTAATGAATTTTCCTATTCTATCTTCTTTAATACTATTACCTGCTGTTGGTGCTATTTTTCTTTTTTTTACAAGAAGTAATAAAGAGAATAATATCACAGTAAAATATGTTGCATTATTTACTTCATTAGTAAATTTTTTTTTGTCGATTTATTTATGGATATTATTTGATCAATCAACATCAGAATTTCAATTTGTTGAAGATAGAATTTGGATTAAAGATTTAATAAATTATAAAGTAGGTGTTGATGGTATCTCAATATTATTTATTATTTTGACTACTTTTATAACCCCCTTATGTATAATTTCGGTTAATAACTCTATCAAAAATAGACTTGGTGAATTTTTAATTGCAATCTTAATTATGGAGTCTTTTATGATTGGAGTTTTTTGTTCATTAGATTTAGTAGTCTTCTATTTATTTTTTGAGGCTGGTTTAATTCCTATGTTTTTGATCATTGGAATTTGGGGTGGTGCAAGAAGAGTTTACTCTGCATTTAAGTTCTTTTTATTTACCTTATTAGGCTCTGTATTGATGCTAGTTGCAATAATTTCTATTTATTGGATAACAGGTACTACTGATGTAATTCAACTTTATGAGCTAGGAATTGAATCTAAATACCAAAATCTTTTATGGCTTGCTTTTTTTAGTTCTTTTGCCGTTAAAACACCTATGTGGCCAGTACACACTTGGTTACCAGATGCTCACGTTGAGGCACCGACTGCAGGATCAGTGCTACTTGCAGCCATTTTACTTAAAATGGCAGGTTATGGATTTATTAGGTTTTCATTGGGACTATTTCCTATTGCATCAGAAATATTCACTCCATTAATTTATACTTTAAGTGTAATAGCGATTATTTTCACATCTTTTATTGCTTTAATGCAAGAGGACATGAAAAAATTAATTGCATACTCTTCCGTTGCCCATATGGGTTTTGTTACTCTAGGAATTTTTACCATTCAACAGCAAGGACTGGAAGGGAGTATTTTGCAAATGATAAGTCATGGTTTGGTTGCAGCAGCACTCTTTTTGTGCGTTGGAGTAGTTTATGATCGAATGCATTCAAGATTGATAGATACATATGGTGGTATTGTTAATATTATCCCTAAATATTCAGTTTTGTTTATGATATTTACATTAGCTGCATTAGGGCTACCTGGAACAAGTGGATTTGTTGGTGAATTTTTAATTTTGATGGGTGCGTTTAAAGATAACTTTTTAGTAGCTGTGCTTGCCAGCTTAGGAGTAATAATTGGCGCAGCGTATATGCTATGGTTATATAAGAGAGTAGTTTTTGGAAAGTTAATTAATGCAGATTTAAAAAAAATGGTTGACCTGAACAAATCTGAATTATTTATTTTATCTTGTTTAGCTATCCCGACTTTATTTTTTGGATTTTATCCAGATCCTTTAATAAATACCATAGAAGTTTCTATTAGTGATTTAATAAAGATATATAACTTAAATATTATGAATAATTAAAATGACAAATTTAGAGTTAGTTTTTCCAGAAATTTTTCTTTCACTAGCAATAATGTCTTTATTAATTTTAGGAGTTTTTAAAAAAAAAAGTTCAAAATTAGTTCAAAATATTTCATTAATTATTTTATTAATTACCGCTGTAATCACATTTAATGAAACTTTAGGTGTTGAGAAAACATTTTTATTTAACTCAAGTATCTTAATTGATTACCTATCATCATTTATGAAAATAATTACTTTACTAGCAGCTTTTTTAGTTCTGGTAATTTCATCAAGTTATTTAAAAACATTTCAAATTTTTAAGATTGAATATCCAGTTTTAATTTTAAGCTCAGTTCTAGGTATGATGATTATGATTAGCTCTAATGACTTAATTGTATTTTATATGGGCTTAGAACTTCAATCATTAGCTTTATATGTTTTAGCAACATTTAATAGAGATCAATTAAAATCTTCCGAAGCAGGATTAAAATATTTTGTTTTAAGTGCTTTATCGTCTGGTTTATTACTTTATGGATGCTCGTTAATTTATGGATTTACAGGCTCAACTAATTTTAATGTTATTGCCAATCAATTAAACTCAAATGAATATGCTATAACATTTGGTATTGTTTTCATCTTAGTTGGTCTAGCATTTAAAATTTCTGCAGTGCCATTTCATATGTGGGCTCCAGACGTTTACGAGGGCTCACCAACTTCAGTAACACTGTTTTTTACAATGGTCCCTAAAATTGCAGCACTTACCGTTTTTATAAGATTTTTGTATGTACCTTTTTTAAACTTAATAGATCAATGGCAAATGATTTTGATTTTTTTATCAATAGCATCAATGATTTTCGGAGCAATTGCAGCTATTGGACAAACAAACCTTAAAAGACTTATAGCATATAGTTCTATAGGACATGTTGGTTATGCATTAGCAGGATTAGCGACGGGTACAAACGATGGAATACAAAGTTCAGTTATTTATATAACTATTTATATAATAATGAATTTAGGTTTATTTTCATGTTTATTAATGATGAAAAGAAATGATAAATATTTTGAAGATATTGATGACTTGTCAGGTTTATCGACTAATCACCCTTTATTATCCCTATCACTGTTAGTAATTTTATTTTCTTTAGCTGGAATTCCACCTTTAGCGGGGTTTTTTGCTAAATTTTATATTTTTAAATCAGTCATAGAAGAAACTATGTATTTTTTAGCTATAGTAGGGTTGCTATCAACAGTAGTTGCAGCTTTTTATTATTTAAAAATAATTAAGATTATTTATTTTGATAAAGAAAAAGAAAAATATGATACTGATCATAGCTTATGGTTAAAATTTTCTCTAACTTTCTCAACATTATTAATATTGATATATTTCATATTCCCTAGTCAACTAATTGAAGTTGTTTCTAAGATTAATATT
>CABXZD010000013.1 GCA_902516465.1 uncultured Pelagibacteraceae bacterium
GAAAAGTTTTTGACACCAATAATTTTGAGTTTTATATTTTCTTTATTAAGTTCATCGATTTTATTCAACAAAAAGTTTTCTAACAAACTAAATAAATAACTAATTTCTTTTTTTGGCCTTTTCCAATTTTCAGTAGAAAAAGCATATAAAGTAAGAAATTTAATTTTGTTTTTAATTGCCTCTTTAATTATTCTTTCTACAGTGTTTAGACCAGCTTTATGACCTGCATTTCTTGAATTTTTGTATTTGATCCCCCACCTTCCATTACCATCCATGATAATGGCTACATGATTCAAAGGATTCATATGGTCATTATTTCTTTTTCTTTTACAGAAACTTTATCATCAACAATTTTGATATGTTTGTCGGTTATATTTTGAACATTTTTTTCAAAAGTTTTTTCTTCGTCCTCACCAATTTCTTTAGATTTTAAAAGTTTCTTTAACTCATCATTTGCATCTCTACGTATGTTTCTGATTGATACTTTGCATTTTTCACCCATTGATTTAATCATCTTTTTTAATTCAGTTCGTCTTTCTTCATTTAATTCTGGGATTGGTAATCTGAGCTGTTGACCGTCGATTTGAGGATTTAGTCCTAATTCAGATTTTTTTATTGCAGAGTCAATTAATGAGACATTATTCTGATCCCAAACTTGAATATTGATTATTCTTGGTTCTGGTGTCGTAATACTACCTAACTGATTTATTGGCATTAGTTGGCCGTAAACATCCACTTTAACAAGATCTAACATAGCAGCATTAGCTCTTCCAGTCCGAAGAGAAGAAAGCTCTTTCGCTAATGCTTCTATAGATTTATCCATTTTGAGGCTATGTGATTTTTCATCAAACATTTATTCCCCTATTTTAATTCTGCTAAACTCCTTTATCTTTAAGTCATTTATAGCAAGTTCTTTTAAAACATCTTGAACTTTCTTTTTTGGTTCCATTACCCAAGCTTGAGTCAAAAGAGCATTTTCCTCTTTAAATTTATTCATCTTACCTAAACTAATTTTATTGGCAATCTCTTCTGGTTTTCCTAAATTTTTAAGCTCTTCAGCAACTAATTCTTGCTCTTTATCAATAACTGCTTGGTCTATTAAACTAGACTCTAAAGCTAAGGGATTAGATGCAGCTATGTGCATTGATAATTGTTTCCCAAAAGTTTTAACAGCGTCTGAATTTTCTCTTGTTTCTATGGAAACTATTACAGCTAATTTAGCTAAATTATCTTTTACAACTGTATGTAAATATTGGTAATTAATTGAGGAAGAATTTGAAATTGTTTTAGTTTTTCCTATAGTAATTTTTTCACCAATTTTTGCTATCAGAGCCACTAAGTTTTCCTCAACAGTTACTTGATTTTTCATTTTTGATTTTTTTAATTTTTCGAGATCAGAGTTGTTTTGATTATTAAGTTCACTTAATTCTTTAACAAAACTTATAAAATCATTATTTTTAGCAACAAAATCTGTTTCACAATTAACCTCTATAACAGATGTTTTTTTTTCGTCTCCACTAATGGCAACGACACCTTCTTTTGCATCTCTTGACATTTTTTTGGATGCTTTGGAAATCCCTTTTACTCTTAAAATTTCAATAGCTTTTTCTAAATCTCCACCAGACTCTTTAATTGCTGAATTGCAATCTTTAAAACCTGCACCTGTTGCTTCTCTTAACTTTTTAACTTTTTCTATATCACTCATATTAATTAAGTTTATCCTCGTTTTTTTTTGAGAGTTTTTTTTCTAATTTATCTCTGTCAATCTCAGCAATAGTTTTGTTTGATTTTTCTTTTTTTTCTAATATTTTCTTTGGTTCAGTAACTGGTAAGGTTTTTTTAGCATTTATAATTGTCTCTTTTATCAAACTACAGTAAAGATCTATTGATCTTCTAGCATCATCATTTCCTGGTATAGGGTAATCGATACCATCTGGATTTGAATTACTGTCTAATATCGCGATAATTGGTATACCTAATTTGACTGACTCTTGAATTGCTAATGACTCATAGTTTGTGTCAATAATGAAAACTAAGTCAGGAATTTTTTTCATCTCTGAAATTCCACCTAACGATCTCTGTAGTTTATCTTTTTTAACACTCATTTTAAGAAGTTCTTTTTTAGTAAAGCCTCTGTTCTCTGCAACAAGATCTACTTCAAGTTTCTTTAATTTTTTTATTGAATTTGAAATTGTTCCCCAGTTAGTCAACATGCCTCCTAGCCATCTATAATTTACAAAATACTGATCGGTCTCTTTTGCAACTTCAGCAATGGCTTCTGAGGCTTGTTTTTTTGTTGATACAAATAAGACTTTTCCATTATTTGCGACCGTTTCATGAACTTTCTTAAGTGCAACTTTTATCAACTCTAAAGTTTGGGTTAGATCTATAATGTGAATTGAGTCCCTTTTTCCAAATATGTATTTCTTCATTTTCGGATTCCATCTCAATGTTTTATGTCCTAGATGAACTCCTGCTTCTAATAATTGTTGTATTGTTACGTTAGGTATATTCATATTTATTCCCGGTTAAGCCACCACAGTAATTTCCAATTAAGGACCGGAGGTATAAAACCAACAACTGTGTGCGTGTTAATTTAATTTGAGGATTTTTTACAAAAAATCCTATAAATAAACAAGTCTTAATTAACCAATAATAGCTGAGATTTCTTTATTTCTTAGAAGATTTACAGTTTTTCTGTCTATATTTCTTTTATTTTTTAGCTTAAATTTAAATATTTCATTTTGATCACTCATATGTATTTTAATTACTGTATCCCCATTAAACGGTAAAAATTTAGATATTTCATCTAATTCTTTTTGGGATTTAAGATTAAAAGTTACCTCCTGAATAGGTTTGTTTAATAAATTTTTTAAAGACGCTATTTTTTGAACATTTAATCTTTTTAATCTATTTTCTGTGTCAGATATTGATTTAACTATAGTCAATATAAGAGAACTGCCCTCTTTTAAAATTTCACGATTTAATTCTAAAGTATCTGAAAAAATAAATAATTCAAACACACTTGTTAGATCCGTTAATTTAAGGACTGCATAAGCATTTCCTTTAGCAGTTTTTCTTTCTTGAATTTTTAATAAAGTTGCAGCTATATTTGAGTCCTTTAAATCATCATTCCTGCTAAATGAGTGATAATCATTAATATTATAATCTTCAAATACCTCTTTGAACTGATTTAAAGGATGATCAGAAATAAAAAAACCTATTGCCTCAAATTCTTTGGATAATCTCTCCTCAAATTCCCAATCACTAATATTTGAAATTATTTCGTTTTCTTCGTTCATGTTCGCACCAAAAAGATCTATTTGGTTGGCTAATTTATTTTCATTTATATTCTTAGATTTTAAAATAAAATTCGGTATAGAAACGAACAGTGATTGCCTATTTGAATTAATATTATCAAATGCTCCTGCTTTAACCAATCCCTCTAATTGTAATTTATTAATATCTTTGGGGTTAACACGGTTCAAAAAATCTGCAATTGATTTAAACTTTCCATTAGTCAATCTCTCTTCAACAATATTTGATATAGCTTCATAACCTACTGCTTTTATACCACCTAGCGCATAATAAAATTTACCATTTTCAGTTCTAAAGTCTGCAAAACATTCATTTATATCCGGTCTGACTATTTCAATTTCAAGTCTTTTAAGCTCTTCGTAAAATTCTCCAAGTTTATTTTGGTTTGATATATCCATCGTCATTGATGCTGCGATAAATTCTTTTGGATAATAGGTTTTTAAAAATGCAGTTTGGTAAGAAATAATTGCATAGGCAGCAGCGTGACTTTTGTTAAATCCATACTCTGCAAAAGGCTCGATCTTTAAAAAGATTCCAGCGGCTACGTCTTTACTAATTCCATTATTAACTGCTCCAGCTATAAAACTTTGTTTTTGTTTTTCTAATTCTGCTCTTTTCTTTTTGCCCATTGCACGTCTTAAAATATCTGCTTGTCCGGCAGAAAATCCAGATAATTTTTGTGCAATTTGCATTACTTGTTCTTGATATATAATAACTCCATATGTTGGTTTCAAAATATCTTCTAATAATGGGTGCAAGTAATCAGGTTCTTGTCTGCCGTGTTTACAATCATTATATGTTGGTATATTGCTCATTGGTCCTGGTCTATAGAGAGCAACCAATGCAATAATATCCTCAATATGATTTGGTTTCATTTGAGATAATGCTTCCCTCATACCTGAACTTTCAATTTGAAACAGGCCAACTGTTTTACCTGATGATAATAAATCAAAAACTTTTTGGTCATCAAAATCAATATTTTCTATATCAAAATCTTTGTTTTTTTTTCTTATAAGTTTTTGTGTATTATTAATAACTGTTAAAGTTTTTAATCCCAAAAAATCAAATTTAATTAAACCTGCATTTTCAGCTGAATACATATCGAACTGTGTAGATGGTAATAACAAGTCGGTGGATGCATCTTTATATAGTGGAACTATGTCAGTAAGTTTTCTATCAGCAATAACAACGCCAGCAGCATGTGTTGCTACATTTCGATTTAATCCCTCTAATTTTAACGAAAGTTCAGTAAGTTTTTTTACTCTCGGATCTTCATTAATGAGCTTTTGAAGCCTTGGTTCACTGGCGATACATTCAGTTAAGTTTTGAGGTCTAGATGGATCAAAAGGTATCATTTTTGAAATGCTATCAACAAAACCATAAGCCAATCCCAAAACTCGGCCAACATCTCTTATAACCATTCTAGCTTTAAGTTTTCCAAATGTAATGATATGAGCGACGCTATCTTTGTATTTTTTAGTTAAGTACTCAAATACTAAATCTCTTTTCTCTTCACAAAAATCAATATCAAAGTCCGGCATAGAAATACGGTCTGGATTCAAAAATCTCTCAAATATTAAATTATATTTAATTGGATCTACATCTGTTATTGCTAAACACCAAGCTACTAATGAACCAGCTCCAGAACCTCTGCCAGGACCTACGGGAATATCGTTTTTTTTAGCCCATTTTATATAATCAGATACAATTAAAAAATAACTTGCATATTTCATCTTAATTATAATATCTAATTCATGATCAAGCCTATCTTTATAAATCAAATATTTTTCATTACTCGTAAAATCATTTTCTCGGTTTTTAAATATCTTTTTAAATTTATCTTTTAACCCTTTTAAAGAATTTTTTTTTAAAATTTCATCAGCATTTCCATCTTTATCAGTGCTTATATCAGGTAATATAGGTTTTGAAAAAACTGGTCGATAACTACAACGGAATGGAAAATTATAATTATTCTCTAACGCCTCAGGTAAATCAGCGAATAGTTCATACATTTCTGAGTTATTTTTAAAATAATGTTGATTTGAAAATTTAATCCTTTTCTTGTCATTAATATATGTTTTATTTTTGATACATATTAGAGCATCATGAGCCTCGTGCATCTTATTATCTAAATAATAAACTTCATTAGTAGCTATTATAGGAATTTCTAATTTATGTGATTGAGATAGATTAAACTTTTCGAAATCACTTTCATTTTGGTCACCATGTCTTTGAATTTCAATATAAAATCTATCTAAGTATTTAGATTTTAGTTTAGAATATAAACTAAGTATCTCAGAAAATTTTCCTTTATCAAATAGTTGTCCAAATAAACCATTAATTGTTCCAGATAATATGGAAACACCTTCTGTTTTTTTTAATAATTCATCAAAATTCAAGTGTGGGTCTGAGGTTTGATCATTATCAAGATAAGATATAGAAGATAATTCAATAATTCTTTTATAACCAACTTCATTCAAAGCAAACAATGGCAATAAACCAGTGGTATTATTAAACTTAAAATTAATTTGAGTTCCTATAATTGGTTGAGTGCCAATTTTTGATATTTTTTCAGAAAATTCCAAAGCTCCACATAAATTAATTGAATCACATAAAGCTAAAGATCTGATTTTGTTATCTTTAGAAAATTCTTTCAAATCATCTATTTTTATCGCACCTTCACATATTGAATATTGTGAGTGTATTTTTAGGTGGTTAAATATTTGAACTTTAGACTCAGCCATTAATGGTTTTTATATTACCATTAACTATTTCTAATAAGCAATCAGACTTATTTGCAAAAAATCTATTATGAGTTGCAAATATAATTAATCTGTTTTGATTTATTTGATTTTTTAATAGCTCAAAAATTCCTTTAGCTGTCTCTAAGTCCAAGCTTCCTGTGGGTTCATCAGCTAATATAATTTGTGGATCATTAATTATAGCTCTAGCAATAGAAACTCTTTGTTTTTCACCACCTGATAGTTGGGAAGGATAGTGATTTGATCTATTTGTAAGGCCAATTTTTCTCAACATAGTTTTTGCTTTCAAAACAGAAAATTCTTTCTCTTTACCAGCAGCCAAACTAGCTAAATAAATATTTTCTAAAGCTGTAAAATCTGGCAGAAGGTTATCATGTTGATATATTATTCCAATTTTATTTGCTCTTAAAATATCATTTTTGTTTGAATTACTAAAATCAATTTGATTTTTTTCAATTGTAATTGATCCTGAGCTTGGACGATCTATTAAGGAGAGTAAATTTAACAAAGTAGATTTTCCAGATCCTGATGGACCCATTATAGAATAAATCTTACCTTTTTTAAATTTATAATTTATTTTTTTTAAAACATTAATTTTTTTTAAACTTTTAAAATTTTTGTTTAAATTTGATAGTATAATTAAATCATTCATATTTTAGTGCTTTAATTGGATCTAATTTAGCAGCTTTTAAAGCTGGAAATATGGATACGGTTATCGTTATTAATATTGAACATAAAGAAATAATAAAAATTGATAACGGATTTATTTCTGATGGCATTGTGCTTAAAAAATAAATTTCTTCTGGAAACAAACTTATGTCAAACACCGTGCTAAGAAATTGTCTCAAATTTTCTACATACATTGAAAAGACCACTCCTAAAATTACTCCAAATATAGTTGCCGTTGTACCAATTACGACACCAACTAGAAAAAATATTTTAATTATAGATTTATTCAAAACTCCTATTGATTTTAAAATTGCAATATCACGAGTTTTATTTTTTACTAAAATAGTTAATCCAGAGATTATATTAAAAGCAGCAACTATAATTATTAATGATAAGATAATAAACATTACATTTCTTTCGACCTTTAATGCAGAAAATAAAGAACTGTTTGTGTCAGCCCAACTGTAAACAAAGTCATTTTTAAATATTTTTTGAACAATAAATTTTTGATTTTCAATATTTTGAGGATTCTTTAAATAAATTTCTAAATTTTTTTTTTCATTATTCAAATTAAAAAATTCATCTAGTGTACTCAAATTAATAAATGCAATATTATTATCGAAATCTGCTAATCCACTTTCAAATAAGGAAGAGACTATAAAAGTTTTTCTTTTTGGTAAACTCCCTATTATTGTGTCAATTCCTGATGATGACATTACGGTTATCTCATCACCAATTTTTAAATTAAGAGAAAAACTAAGTTCTTTACCTATTGAAATATAATTCTTTATCAAATTACTTCTATTACCTATAAATGTTTTATCTTTGATTATTTTTAATTTTGGAAAATCATCAGCTGAATATCCTCTTAAAACAATTCCTTTAGAAATATCTTTTTTAATCAGAATTGCTTCTCCTGAGTTGCTTAAAATTAAATTCTTAGAAATAAATTTAAGGTTAGTTTTTTGTAAATTTTCAATCTGAATTTGTTTCTCGTATGGTTTAACTGTTATATGTGCATTGAAACCGACTATTTTATTTATTAATTCTGACCTAAAACCATTCATCACGGACATAACTATTATTAAAACTGCTACTCCCAAGCTTATTCCAATAAATGAAAAGATAGAGATAACATTTAAAAAACCATCTTTCTTTCTGGCTTTTAAAAATTTGAGAGTAATTTCTTTTTCTAATGTTGAAATCAATTTTATCGTTTTTGCTCTTTAATTATCTTTGCTATTTCAGACAGTTTTATATATTTAGTTTCTTTTCCAATTTCTTTGAATTCTAATAGATCACCCTCTGTTTTTTTTCCAATAATAATTTGGTAAGGTGCTCCAATTAAGTTCATCTTTTTGACCTTTGATGAAAAATTTTCATCTGTATCATCAATTATGGAATCTATATTATTCTTTTTTAATTCTAAATTAAGATTTTCTGCTTTTTCTAATGTGGATTTATCATTCTTGTTTATCATAGGAATTATTGCAATATCATATGGAGCAACAGAAATTGGCCATTTCATGACTTCATTTTTTTGGTCATATTTAGCCTCAATTATAGCTCCAACTAATCTTGATACGCCTATTCCATAGGATCCCATTTTTACAAAGTCTTTCTTTCCACCTGGCAAATCAACTGATCCTCCCATTGGGTTAGAATACTTATCTCCAAAATAGAAAATATGTCCAACTTCAATACCTTTGGTTATTAAACGATTTGTCTCTAAAACTTTTTTTTCGAATTCTGCTTTATCAAATTTTTCATCTGTGACTGAATAAAATTGTTCGTATTTTTTTCTTAAATCATTAAGAGAATTTTTTTCTAATTTTGTACCATCACTATTTAAATCAAAAATTCTTTTATCTGTGAAGATTTTGCTTTCTCCTGTATCAGCTAATATAATGAATTCATGAGATAAGTTTCCTCCTATTGGTCCTGTGTCAGCGGCCATAGGTATTGCTGTCAAATCTAATCTTTTAAAAGTTTTTAAATAAGACAAAAAAAATTTATTATAAGAAAATAATGCTTCTTCGTCATTTATGTCAAATGAATATGCATCTTTCATATAAAATTCTCTACATCTCATAATTCCAAATCTTGGTCTTATTTCATCTCTAAACTTCCATTGTATATGATATAAAAGTTGTGGAAGAGACTTATAGGATTTGATCGAAGATCTAAATATATCAGTTACAAGCTCTTCATTAGTTGGTCCATAAAGCATTTCACGATTTTGACGATCCTTAATCCTCAACATTTCCTCTCCATAATCCTCATAACGCCCACTCTCTTTCCATATCTCACTCGATTGAATTGTTGGCATTAAAATTTCTTGCGCACCAATTTTGTTTTGTTCTTCTCTTACTATTTGTTCAATTTTTTTCATAATCTTGAAACCTAAGGGTAGCCATGAATAAATCCCTGCAGAGGATTGTTTTATCATTCCTACTCTAAGCATTAATTGATGCGATTTTATTTTTGCCTCTGAGGGACTCTCTTTTAGAATTGGGATAAATGATTTAGAAATTAACATGCTAATTGATTATATTTCTTAAATTTAAATATTCAAATTTCATTAACAAATAGATTATGACAAATAAAACTGATGTTATTCCCGTACAATATAGGAATTTCTTTAACATTTTAGGATTTTCTGGAGATCCAGAATCTTCTCCTTCAATTTTTATTGATTTTTGTCTTTCTACATCAATCGGTAATATTGCAAAAAAAACTATCCACCAAATGATAATATAGATAATAGCTAATCCAGTAAGACTCATTAAATTCTAACTAAATTGATATTTGTAAAAGGTTTTTTACCTGTTTTTTCTTTAGTAAATTTTCTACAAGCAATTTTTAATGCATCAATCAAATTATGTTCTTGTTGTTTACTTCCAACTTTAAAAGCTCTGGCAGTTTTTTCAATTTCATACTCTAAACCATATATAAATTCATCTTTTTCTTGAATAGGTAAACCTCTAAATGAAGCAATAGGGTTGTTGTGAATATTTCCCTTAGGTGTAATTAAAATTGTCACTTCCAAATACCCGTTTGTACTTAGACTTTTTCTATCTTTTATCGATTGAGAATCTTCTTCGACGCTTATATTTCCATCAAGATATAATCTACCACTTGGAGCTTTATCATAAACTTCGGGGACACCACCTGGATATAATTTAACAATATCTCCATTTTCAACCTGAACTGGATGAGGTACTTGCAATTCTTTTGCAAAATTTATGTGTTCAATCATATGTCTATGCTCGCCATGGACTGGAATAACACATTTTGGCTTTACCCATTGATACATATCTTTAAGATCTTCACGATTAGGATGTCCTGAAACATGGATAAATTCTGTCTCCTCCGATACAACTTCTATACCATCTTTGACTAATTGGTTGTGTAATTTGTAAAGTTTTTTTTCATTACCTGGAATTATTTTTGACGAAAAAATAACTGCATCATTTTTTTCAATAAATACATCTGGGTGAGTATAATTTGAAATTCTCATCATTGCACCCATCGGTTCACCTTGACTGCCAGTGCATAAATAAACAATTTTTTCTCTAGAAAAATTTTTAGCTTCTCTAGGATCAATAGGTTCAATTGAATTTTTTAAATAACCACACTGTCTAGCTGCCTTATAAATTCTATGCATTGATCTTCCTACAAGCGAAATTTGTCTTCCTATTTTTTCCGCACAATAAAAAACTGTTTCCATTCTGGCTACATTAGAAGCGAATGATGTGACTACTATTCTTTTTTTTAAGCGACTCATAATATTTAACAAGTTTTTTCTAACATCAAGTTCAGATCCTGATCTACCAGCACTAAACACATTTGTAGAGTCGCATATCATGGCTAAAACTCCTTCATCACCTATCTCTTTTAATCTTTTCGTATTTATTTCATCTCCAATTAATGGGTTTGGATCAACCTTCCAATCTCCTGTATGTAATATTACGCCAGCTGGAGTCTGAATTCTTAATCCATTGGGCTCTAGAATAGAATGAGTCAATGTTATATATTCTATTTCAAATGGATCTAATGATACTTTTCCATTTAGTTCAACAATCTTTAAATCATTTGTAACATCAATATGTTTTTCTTTAAATTTTTCCTTAATCAATAACGCTGTAAAAGGTGTCGCATAAATTTTACATTTAAGTTTGGGCCACAGGTGTGCGATAGCACCAATATGATCTTCATGTGCATGAGTAAGAACTATACCAAGTAAATTATCTTTTCTTTCTACTATAAATCCTGGATCTGGATAAATAAGATCTACACCAGGAACAGTATCATCAGCAAAAGTTACTCCTATGTCTACGATTATCCATTTATGATCTCCTGGCTGACCATAGCCAAAAAGGTTCATGTTCATTCCAATTTCTCCTGAACCTCCTAATGGACAAAATAATAGTTCGTTTTTCATTTAATTAATTAACTTAGAAATTTTGATTAAACCCTTTATAGTAATATCTCTATCTTTAATAAATTTACTTTTTATTGATTTATTAAATAAGTCAGAAAATCCTCCCGTGATTACTAATTTAAAAGATTTTCTAGTTTCTTTCTTAATCAAATTAACAATATTGTCAATTAAACCAGCGTACCCCCAAAAAAAACCAGACCTCACAGCACCAATGGTATCAACACCTATAATTTTTGATATTTTCTTAAGATTAATTCTGGGTATCAGGGTCGCTTTATCTGATAAGGTGTTTAGCGATATTTTTATTCCTGGTGCAATAACTCCTCCCATATAAGTCTTTTTTATTAAAACATCAAAAGTTGTTGCTGTACCAAAATCTAAAATAATATAATTTTTTTTATAATCTATTAGGCTAATTGCATTAGTTAATCTATCAGAGCCTACTTGATTAAAATTTGCTTTAATATTTATTAGTAATTTTAAATTTAAATCTTTTATTTCGTAACATCTGAGTTTAGTTTTTTTTTGTAAAAATTTTTTTATTAGACTGAAAGATTTTGGAACGACACTACAAAACAAAATTTTTTTAACTTTTTTAAAGTCTTTAACTAAAACTTTAAATTTTGAATTTAGAATTTTATTATTAATTT
>CABXZD010000014.1 GCA_902516465.1 uncultured Pelagibacteraceae bacterium
ATTTTCGTCGTTCGTATTTCAAAACCATATCCTAAATCCATTATTAAATGTCTTATCTCGCTTAAAATCTGAAATAAAAAAGACCAGGTAACTCCTAAAATAATAAACTTCCCAAAATACGAGTTAAAAAAAATATCTATATTTTCATATTTACTTTCACCAAATAAAAGAAATGATGCCCAAAGACATATTAATGTAACCGCTATTATATTTATTATTCCAGTTATTCTATGGGTTATAGATACCAAAGAGGATATATGCCATCTGTAAATCTGAATATGAGGTGATAAGGGTTCTTTATTTTCCATAAAAATTATTTTTAATCAAAGTTTCGGCAATTTCTACTGCATTTAAAGCTGCTCCTCTTAAAAGGTTATCCGAGACAATCCATAAATTTAATCCGTTTTCAATTGTTTTATCTTCTCTTATCCTGGAAATAAATGTTTCATATTTACCCTCTGCATCAATAGGAGTTATATATCCACCATCAGCTCTTTCATCAACAACCTTACATCCATCAAAGTCTTCTAAAGCATTTCTTACTTTTTCGAGTGAAAAAGATTTTTCGAATTGAATATTAACAGACTCAGAATGAGATACAGAGATTGGTAGTCTAACACAAGTTGCTGTTAAATCTATCTTATCATCTAGGATCTTTTTTGTTTCATTTGTCATTTTAAGTTCCTCTTTTGTATAACCGTCATGAGAAAACATATCTATGTGAGGAATAGCATTAAAAGCTATTTGTTTAGTGAAGTTTTTAGATTTTATTTTATTTCCATTTAGTGACTGTTTAGTTTGTTCAATTAATTCATCCATAGGTGCTTTACCACCTCCAGAAACGGATTGATAAGTTGAAACAACTATTCTTTTAATAATGAATAAATCATGTAAGGGTTTAAGAGCAATGACTAATTGAGCTGTAGAGCAATTAGGATTTGCAATAATATTTTTCTTTATATGTTTCAAATCATTTGGATTTACCTGTGGAACTATTAAAGGAACCTCTGGATCCATTCTAAAAAAACTAGAATTATCTATAACTAATGAGTTTTTTGAGGCTTTTTGAGCAAATTTTTCAGAAATTTTTCTACCTGCTGCAAAAAAAATAATTTTTGCTTTAGAAAAATCAAAACTTTCTAAATCAACCACCTCGTATTCTTTGCCTCTAAATTTAATTTTTATACCTACACTTTTTGATGAAGCAACTAGATAGAGATTGTTAAATTTCAGTTCCTTTTTTTCAAGAACCTCTAAAGTTTTTCTACCAACATTTCCCGTTGCACCTACAATTGCTATATTCATGATAACTTTTTATTTTTATACTAGATGAACGGTAAATCGCAAACTGTTCCTACAAATATTTTTTCGTTAATATCTATCTTAAATTGAGTTTTTAAATCCCAATAAGGTTTATTTATCATAGCTATACCTATAACTTTTTTAAAAGTTGGAGAGTAAGCTGCCGATCTAACGTAACCCACAATGTTATTCTCATCATCAATAAGTGTCTTTTCACAGTACATATCAATAGTATCATGATCAATTTTAACGCCCATTAATTTTCTATTTATTCCAATCTCTCTTATCTTTCTTAATTTTTCTTTTCCTAAAAAATTTACCTCAGAGTCTAAATTCATAAATCTATCAAAATTAGCTTCTAAAGGATTATCCCTATTATCAAAATCATTTCCATAAGATAGTAAAGCTCCTTCTATTCTTTCAATAAGATTTGGACAACCTGGTCTAACGTTAAATTCTTTACCAGCTTCAAATAGATAATCATATAAATCTTGTCCAGCAGTATTATCTTCAACATAAACCTCAAAACCTCCCTGTTTTGACCAACCAGATCTTGCGATAAAGTATTTTCTCCCTTTAAATTCATAATAATTAAAATTAAAAAACTTTAATTGTCTTATCTGATCACCAAATAATTTTGCCATTAAGTCATCAGAAAGAGGTCCTTGGATAGCTAAAATATTTACATTTGGTTCATTAATTTCTACTTCAAATTTTTTTCCAGCAGCTAATCCTTTTGCAAAAAAAATTACATCTGAGTCTGCTATAGAAAGCCACCATTTATCCTCAGCTAATTTATTAATAATCGGGTCATTAACAAGCAAACCATTATGGTCTATTAATGGAGCATAATAACATTTTCCAACTTTGGATTTAGATAAATCACGACATGTCATCAACTGAACTAATTCAGCAGAGTCTTTACCTGAAATTTCAACTTGTCTTTCTGCTGCAACATCCCATACTTGGACAAATTTCTTTAAATGTAAATAATCAGCCTCTAAAGATTTAAATGTTGCTGGAAGCAACATGTGATTGTAAATAGTGTAACTGCTTACACCTTGAGACTCTATCCTATCTGTATAAGGAGTACTTCTCAATCTTCTTGATTTTGAAATTGGAAAATTTTTCATTTTTTTTAATTCTTAGACCTTTTCTATCATTTCAAATGCTTTTTCAATCATAAACGTATATCCATATTCATAAATATCGAGTATCGTGGATGTCAATTGATTAGCTAAAACTTTTTTCTTAATTCAAATTTTTGAATTTTTCCTGTTGATGTTTTTGGTAATTCACAGAAAATAACTTGTTTTGGTACTTTAAAGCCTGCCAAAGTCTCCTTACAAAAATCAATTAAATCTTTTTCACTAGCTGGTTTATCTTTAACCATTTCTATGAATGCACAAGGTACTTCACCCCATTTTTCATCTGGTTTTGCAACTACAGCTGCAATAGATACAGAAGGATGTTTAGACAAAGTATTTTCTATCTCAATTGAGGATATATTTTCTCCTCCAGAGATAATTATATCTTTTGATCTATCTTGTATTTTTACATATCCATCAGGATGGATTACTGCTAAATCTCCAGAATGAAACCATCCTCCAGCCATAGCTTGATCTGTTGCGGCTTTATCCTTAAAATAACCTTTCATAACTACGTTTCCTCTGAGCATAATTTCACCAATAGTTTTTCCATCTTTTGGGACCTCTTTCATTGTCTCAGGGTCCATAATAGTTGCGCCTTCTAGATTAGGATACCTAACGCCTTGTCTTGCTTTAATTTCATTTTGCTTATCTTCATCAAATTCACTCCAAGCATCATTCCAAGCACACTGGGTAACATGGCCATAGGTCTCGGTTAATCCGTAAACATGCATTACTTCAAAACCCAGTGCTTTCATCTTTTTAAAGATAATACTAGGCGGAGGAGCACCAGCTGTTAAGACATGAACTTTGTGGTTTAATTTTTTTTTATCACTTTCAGGGGCGCCTGTTATCATATTTAATACTATAGGTGCTCCACCAAAATGAGTAACATTATATTTTTCTATCAATTCAAAAATTTTTTTCACATCAATATTTCTTAGGCAAATCGTTCTTCCATTTAACATTGGAACTGTCCAGGGATAACACCAACCGTTACAGTGAAACATTGGAACAATAGTTAAAAAATTTAATCTGTTTGGCATATTCCATGCCACTGCACTTCCTGTGGCCATTAAATATGAGCCTCTATGATGATATACAACCCCTTTAGGATTACCAGTTGTTCCAGAAGTATAACTTAAAGAAATAGCTTCCCACTCATCCTCTGGCATTTTCCAGATATAATTTTCATCACCTGTATCTAAAAAACTTTCGTATTCAAGGTCTCCGATTTTTTCTAATTTTGACTGGTCAGCAAACTTATCATGAATGTCAATTATGATAATTTTTTTATCTATTTTGCTTAAGGCTTTTTTGACTTCAACATGAAGTTGTCTATCTACAACTAAAACTTTAGCATCACTATGCTTTAAAATATATGAGATTGTATTGGCATCTAATCTTATATTAATTGTATTTAATATAGCTCCGGTCATAGGAACTGAATAATGAGCCTCAAAAATTTCAGGAGTATTGAAAGCCAAAAAAGAAACTGTATCTCCTTTACTAATGCCAATTTTTTCTAGCGCACTAGCAAATTTAATTGCTCTTTTATATATTTCTTTCCAAGTATATTTTCGATCTTCATAAACAATAGCCTCATAGTTAGGATAAACTTCTTTTGCCCTTTCAAGGAATGATAAAGGAGTTAATGGAACGTAATTTGCTCTATTTTTATCTAAATTTGACTCATAATGATTCATATTAATTAAATCTAAAATTCATTATGTTCGAACTACCAGATATAGCCGACTTATAGTGTTGTTCTGCTCTTGGTAAAACTTTATCGAAATAAAATTTAGCAGTATTTATTTTTTCGTCATAAAATTTTTTATTTTCATTATAATTCTTAAAACTTACTTCTAAGACTTTTATCCAAGAATAGGCAACTGATACATATCCAAGTGTTTTGAGGTAATCATTTGCTGCAGCACTTACATCATCTCTATCTGTTTTAGCTTTTTCAATTGTCCATTCACTAAACTTGCTTAAAACATCTAAATAATAAGAAAATTGCTCTATAAATGGTTTGGTTTGACCGTTCATTGAAATAATCTCTGATTTAATTAAATCTAAATACCTATTGATTATGTTTCCGTTTTTATTCGATAGTTTTCTAAAAACTAAATCTGCTGCTTGCACAGAATTAGTACCTTCATAAATCGGCGTTATTCTATTGTCTCGATATAATTGCTCTATTCCCTGATCTTTTGTATAACCGTAACCCCCATAAATTTGCATAGCATCATTGGTAATTTCCATACCTAAGTCTGTAAATAATGATTTTACAACAGGTGTCATTAGGGAGACAAAGTCAGAGGCCTCCTGACGAATATTTTCGTCAGGATGATTTAAGCTTACTTCTGTTTGTTGAGATAACCAAAAACATAATGCTCTTTCGCCCTCTATAATTGATTTCATGTTTAATAATGATCTTCTAATATCAGCGTGTTCAATTATAAAATCTGCTCCGTTATTTGACTTGGTGTTGTTAGTTTTACCCTGTTTTCTTTCCTTAGCGTAAGCAAGAGAATTTTGATAGGCAATTTCTGAAATTCCTAGTCCTTGAATACCAACAACAATTCTTTCAAGATTCATCATAGTAAACATCGCATTCAAACCTTTATCTTTTTTTCCAATCATATATCCTGTTGCATCATCAAAGTTTAAAACACATGTTGCAGAACCTTTTATACCCATTTTGCTTTCAATAGAACCAGTTGTAACTCCATTTCTAGAGCCAACACTTCCATCTTTATTGACTATGTATTTTGGTACTAAAAATAAACTTATACCTTTTGTGCCAGCTGGAGAGTCTGTAGATCTGGCAATAACTAAATGAATAATATTTTCTGTCAAATCATGATCCCCAGATGTAATAAATATTTTTTGACCACTAAGTTTGTATGTTCCATCATTTTGTTTTTCTGCTTTAGTTTTTAAAAGTCCTAAATCAGTGCCACAAACAGGTTCAGTTAAACACATCGTACCACTCCATTTACCTTCAACTATTTTAGGTAAATATTTGTTCTTAATTTCATCTGATGCATGGTGATTTATACAATTATATGCTCCAATACTAAGTTCACTATAAAGTTTAAATGATAAACTCGAAGATGAGAGCATTTCATCAAAAAAAGCACTTACCGTTTTTGGCATTCCCTGACCTCCATACTTTGGATCACAAGATAAAGAAGTCCAACCATCTTCAATATATTTTTGATAGGCTTCTTTGTATCCAGGAGGTGTTCTCACTACTCCATTTTCCAAAATTGCAGGATTTTCATCTCCAACTTTGGCAAGTGGTAAAATTAAATTTTGATTTATCTTTGCGGCTTCCTCTAAAATATCTTTAACAAGATCTGAGCTAACTTCTTTATATTTCTCTAAATCGTTATAATTTTTATTATTTCGAAGTTTCTCAAAAAGAAACATCATATCTTCTATAGGTGCAGTATAGCTTGGCATAAATTTACTTTAAGATAATTAATTGATTATTGCAATTTTGAAATTATCGCATCTCCCATTTGAGAGGTCGAAACTTCTTTCATTCCCTCAGATAGAATATCTTTTGTTCTTAATCCATCATTTAGCACTTCTTGAACAGCTTTTTCAAGAGCTTCGGCCTCTTTATCAAGATCTAGAGAATATCTCAAAGCCATAGCAAAGCTTAATATTGTAGCTATTGGGTTGGCTATTTCTTTACCTGCTATATCTGGGGCTGAACCATGAATAGGTTCATACATCGCTCTCATTTCTCCATCTTTGTTTTTAGCTCCCAAGGAAGCGGAAGGTAAAAGTCCTAAAGATCCTGTAAGCATAGAGGCTTGATCTGATAACATATCACCAAATAAATTATCTGTCACAATAACATCAAACTGTTTTGGGTCTCTTAATAATTGCATAGCACAATTGTCTGCAAGCATGTGACTTAACTCTACATCTTTATATTCTTTTTCATGCAATGCTTGGACTTCTTCTTTCCAAAGTTGGCCTGCCTCCATAACATTTGATTTTTCACAAGATGTAACTTTATTGGATCTTTTTTTAGCCAAATCGAATGCAATTTTAGCAACTCTAACTATTTCACTGCTAGTATAAGTGTGAGTATTAATTCCTTTTCTTTCACCATTTTCAATTGGTTTAATTCCTCGAGGTTCACCAAAATATATTCCACCAGTTAGTTCTCTTACAATCATAATATCTAGACCAGAAACAATTTCTGGTTTTAAGGTTGAGGCATCAACCAATTGTTTAAAACATATTGCAGGTCTTAAGTTTGCAAATAATTTTAACTCTTTTCTAAGTTTTAATAACGCTCTTTCAGGTTTTTTTGAAAATTCTACATTATCCCACTTTGGGCCACCAACTGCACCTAACATCACTACAGCACTTTCTAAAGCTTTATAAAATACTTCATCAGTAATAGGTGTTCCATGCTTGTCATATGAACATCCTCCAGCAAGATCTTCATCTGTTTCAAAATCTAGTGATTTTTTATCATTAAACCAATTAATTATTTTTTTTACTTCTCTAATAACCTCGGGCCCAATTCCATCACCAGGAAGTAATAAAATTTTTCTTTTTTTTACTTTAATCATGAAAAATCCAAGGCTTTTTATCTTTTAAATTATTTTCGAAAATTTTAATTTTATCAGATTTCTTTAAAGATAAAGCTATATCATCTAGTCCTTCTAATAAGCATTTTTTCTTAAACTCATCTATCTTAAAATAAATCTCACTGTTTCCAAAAACGATTTTTTCTTCACTAAGATTAATTGAAATTTCTTCTTTTCTATTTGCATACTCTGAAAGCTCTTTAATTTTATCCTCCTCAATAATGATAGGTAAAATTCCATTTTTAAAACAATTGTTATAAAAAATGTCGGCAAAGCTTGAACTAATGACACAAGTGATACCAAAATCTAATAATGCCCATGGAGCATGTTCTCTTGAAGAACCGCATCCAAAATTCTTACCAGCTATTAAAATTTTTGAATTATTAAAAGGATTTTGGTTTAAAATAAAATCGTTAATTTCTTTTCCATTTTCGTCATATCTCATTTCAAAAAATAGATTTTTACCAAGCCCAGTTCTTTTTATAGTTTTTAAAAATTGCTTTGGGATAATCATGTCTGTATCTATATTAACAATTGGTAGATAGGCAGGAATGCTTTTAAGTGTATTAAATTTTTGCATTCTAATTTTGATACTTTCTAACATCATCAAGGCTTCCAGAGATGGCAGCGGCAGCGGCCATTCCTGGACTTACTAAGTGTGTTCTCCCACCTCTACCTTGTCTGCCTTCAAAATTTCGGTTTGAAGTAGAAGCACATCTTTCCTCTGGTTTTAATTTATCAGCGTTCATGGCTAAACACATAGAGCAGCCCGGCTCTCTCCATTCAAAGCCTGAGTCAACAAAAATTTTATCTAATCCCTCTTGTTCTGCTTGTTCTTTGACTAATCCTGATCCTGGAACTACCATTCCATGAACATGAGAGGCTATCTTTTTATCCTTTAAAATTTTTGCTGCTTCTCTCAAATCCTCAATTCTTCCATTAGTACAACTTCCAATAAAAACTTTATCTATTTTTATATCTTTTGCAGCCGTATTTGGTTTTAAACCCATGTAATTTAAAGATCTTTCTAGAGAATTCTTTTTATCCTCATCTTTTTCATTTTGTGGATTTGGAACCTTCTCATCAATTGTTATTACGTCTTGAGGAGATGTTCCCCAGGTAATCATAGGTAAAATTTCTTCTGCTTTTAAATTTACTTCTTTATCAAATTTTGCATCATTATCTGTTTTTAAACTTTTCCAATATTCTAGTGCTTTCTCCCAATTTCTTCCTTTTGGAGACATGGGTTTATTTTCAAGATATTTAAATATTTTTTCGTCAGGGGCTATTAATCCTGCTCTAGCTCCACCTTCAATAGTCATATTGCAAATAGTCATTCTTTGCTCAACACTTAAAGATCTAATTAAATTTCCTGCATACTCTATTACACATCCTGTTCCTCCTGCAGTACCGATTTTTCCAATTATTTGAAGAATTACATCTTTAGATGTAACTCCTAAAGGAAGTTTACCATCTACATTTATTCTAAAATTTTTAGCTTTTTTTTGAACTAATGTTTGAGTCGCTAAAACATGCTCCACTTCTGATGTTCCAATACCAAAAGCTAAAGCTCCAAAAGCTCCATGGGTTGCAGTATGACTATCTCCGCAAACAATTACTGTACCTGGCTGAGTAAAACCTTGCTCTGGACCAATTATATGTACTATGCCCTGCCTTTTATCATTCATTCCAAATAATTGGATACCAAACTCTTTGCAATTTGTGTCTAATGTATCAACTTGAATCTTTGACTCTTTATCAGATATACCTTTAGATCTATCTGTTGTTGGAACATTATGATCTGCAACAGCAAGTGTTAAATTTGGATGCCTTACTTTTCTGTTCGAGTTTCTTAGTCCTTCAAATGCTTGTGGACTAGTTACTTCATGAACTAAGTGTCTATCCACAAATAATAATGATGTACCATCAGGTTGTTGATCTACTAAGTGATCATTCCAGATTTTATCGTAAAGAGTATTAGACATTGAAAAAAAAATTATTTTTTTTCTGGACTATTTTCAAGTTTTTTTTCTGCTTCAATTTCGGCTTTGGGAGCATCTTTTTCAGTCTCCACTTTAGCAGAATCATCTTTTTTTGGCTCTGTAGA
>CABXZD010000015.1 GCA_902516465.1 uncultured Pelagibacteraceae bacterium
TTTAGCTTTCAACTATTTTTTTAATATAAATCTTTTTTTTAAAAAAGTTTTTTTTGTATGGTTCATTATAATTTCGATAGTTGTTATTGACGTATTTTTTGAAAATTATTTTGGACAAAATATTTTAGGTTTTGAGAGTAAAATTATTGGAAGAAATGTAAGTTTCTTCAAAGATGAGCATATTGTAGGAGGATATCTTTATGGTTTTCTTTTACTTTTAATCGGATTTCTACTTAATAACTATGGAACAAAATATAAAAATTATATTTTATTTTTCTCTCTTATTTTGGTGCTCGCAATACTCTTGACGGGAGAAAGATCAAATTCTATCAAAACTTTTCTGAGTTTATCAATATTTTATATTTTAATATTTAATTATAGTATTAAAAAAAAAATAATATCAATTATGATAGGTATTATTTTACTTGCGGGGGCCATTTCCAGTTCTGATTGGTTAAAATTAAGATATTATAAACAGATAAAAGCCATGTCCGCGGGTAATAATTTATATTTTACAATCTATAAATCTGGATATGAGGTGTTTAAAAAGTATCCTATTTTTGGGGTCGGAAATAAGAATTATCGAGTTGAAACGTGTAAAAAATTTGAGGAGTCAAAAAAAATCTATATTTGTACAACTCATCCCCATCAAGTTTATATAGAATTTTTATCAGAACATGGTTTTTTGGGAACAACACTACTATTTTTTATTTTTTATAAATTAATCTTTTCTAAAATAAAAATGGTTTTAAAAAGTAGAAATAAACTACAATTGGGTGCTTTAATATATCTTGTTTTGATTTTCCTTCCAATATTACCAAGTGGTGCTTTTTTCTCGGATTATTCTTTGACCTTTTTTGCATTAAATATTTCCATTCTTTATGCTACAAATCCAAAAACTAATATTTTTTTAACAAATACTAATAAATAAATATAGATATTGTGAAAAAATAATTAATTTAAGGGCCGTTAGCTCAATAGTAGAGTACTGCATTGACATTGCAGGGGTAGTTGGAGCGTAACCAACACGGCCCACCATTAAATTATTTTATATAAAATTTTTAATTATATTTTATAATAATATTAGTGAAGCTAATTCATAAAATTTTAAGTTATATTGCGTATTATTTTCGTCCAATTTTTTTTATTAATTTTTTAAAAATTTTCAAAAATAATTTATTAATGAAAAAAATTATTTCTATTTACGATCCTAATAATATAAGAAAAAAAATTCCAAAAAAATTAAACGATAAATATATTTCTCTCTCAAAAGAAAAACTGATTTTTGATCTAAATATTAATGATCATATAGGCTATAATTTTTTTATTAATGAAAAGTGGAATCATATTCCAATAAAATTAGCTAGACAAATTGGTTTTAATAAAGACGATATCTTTATAGATGTTGGTGCTAATACTGGATTAGTTAGCATTCCTTTTGCAGAAGAATTTAATTGCCATGTTATTGCGATCGAAGCAAGTAAAAATAATGGAAAATACTTAAAGAAAAATATTGAAAATAATAGTTTAAATATAAAACCGGTGATTAAATTTTTATCCTCAGATAAAATTGGAAGTGAAACAAAGCTATTCAAGTTCAATGGTAATTATGGGGCGAATTCATTTTTCAGAAATTGGAATCCTTCACTATCAAAGACAGATTATGAACTTGTCGAAAATACTACTTTAGACAATGAAATCAAAAATTACAATATTGATAAAATCAAAATAATTAAATTTGATATAGAAGGTTATGAATATGAGGTTATAAAAAACTTTAAATTAATAGATAAAATACAATCAATTATAATTTTTGAATATAATGTTAATTACTTAAAAAATATCTATGAAAATAATTATGATATATTATTAAAATTTTTGGACAGTAATTTTGATCTTTATTCTATAGAAAACCCTAGTTTTAGTGAAGTAATATTAAGAAAAATAAATCCAAATGTAAGTTCTGAGGTTTTAGCAATACCAAAAAAATTTAAGGGTAATTATAAAAAATTAATTAATTAAAGATAAAGTAAAAAGATTTAATTTACTAACTTGAAAGACACTAAAAAGTAAAGTAAATCTAAGTTCTTTAATGGGCCTGTAGCTCAGTTGGTTAGAGCAGTACACTCATAATGTATTGGTCCCAGGTTCGAGTCCTGGCGGGCCCACCATTTATTAGTAAATTAGTTGTTATAAAAATCTTTTAAGGTTTTAAATAAGAAGTTTATATCATTATTATTAGAATTTAAAATTGATGAAAACTCCTCTTTTTGAGTCCTGGCTAGACTTAGTCCCTCAATAATTAAATCTCTTATAAGGGGATTATCGGAGTCTTTAGTATAGATACGCCAATCAATTTTAATTTCTGGTCTTTCAGCTGTTCCTTTTAAAACACTATTTACTATGGTATATTTTTCGTTCAGGGTCTCTTTGTTAATCACGTCAATTTCAGGATTTGTATACTCGGCTAATCTACTTGAAAAACTTTTTAAGAAATAATTTCTAAATAGCTCTAAATATTCATCTTTTTGATTTTGATCTAATGTTTTTCTAATAGGGCCAAGTGTATAAAATCCGATTCCATTAATATCTACAGTTTCGATCGCTATTTTTTTAAGTTCTTCAATTTTTTGATCTTTTGATAAATTTTCAGATAAGACCTTTGAAGCTCTATTTACAGTTGATTGTACAAAAACATCAGGTTCGATTGAATAAAGATTAGTTATAGTTAAAAAATAAATTGTAATAACAATAAAAAATTTTTTTAATTTCATCTATATTTTGAATTAAAAATATTAATTCTCTATTTCTTCCCAATCACTATCATCTTGGGTAGCTATAATTTTTTTTGAGTTAAGAATACGTTGTTGTCTATCTTGTAAATATAGACTTTTTACAGACGCATAAAAATCTAATGAGTTTTCTTCTAAATTTTCTATTGAGTCATAATTTTTTGCTCTAAAATCAACACCTGCTGTAACTTTAGAACTGTAATAATCAAAATCTCTAAAGTAATGCGTATTATTTTTTACCGTAACGTTATACCAAGCATCACCACCTAAAAAGTTAGCAGTTGAAGCAAAAGTATCTCTGGCTGTGCTTGGACCCAAAACAGGAAGAACTATGTAACAACCTGGCCCAACACCCGCTTTTGCTAATGATTGTCCGTAATCCTCTTTTTCATATTCAGACAACCCTAAATATTGTGCAACATCTATTAGGCCTAATATACCAACTGTCGTGTTGATAATAAACCTACCTGTATTTGCTCCAGCCTTCGCAAAATCTCCCTGTAAAACATTATTTGGTATTGTAACTAAATTAGATAGATTATCTAAAGAATTACTTACCCCAGTTTTGACTGGAGATGGCAAAACTCTATAGACGCTTGCAACTGGCTTAAACAAAATTTTGTCCAAACCTTGGTTCAAAGCAAATGTTGCTCTATTAAAACCTTCTGAACAATCCTTAATTTCTGCTGGGTTATTTTTTAATTTTATCTCACCGTCAGATCCAGCGTTAGCATTTAAAGTTAACGCAAGGGTTGTAATTAAAATTAACAATATTTTTTTGAGCATAATACGTCTTATATAATATAATTTGGAATATTGTAAATTAACAATTAACTAAAAATGTAGCTTAAATGGCCCTTAAAATAACAAATAACTATTCCCCCAATTTTAATGTTAACAAAAGATCTAAACAAAATATTAAATTTATAATTCTTCATTATACAGGGATGAAAAAAGAGAATTTGGCGATAGATAGACTGTGCAATAATAATTCAAATGTTAGTTCACATTATTTCATAAAAAAAAATGGTGATGTAATAAGATTAGTTCCAGATTTATATCAAGCTTGGCATGCTGGAAAATCTAAATGGAAAAAATTTAAATCATTAAACAAATATTCAATAGGTGTTGAGATACAAAATTCTGGACATAATAATTTGTATGAAAATTTTACAATTAAACAAACATCTTCACTTAAAAAATTATTGAAATTTTTGTTGAGAAATTACAAGATTAATTATAAGAATGTTTTAGGACACTCCGATATATCCCCAAATCGCAAAAAAGACCCTGGAGAAAAATTTCCTTGGGAATTTTTATCAGAAAATAAGCTGGCACAATGGCATAGTTTGAATAAACATAAATTGAAACAAAACAGATATAAAGGCTTGACTATAAAAGAAAAAAAAGAGTTTTTAATAAACCTATATAGATTTGGTTATAATAAAATTGAAAAAATGAAAAAAAGCCAAAATAATAAATTTTTAATAAAATCCTTTCAAAGAAGATTTAGGCAAGAAATAGTAAATGGGATAGTAGATAAAGAATGTTTATTAATTATTAAAGATTTAACCTCTAAAAGATAAAAAAATCTTGAATTTTTTTATTAAATAATTAAAAACATACTGCCAGATAAATGATTTATCGCTTTAATATTATTTTATTAAAGAGGAAAGTCCGGACTCTGCAAGGACACAGTGCCAGGTAATACCTGGCGGGGGAAACCCTAGGGATAGTGCCACAGAAAATAAACCGCCATAACATGGCAAGGGTGAAAAGGTGTGGTAAGAGCACACCGGTTTATTGGTAACAATGAACGCTGGAAAACCCCACTGGGAGCAAGACTAAGTAGAGATGACATTGTGAAAACTAAAAGCCGTCCTTGGCTAGTCATCAGGGTTAGTCGCTTGAGCTTAAGAGTGATTTTAAGCCTAGACAAATGATAAGTTTAAATGACAGAACCCGGCTTATAGTTTATCTGGCAAATTAATCTTTACTTTTCTTTTACGGATGTTCACCTTTTGATTCACTTTATCTAAATTATTTAGATAAATATGCTGAAGTTTGTAGCTATTGACTCTTGTTTCAAAAACCCATAATATCCCATATATTCCCATAAAGGGAAAATATGGAATTTATGTTTTATGTTTTTATCGAGTTACGAAAACAAGTTAGACAAGAAAGGAAGGGTATCTGTGCCTGCAAGCTATAGGTCTTATTTGTCTAACTTAGGATATAATGGTGTGATTTGTTATCCATCTTTTAACAATCCATCAATAGAAGCATGGCCGCAAGATAGAATAGAAAAAATTTCAAATGCAATAGACTCATTAAATCCTTTTGAGGAAAAAAGAGATTATTTTGCAACATCAATTTTGTCGGAAAGCACAAATTTACAATTTGATAGCGAAGGAAGAATATCACTTACATCAAAATTGATAAAACATGCAAAAATAAAAAACAGCATGTTGTTTGTTGGTCAGGGAAAAACCTTTCAAATATGGGAACCATCAACTTTTGAAAAATTTAAGGCTAACGCAAAGAAAAAAGCAAATCTTAATCGCGCTAGTCTTAAGTGGGAGCTTCAACTTAATAAATAATGGGGGGATAATAAAATGACTATTAACTTTAAAACGCCAGAAATAAAAGAGCTACAACCAAGACTTTTAGTAATGGGAGTTGGTGGAGCAGGGGGGAATGCTATCAATGAAATGATTGAAAATGGAATGCAAGGTGTAGAATTTATTGCAGTTAACACTGATGCTCAAGATTTAAAGCATAGTAAGGCTAAGACAAAAATTCAGATTGGTTTAAATTTGACAAAGGGCTTGGGTGCTGGGGCAAAACTTGATATTGGTCAAGCTGCAGCTGATGAGTCTCTTAATGAAATTATAAATATTTTACAGGGCGCAAACATGGTATTTATCGCAGCTGGAATGGGTGGTGGAACTGGAACTGGTGCTGCACATGTAATTGCTAGAGCTGCAAAAGAACTAAATATATTAACTGTTGGAGTTGTAACACTCCCTTTTTTATATGAAGGACCTTCAAGAATGAAAAGAGCACAAGTTGGTCTTGAAGAATTAAGAAAACATGTGGATACGATTATAGTAATTCCAAATCAAAATTTATTTAAAATTGCAAATGAGCAAACAACTTTTGAGGAGTCTTTTAATCTTTCTAATAATGTTCTGATGCATGGTGTTCAAAGTGTAACTGATCTAATGGTAAGACCTGGAATTATTAATCTTGATTTTGCAGATGTTGAAACAGTAATGGCCTCTATGGGCAAAGCCATGATGGGTACCGGGGAGGCTGATGGAGAAGGTAGAGCTATGCAAGCTACCGAAATGGCGATTAGCAATCCACTGATAGATGATTATACTTTAAAGGGAGCAAAAGGATTATTAGTTAATATTACTGGAGGCAAAGATCTTAAATTGTTTGAGGTTGATGAAGTTGTTAACAAAATAAGATCCGAAGTCGAGGCAGATGCAGAAGTAATTATTGGAGCTATAACAGACTCGTCGTTAGAGGGAAAAATAAGAGTTTCTATAGTTGCGACTTCTTTAGATAACCAGCAACCTGAGTCCAAATCAGTTGTAAATATGGTGCATAGAATCCAAAATCGTAATACTGGCTACTCTGATTTTGGTTCTAATAATCCAACTTCATCTTTTTCTTTCTTAAATACTAATTCTAATACAGCTACTCAAGGTGCTAATGCTTTGAAACTTGAAAATGAGGTAGTTTCTGAGAATTTTCAAGAATCAATTCATGATGTAAATAATCAATATCATGATGAGTTATTAAAAAATCAAAATGCAGAAAGTATAGTAGAAAAAATTTCTGAGGAGAAAGAAGTATCTTTTTCTCAAGAAGTAATAGAGGAAGCCGGAGCAAAAGAGGAAAACTCATTAGATCTAAAAGAGTTTGGTGTGGATACTAACGAGCCAGATTTATTTAACACAGACATTATAGAGAAAAAATCTGATAATTTATTGAACTCTATAAGCGATAATAATGAAGAAGAAGATGATGATCTTGAGATACCAGCATTTTTAAGAAGACAAAAAAATTAATGGTCTTCAAAAAAATAAATGGAAGCCACCATGGTACTGGATATTACAAAACACTATCCGGTATTGCTAAAAGAATTAATTAGCATTATTTCCCCTCAACATGGTGGCACATTTATTGACTGTACCTTTGGTCAAGGTGGATATTCGGAAAAAATTCTTAGCTTCAAAAATACAGAAGTAATTGCTTTAGACAGAGATCTAGAAAGTAAAAAAAAAGCTGATAAAATTTCAAAAGAGTTTCAAGATAGATTTATTTTTAAAAATAAGAAATTTAGTCAATTAGATGATTTAAAAATTAAAAATACCAATGTAAGGGGAATAATTTTTGATTTGGGTTACTCAACCACACAAATTAAAGATCCAAAAAAAGGCTTATCATTTAATTCTTTGGGAGATTTAAATATGCAAATGGGTTTAAATGATTTTTCAGCAAAAGAGGCAATAAATAAATTAGATGAAAAAGACCTTGAAAAAATATTTAAATTTTTTGGAGAAGAAAAATATGCAAAAAAAATTGCCAGTAGTATTGTTAAGCAAAGAAGTATAAATAAAATTGATACAAAAAAATTAGTAGAGTTAATTGAAAAGAACAAAAAGAAAAAAAACTTTAAGATCCATAGTGCCACAAAAGTTTTTCAAGCATTGAGAATCTTTGTTAATAAAGAAATTACGGAGCTTATCTATGGATTAATAGCTGCAGCAAAAGTTTTAAAAAAAGATGGTATTTTAGCAGTTGTTACTTTTCATTCACTAGAGGATAAAATAGTTAAACATTTCTTTAAAAGTTTGTCAGAGAAAAAAAGTATATCAAGATATGTTCCTAAAATTGAGGAGTCTGACACGTTATTTCGAATGTTGGAAAAAAAACCGAGGACTCCTTCTAAAACAGAACTAAAAGAAAATTTGCCATCAAGATCAGCAAAACTTAGATATATTGTTAAAAAAGATGATTTTTATAATTTCAAAACAGATATTTTAAAGAAATTTAAGCATTTAATAGAGATAGAAAATTTTGGAAACAAGCTATGAAGAAATTTTCAGTCATTTTTTTAATACTATTTTTAATTTTATCTACAGCACTTGTAAAAAACTCAACAAAAAGAATTGATGATGAGATTTTTACAATAAAAGAGAATATTAGGGCATTAAAAAAGGATTTTGAAAATTTTAAGTTAGAATATGAATTTTTAAGTTCAACAGAAAAATTACTTGAATTT
>CABXZD010000016.1 GCA_902516465.1 uncultured Pelagibacteraceae bacterium
TTTATCTGATAGTTTTTTTCTTTGATTTACTCCAAATTTATGTTGTTCATCAATAATAATTAGACCAAGTTTTTTAAAAATAACTTTATTTTGAAAAATTGCATGAGTACCAAATATCAAATCAATTTTATGTAGTGATAATTTATTAAGAATTTTCCTTTTATCACGATAGTTAGATTTGCCAGAGATAAGATTTATGTTTAAATTTTTTGGAAATATTTTTTTTGCAAGATTAAAATGTTGTCTAGCTAAAATTTCTGTTGGTGCCATTAAAGCAACCTGGAAGCCTGATTGTATGCAATTAAATGCAGCTATTAATGATACTATTGTTTTACCACTGCCAACATCTCCCTGTAAAAGTCTAAACATTTTGTTTTGAGAACTTAAGTCACCATTGATTTCTTTTAAAGTCTTTATTTGATCATTGGTCAGATCAAAATCTAAATTATTAATAATTGTCGCCTGTTTTTTTTGATCTAAAATTTTACATCTTTTTTTAATCTTCTTGATTTTTTTTCTAATTTCTGAATTGACTAAAAAAGTTGAAAAAATTTCATCGTAAGCGAGTCTTTGATAAAAATTTCTTTTGTATTTCCCAATATTTTCAGATTTGTGTAATTCCTTTATTGACTCGTTCCAACTAATATTATCAAATTTATTCAATATATCTTTTGAATGCCATTCTTCTAAAATAGGCAAATCGTTGATTATTTGATTAATAATTTTATTATAAACTTTTTCTGAAATACCTTCTGTCAGAGAGTACGAATTATGTTTTTGTTTTATTAATGAGGAGTCCTCAGAAATATATTTAGGATTAGTTAATTGGTATCTGTTCCTGTATATACCTACTTTTCCGCTTATTGTAACTTCTTTATTTAAAGGTAGTATTTTTCTTATATAACCCTCGTAACTATTAAAAAAGATACAATCTAATTCTCCTGATTTATCTGAACATAAAACTTTATTTGGTAAATTCTTAGTTCTTGGAAATGAGTATTTTTTAGGAACAACCGTGACAGTTTGAACTTCACCAATACGTAAATCTTGAATATTTGAAGATCGACTTCGATCGGTATAGGATTTGGGCAATTTCCACAATAAATCAAAAATACTATTAATTTTTTTTTTTCGAAGCAGATTTGTAGTTTTGATACCAACTCCTTTTAATTTTGATAAATCTGATAGTAAATATTTATAATTACTTTTATTATTCATCAACAACTAATATATTCTAATAATGAGTTTCAATATAGAACAATTAAAAAAAAAAATAATTTATAGATCTAATTATCGCGGGACTAAAGAGATGGATAAACTTCTAGGCGCTTTCACTAAAAGATACATTAATGAATTAGACAATGATGATTTAATTGATTTAGAAAAATTATTAGATTTAGACGATAATAATTTATACAATTTTTTTAATGGCTTAACTACTGATATAAAATTTGAAGATAATTATATAAATAAACTCTTTAAAAATTTTGAGTATAGAAATAAACCATAGTGGCGGAGAGACTGGGATTCGAACCCAGGAAAGAGTTGCCCCTTTGCCGGTTTTCAAGACCGGTGCTTTCAACCGCTCAGCCATCTCTCCATGTAAAAGCTTTTATAATTAAAATTATTTAATTCAACTATAAAATAGTCTATTTAACATTGTAATTGATCAATCTTATAAGAACTTATGAAAAAAGATTTTAACAAAGGATTATTGTTAACTTCACTAGGATCATTTTGGTGGGGTTTCATTGGAGTAATATATTTTGAATACGTCTCATTTATAGGTCACATTGAGTTAGTGGTTCATAGATGTTTGTGGACAACTGTTATGTTAATCTTAACCACAACACTATTTTCAAAATGGAAAGTTTTTATTAAAATCATTTATAATATTAAAAAATTAACTGCTTTATTTGTTTCTGGTTTTTTTATATTTATTAATTGGAGTATTTGGATTTTTGCAGTGGCCACAGAGAGAATTATCGATGCAAGTTTTGGTTATTTTATAATGCCAATTATTAGTGTTTTACTCGGCTATATTTTTTTTGGAGAAAAATTAAATAAAAAAAGAATTTTTTCAATAATGTTAGTTTTTATATCAATTATGATTATAACCTTTATAAGTTTGAAAAGTTTACCTTGGGTAGGATTAATTGTAGCTTTTAGCTGGGCATTTTATAATTTAGTCCGAAAAAAGATAAACGTAGACACAAATACAGGTTTACTAATAGAAAGTTTATTTATTTTACCTTTTGTTATCGGATGTTTTTATCTGATAACTAAAAATGGTTTTAACGATTTTAATTTGTCAAATCCCGGATTGAGTCTTTTATTAGTTTTGGCAGGACCAATGACAGTAATCCCGCTTTTTTTGTACGTTAGAGGAGTAGAGATTATAGGCCTAGGTCCCACAGGTATGATTTTTTATATCACTCCAACATTGCAGTTTTTGTTGGGATATTTTTACTATAATGAGGATTTTTCTTTAATAAAATTAGTAAGTTTTATTTTAATTTGGATTGCTGTAATCATATATATTAGGGACCTTTATGAAAGTGATTAAAATTTTAATTATTATATTTATGTTTACTTTTTCAAGTGTTCAATCAAATGAAACTATAAAGTTTAATGATTGGAAAAAAGAATTTAAAACTTTGGCATTAAATAATGGTATCACGGAGGAAACTTTTAACATTGTTATGTCTAATGTAAAATTCTTACCTAAAGTGATTGAATATGATAGATATCAACCTGAATTTTATGAAGATACTAAAACATATATTTCAAAAAGATCATCAAATAATAAACTTAAAAAAGGTCTTGTATTTTATAAAGATAATTTTGAATTAATTGACAAGGTAGAAGAAGTCTACAATATTGAGAAGGAGCTATTACTTTCTTTGATGGGTATAGAAACTAATTTTGGTACTTATGTAGGTAAGATGGATATTGTATCGTCTCTATCAACTTTAAGTTTTGATAAAAGGAGATCAAAATTTTTTACAAAAGAGCTTTTGACATTATTAAAATTAGTGGACTCTAACATAATTAATTATAAAACTCTTTATGGTTCATGGGCTGGTGCGTTTGGTTATTTTCAATTTATGCCATCAACCATTAAAAATCATGCAATTGATTTTAACAAAGATGACTATATAGATCTAAAAAATTCTAATGATGCTTTTGCTTCAGCTGCAAATTATTTAAGAAAAATGGGTTGGAAATCAAATTCGCACTGTTTTTATAAAATTGAATTAGATGAAAATATTTCGAAAAAATATCTTAACGTATCAGCAAAAAAACTAACTAATAAAAAAAAACTCAAATACTTTAAAAAATTTATTAAGAATAATGATAATTTAGAATCTATTGACGAAAATCTTAAAGTTGCAATTATCACACCAGATAAAGACATAATTCCAGGTGCAGAAACATTAAAACCAGCATATATTGTCTTTGATAACTATGAAATAATATTAAAATGGAATAGATCACTAAGATTTGCATTAGCAGTTTGTACTTTAAAAAACAAAATTAGAGATGAAATTTAAACTTATTATAATTTGTTCTTTAATTTTATTTATTACAAGTTGTGAAAATTCTTACAAAATTAAACCAAAAAAAATTAATTTAAAAACATCCGATAAATACTCAAATTCAGGTTTTGCTCTAATTTATAATGATAAGATATCTGATATTAAAAAATTAGAAACTAGATCATTAAATATTTACCATAAGTCCTTAAAAAAAAAATCTATGGTTAAAATTGTAAATCCTATGAATAGTAAGTATTTGATTGTAGAAGTTAAATCAAACAAAGTTGAATTTTCAAATTTTTACAATTCTGTTCTAAGTCAAAGAGTGGCTGAGGAATTGGGTCTAGATCCTGATCATCCGTATGTAGAACTTACTCTTATTTCTAAAGACTCAACATTTATAGCAAAAAAAGCAAAAATGTTTGAGGAAGAAAAGTCTGTAGCAGAAAAAGCTCCTATAGATGGTATTCAAATAAATGATCTAAACGAAAAAAAGAAATTGTCAAAATTAGATAAAGTTATGGATAAAAAATTTTCTTATTCAATAAAAATTGCTGATTTTTATTTTAGAGACTCTGCTAAAACAATGGTAACTCGAATAAAAAAAGAAACTTTAATTTCAAATTTAAGAATTATTAGATTATCAGAAACAAAATATAGGGTATTAATTGGTCCTTTTACTGATATAAGAAATCTTAAAAACTCATTTGAAAAATTAAATTCTTTGAACTTTGAAAATTTAGAAATTTTAAAAAATGTTTAGAAAATTAACTATTTTTTTTGTAATACTTTTTTTTTGTAATCCTATAAATGCCAACATAGAAATTAAAGCAAGGACTGCAATCCTTCAAGATTTTATGTCTGGTGAAATTTTATATGAAAAAGAACCTGATATTTCAA
>CABXZD010000017.1 GCA_902516465.1 uncultured Pelagibacteraceae bacterium
TGGTAATAATAAATCCTTTAGTAAGAGAGAATATTTATAAATTTAAATTATCAGGTAGGATTAAAGATAAATTCACAATATTAATTATAGGTGGAAGTCAAAGTGCCAGTATTTTTGATATGAATCTTAAGAATTCAATTGTTAATATATCAAAGAAAAAACCAATTAAGGTTATTCAGCAGACTAATAAAGAAAACATTTCTTACTTAAGGGATTTTTATTTAAAAAATGACATTGAAAATAAAATTTTTAGTTTTGAAAATAACTTTGAAAATATTATTAAAGACGTGGATCTTTGTATAACAAGATCGGGCGCATCAACTTTAGCAGAGTTATCAGTAATCAATATTCCTTTTATAGCTGTCCCATTACCAACTTCAAAAGACAATCATCAACTAGAAAATGCTAATTTTTATAAAGAAAATGATTGTTGTTGGGTAATTGAACAAACTAATTTTGAGAAAAAGATTGAGTATCTTTTGAATGAGATCTTAATTGATAAAATTGAATACTTAAAAAAAAAGCAAAATTTGAAGAAATTAAATTATCAAAACACTTGGATTAATGTTAATCAAAAAATATTAGAAATTATAAATGAAAATTGAAATAGCAAAAACCGAAATTATTCACTTTGTTGGCATTGGTGGAATAGGGATGAGTGGTCTTTCTTTGATTATGAAAGGCAAGGGTTTTAAAGTTCAAGGAAGTGACTTAAGTTTAAATAAAAATATTGAAAGACTTAAAAAAGAAAAAATTAAAATTTTTATAGGGCAGAAAAAACAAAATCTTAAAGATGCAACTATAGTTGTAGTATCCTCAGCTATAAAAAAAAATAATCCAGAAATTATTGAAGCAAAAAGAAAAAATTTACCAGTAATTACACGAGGAAAAATGTTAGCTCACATTGTTTCTTTAACAAAGAATATTGTAGTGGTTGGTTCACATGGTAAAACAACTACAACATCTTTAATTGCATCAATTTTTCAAAAAACAAAATTAGATCCAACAATTATTAATGGTGGAGTAATAAATTCGATTAGAAATACTGCCAAACTTGGAAAAAGTGATTGGTCAATTTTAGAGGCAGATGAATCCGACGGTAGCTTTGTGCATATTCCGCCCACTTACTCTATAATTACAAATGTAGATAGAGAACATATGGACTTTTATAAATCAATAGAGGATTTAAAAAAATATTTTATTCAATTCATTGAGAAAGTGCCATCATTTGGAAAATCTTTTATATGTTTAGATGATAAGATTAATAATGATTTAATTAAAAAATTGAAAAACCATAATTACTATACTTACGGAACAAAACCTAATGCGAATTTTTATATAAAAAATGTTAAACAAAACGTCAACTTCACTAAGTTTGATCTTATCGTAAAAGTTCCAAATAAAAAAAATTTACATATAAAAAATTTAAAAACTCCACTGATAGGTATTCACAATGTTAGAAATTCTGTAGCAGCAGTTGCGGTTGCTCTTACAATAGGAATATCCATTGTAAACATTAAAAAAGGTTTATTAAATTTTAAAGGAGTTCAAAGAAGGTTTAATAAAATTTTTACTTTAAATAATATAGATTATTATGATGATTATGCTCATCACCCTACGGAAATAAAATTTGTGTTAGAAGGAGTAAATAATGTTTATAAAAATTACGACAAAGTGTGTGTGTTTCAACCTCACAGAATTTCAAGATTAAAAGACTTAAGAAGTGAATTTTCTTTTGCTTTTAAAGATGCAGATACAGTAATTTTATGCCCTATTTACAGCGCGGGAGAAAAATTAAAACTAGGATTCAATTATATGGATTTTGCAAAAGATATAATTAAAAACTCTAAAGTTAAATTATTTTTAATTAATGATAACTATCATTTAGCAAAATTCATAAAAAATAATATGTACGGAAAAAAAATTGTAATAGGAATGGGTGCAGGCTCAATTTCAAATTGGATGAGAAAAATCCCGAAATTAATCTAATGGAAAAAAAGCAAATAAAAATGTTAATGGACGAATTCGGACAAAATGTAAAATTTAATTATGATCTTAAAAGAAAAAATTGGTTTAATATTGGTGGCAGATCTAAAATTTTCTTTAAAGCGGAAGACTTGAAAGAATTGGTAAATTTTCTTAAAAAATTGAATAATAAAGAGAGAATATTTATTTTAGGTGCAGGGTCAAATATCTTAATTTCAGACAATATATTTGACGGAGTAGTAATCAAACTTAGCAAAAATTTTAATAATATTTCTCTTTTAGGTGATGATATAATTATTGCCGGAAGTGCAGTTTCAGATAAATCTCTATCAGATTTTGCATTAAGTAATAACTTAAGTGGTTTTGAGTTTTTATCATGTATACCAGGAACTGTTGGAGGAGGAATAAGAATGAACGCTGGATGTTTTGGTAAAGAATTTAAAGATATTTTATTATCTATTCAGGCAATTGATAAAAAAGGGAATATTATAACTATTAATTCTAAAGATATTAAATTTGAATATAGAAACAATGATTTATCTGAGAATTTAATTTTTTTAAGTGCTTCTTTTAAAGGAAAAAAAAGCAATTCAATTAGTATAAAGAGTGAGATAAATAAACTCAAAAACGAAAAACAAAAAAATCAGCCTACCATGATTAAAACAAGTGGAAGCACTTTTAAAAATCCGGAATCACAAACAAAAAAAAAGGTTTGGGAGCTCATTAAAGAGTCTGTTCCTCTAGATAAAGAATTTGGAGATGCTTGTATTTCTCAGAAACACAGTAATTTTTTTGTTAATAAAGGAAATGCATCTTTTAATGATATGAAAAATTTAATTGATTTTGTTGCTGAGAAAGTTTTAAAAAAAACAGGTATTAGTTTAGAAAAAGAAATAAAAATTTTAGAATAACTTTGAAAACAAAAATATTAATTATCTCTGGTGGCATATCTAAGGAAAGACTTATCAGCCTCGACACTGGTAGACAGGTTGCTAAAGAACTTTTAAAGAACAATTACAATGTCAAAATCACAGAACCCAATTATAGCTTAATTGACGTAATTAATTCCTTTAAACCTAAAGTTATTTTTAATGCGTTACACGGAAAGTTTGGTGAGGATGGTTACATTCAAACAATTCTAGAAACAACAAAGATACCTTATACTCATTCCGGAGTAATTTCATCTTCAATTGCAATGGATAAAGTATTATCTAAAAAAATTTTTGAAGCTAATAATATTTTAACACCAAAATTTATCACATATAGTTTTAATAAATCTAAATTAAACTTAATAAAAACAATAAAAAAAAAACTTAAGTTTCCCGTGGTTTTAAAACCTATAAATGAAGGCTCAAGTGTTGATGTATTTATTTGTACAAAACTTAATATTTTTAAGTACTTAAGAAAATTAAGAAATTATAAAAAAATTATTATTGAAAAATTTATACCTGGTAGAGAAATTCAGGCAGCAATCATTGGTAATAAAAAACTCGGCGCGATAGAGCTGAAACCTAAAAGGAAATTTTATGATTATAAAGCTAAATACGATAGTAATGCAAAGACGAGACATATCATACCAGTGGATATAAAAAAAAAAAAATACAATGAATTAATGTTTTTAGCATTAAAGGCTCATAATTTAATTGGTTGTAGTGGTGTCTCAAGATCTGATTTTAAATTTTTTAAGGGAAAATTTTATCTCCTTGAAATAAATACCCAACCAGGTATGACCAATCTTTCCCTAGTTCCTGAAATCGCAGCTTATAAAGGTATTAGTTTTATTAAATTAATTAAATTGATTTTAAATGACACCTCAAATAAAAAATAAAAAAATTTTAATTTATTTTTTTTTATTTTTGATTTTTACAACTTTTAATAATCAAAACTTGAACGCAAATTATTTTAAGATAGATAAAATTTCAATTTTAGGACTTGAGGAAAACGATAAACTTTTATTGAAGGATAGTCTTAATTTATTGCAAAATGATAATATATTTTTTTTAAATAAAAATGAAATTGCAAACAAAATAAATGCAAACCCTACTGTTGAAAATTTTTCAGTTTTTAAAATATATCCGTCCTCTCTTAGTCTTAAAATAGATAAAACAATTTTTTTAGCTCAAATTAAATCAGATAGTAATAATTTAATATTAGGATCTAATGGTAAGCTAATACAGATTGATGAGATTGAAAAAAATCTTCCATATATTTTCGGGGATTTTAATATTAAAAATTTTTTTGAATTGAAGAAAGCAATCGATGAAACAAACTTTGATTATGGAAAAATCAAAAATCTATTTTTTTATAAATCTGGAAGATGGGATATAGAAACAAATGATGGACTTATAATTAAATTGCCAAAACTTAATCTAAAAGACTCTTTAGATTTTTTTCAAAATTTTCTAAGTAATAATCCTGATAATCAAATAAAAAAAGTTGAT
>CABXZD010000018.1 GCA_902516465.1 uncultured Pelagibacteraceae bacterium
CTCTTCATCTCTGATTAGAAATTATTTACAAAAAGGCAAACTACTTGAGGTGAATAAACTTTTAAATAGAAATTGGTCTATAGAGGGCAAAGTCCAAAAGGGAAAAAAATTAGGAAAAAAGATTGGTTTCCCAACAGCAAATATTGATATAAAAGATTATGTATTAGCGTGCCCAGGAGTTTATGCAGTAAGAGTCAAAATTAAAAAAAACTTTAAAACTGCTAAAGGCATAGCAAATTTAGGTTATCGACCAACATTTAATGGAAAAAAAATATTATTAGAAGTTCATTTATTTAACTTCTCAGGAAATCTATATGATAAAGATTTATCAGTTGAATTTTTAAAATTTATTAGAAAAGAAAAAAAATTCAAAAATGTGGATCAATTAAAAAAACAAATTAAAACTGACTTATTAGTTGCAAAAAAAATAAAGTGAGCAAAGAACAAATAAATCTTCCTAAAACAGCTTTTTCTATGAAAGCAAATTTACCTACAAGGGAGCCTGAAATATTAGAATTATGGAAAAAAATTGATCTTTATAAAGAATTGAGAAATTCTAAAAAAGGCAAAGAAAAATTTATACTTCATGATGGTCCTCCTTATGCGAATGGCGATATTCATATGGGAACTGCTTTAAACAAAATCTTAAAAGATATAATTGTAAAATTTCATCAAATGGATGGCAAGGACTCTGTTTATGTGCCTGGTTGGGATTGCCATGGATTGCCAATTGAATGGAAGATAGAGGAGCAATATAAAAAAAATAAAAAAGATAAAAACGAAGTCCCAATAATTGAATTTAGAAAAGAATGCCGAGCTTTTGCGGAAAAATGGATAGAAATTCATAAAGAGCAATTTAAAAGGCTTGGAGTAGTTGGAGATTGGGAAAATTATTATTCTACTATGAGTTACGATGCTGAAGCACAAATTGTTAGAGAGCTTGGTAAATTCTTAACCGAAGGGAGCTTATATAGAGGATTTAAACCTGTTTTGTGGTCCACAGTCGAAAAAACAGCTTTAGCAGATGCAGAGGTAGAATACCATGATCGTAAATCAGATACGATTTATGTATCTTTTCCTGTCAAATCTTCAAATATCAAAGAGCTTGAAAAAAGTAGTATAGTCATTTGGACTACAACTCCTTGGACCATACCTGCAAATAGAGCCTTAGCTTATAATGAAAATTTGGATTATCTTTTAATTGAGATAAATGATGAGGGTGACTTTAAGAATGAAAAAATTGTTTTAGCAGAGGCTTTGCTAGAAACTGCAATTAAAGATTGTGATATTAAAAAATATAAAAATTTAAAAAAATTTAAAGGTAAAGATTTTAAACATACTGTTTGCAATCACCCTTTTTTTGAATCAGGTTATAATTATGACGTGCCAATGTTCAACGCACATTTTGTTACAACAGATCAAGGTACGGGCATCGTCCATTGTGCACCAAGCCATGGGCCAGATGATTTTAATCTTTGTTTAAATAACGGTATCAAGGCGATAGAAACAGTTGATGGAGATGGTAAATACACAAAAAATGTAAGTATATTTGAGGGGACACACATTTTTAAAGCAAATCCTATTGTAATTGAAAAGTTAAAAGAAAAAAAAAGACTATTAAAAAATGGTGAATTAGTCCATTCTTACCCTCATTCTTGGAGATCAAAAGCCCCTTTAGTTCATAGAGCCACTCCTCAATGGTTCATTTCTATGGAAAGCCATAAACTTAGAAATAAAGCTTTGAAAGCAATTGATGAAACAACTTTTTATCCTTCTAAAGGAAAAGAAAGGTTAAAATCAATGATAGAAACAAGACCTGATTGGTGTGTTTCTCGTCAAAGAGTTTGGGGAGTACCTTTGCCAATTTTTGTAAATAAAAAAACTAAACAGATTTTGATAGACGATGAAATATTCGAAAATATTGCAAAAATCTATGAGAAAGAAGGCTCAGATTGTTGGTTCTCAGATAACTATCAAAAATTTTTAGGGAAAAAGTATAAAGCTGAAGATTTTGATAAACTTAGTGATATTGTAGAAGTATGGTTTGATAGTGGGTCTACCCACTCTTTTGTTTTGGAAAAAAGGGAGGATCTAAAATGGCCAGCTTCGATGTATTTAGAAGGCTCTGATCAGCACAGAGGATGGTTCCATTCTTCTTTGTTGGAGTCTTGTGGAACAAGGGGCAAAGCCCCATTTGAGTCAATATTATCTCATGGTTTTGTTGTTGATGGTAAAGGTCTTAAAATGTCAAAATCTTTAGGAAATGTAATAGCTCCTGAAGATATTTTAAAAAAATATGGTGCTGATATTTTAAGAATTTGGGTTGCTTCCTCTAACTATGCTGAAGATTTGAGAATAGATTATTCAATATTAGATCAGCATTCAGAGTCTTATCGTAAAATAAGAAATACTTTTAGATATTTGCTAGGGAACCTAAACGATAAATTTGAGGATAAGAGTTTTGAAAAATTAAATATTGAGGATTTACCTGAACTTGAGCAGTTTATGCTTCACAAAGTGTTCTCTTTAAATAATAAATTTAATAATTATTTCAAAAATTATGATTTTCATAATCTTTATAAAGAGTTATTAAATTTTTGCACTGTAGACTTGTCAGCATTTTATTTTGATATTAGAAAAGATACTCTATATTGCGATTCAATTGACTCATCTAAAAGGCAATCTTGTATTAAAGTATTAAATATATTATTAAATTCATTATTAAAATGGTTTGCACCAATACTTTCTTTTACCACCGAAGAAATCTACCAATTAGTATCAAAAAAAAATAAAAGTATTCATTTAGAAAATTTTGTAGACTTTCCAAAAAAATTTGAAAACAAAAGAATTGCTGAAAAATGGGTTGAATTAATCAAAATTAAGGATATTTGCAACATTAGCATTGAGGAAAAAAGAGCTAGTAAAGAAATAGGCTCAAGTCTTGAAGCAGATCTTCAGATAAAATTAAATAATAAATTTAAACAAATTGTTAATAATATTGATTTAGCTGAGATATGTATAACTTCAAAAGCTGAAATTTATTTTGATGATCAGGCTGAAGTAAGTGTTCTAACAAAAAAAGCATTAGGTGATAAATGTCCTGTCTGTTGGAAAATAACAGAAAAACCTTGTGAGAGACACTCATGTCCGATTACATAAATAAAAAAAATTTTTTTGTTAATTTTTTTTTAACAATAATTATTTTTTCTTTAGACAGATTTTCTAAATTTTATGTAATTTCTCAAAGTGAGACGAATCTATTTATATCTCAATTTCTAAATATTAATTTAATTTGGAATGATGGGATTGCTTTTGGACTGTTCTCTTTCGAAAAAGAAATTTATTATAATGTTTTAACCGGAATAATAATATTGATTACTTTTATTATATTTTGGATGATTACTAAAACTGAAAAATTAGAAAAAATTGCCTTTATAATGATTTTTGGAGGATCTTTAGGTAATATCTTTGATAGACTATATTATAAATCAGTGCCTGATTTTATCGATATACATTTTAATAATTTTCATTGGTTTATATTTAATGTAGCTGATATATTTATTACTTTAGGGGTTATTTTGTTAATTAGTTTAGAAATATTTAAAAAAAATTAAAGATGATAAAAATAATAATAATAAGTTTAATCTTTTTAAATTTAGTTGGTTGTAAATCTGCAAAAGACGCTTTGACTTTAAAAAAGAAAAATAGTTCTGATGAATTTCTTGTAGAAAAAAAAAGCCCTTTAGTACTCCCGCCAGATTTTGGCAAATTACCTCAACCAGGTAAAAGTTCAA
>CABXZD010000019.1 GCA_902516465.1 uncultured Pelagibacteraceae bacterium
AGCATTCCCAAATATTACACAAACAAAAAAAAAGGAAATTATTAAAAAAATGTGGTTTAACTATGGAAGAATATTATCCGAGTATGTTTTTATTAAAAATTTTAGATTTTCTAAAAAATTTATTCAATATGTACAGATTGAGAATCAAAATATACTTGATCAAATAAAAAGAGACGATAAACCAGTAATTTTTATATCGGGTCATTTTAATAATTTTGAGTTAATGGCAATGTATATAGAAAAGTCAGGTATCGATTTGGCTGCAATTTATAGGCCCCTTAATAATAAATTTCTTAATCCAATTATGGAAAATATTAGAAAAAAATACATTTGTAAAAAACAAATTAAAAAGGGTATTTCAGGGACCAAAGAACTTTTAGGACACTTCAAAAATGGGACTTCAATAGCACTTATGATAGATCAAAGGGTTTCTGAAGGAATAAGATGTAATTTATTTAATCAGTCAGCATTAACAACAACGATACCCGCGCAATTTGTAAAAAAATTTCAATCTAAAATTGTTCCAGTACATATCGAGAGAATAGAAGATTATAAATTTAAAATAAAATTTTATGATTATTTAGAATTTCCCAAAAATGATTCGATTGAGTCAATTACAGTTAAATTAAATAAAGTTTTGGAAAAAATGATTATCAAAAATCCTGACCAATGGATTTGGTCTCACAACCGCTGGAAATAATTATTTTTTCTCTCTTTTAACTGAAGCTTCAACATAAGAAAAATAAGCCTCTTGTAAATCAACATTCCAATAAGTTAAATTCTCTATTGGAATTTTTTTTCCTGATATTGCACAAATAACATGATCTCCATCTTGAATAACTTTAAAATTATTTGGTAAATATTTTATTTTAGCTAATTTTTTTAACATTTTTAGTTTATAAATTATTATATGAAAGTAGCAGTAATAGGAAGTGGTGGTAGAGAACATGCAATCTGCAAATCTCTTAAAAAATCGAGCAAAGTTGACAAAATTTACTGTATACCTGGTAATGCCGGAACAGACTCTATATCAAAAAACATAAAAATAGATCTTAAAGATTTTAAAAAGATTAAAGATTTTGTTCTCTTAAATAAGATTGATATTGTTTTGATTGGACCAGAAAAACCTTTGGTTGATGGCATAGTTGATTACTTAGAAAGTTATAATATTAAAGTTTTTGGACCAAATAAAATTGCTTCACAGCTTGAGGGATCTAAAACTTTTACAAAAAACTTATGTAAAAAATATGAAATCCCTACTGCTAAATTTGGTATTTTTGAAAATTCTGGTGATGCTCTAAATTTTTTAAAGGATTGTGATTTACCAACTGTTATAAAAGCTGATGGTTTGGCAGCAGGCAAAGGGGTTTATATATGTAATAATAAAGAAGAATACATAATAGCAGTAAATGAAATTTTTGACGGAAAATTTGGTAAAGCAGAAAAAATATTAGTTGAGGAATTTTTAGAAGGTGAAGAAATGAGTTTTTTTATAATATGCGATGGTGAAAATTATAAAAATTTTGGCACTGCACAAGATCACAAAAGAGTTCTTGAGGGAGATAAAGGGAAAAACACAGGTGGCATGGGTGCTTATTCTCCTTCAAGATTAGAAAGTGTGGAATTAAATGAAAAAATTTTAAATAGAATCATTAATCCTACTCTTAAAGGACTTAAGGAATTAAATACTACATTTAAAGGTTTCTTATATGCGGGTTTAATGATTGTAAATGATGAGCCATATCTAATTGAATATAATGTCAGAATGGGAGATCCAGAGTGCCAAACCATTCTTCCGAAACTAGAAAGTGATTTTTTTGAAATAATTTTAGCATGTGTAAAAAAAGATTTAAAATCTATTGATATAAAATGGTATAAGGATAAATGTCTTTGCATTGTACTCTGTGCGAAAGGCTATCCAGAAATTTATAAAAAAAATATTGAAATTGAAAATTTAAATGAAGTAAATTTAGAAAGTAACGAATTTATATTTCACGCTGGAACTTTTAAAAAAAATAATCAAATTTTATCTAATGGGGGAAGAGTTTTAAATTTTGTAGTCAGATCTGACAATTTTCAATTTTCGCGAAACGCTGCAATTAAATTAATAAATAAAATTGATTGGAAAGATGGATTTTATCGAAAAGACATTGGATATAAAGTTATAGATTAATGAGAATTATTGGTGGAAATTTAAAAGGAAAAAAAATATACCTCCCAGTTGATAAAAATACTAGGCCATTAAGAGATATGGTAAAAGAGTCAATTTTCAATCTCATAGAGCATTCTAAAAAAATTAACATTAAAGTCGAAAATTCAAAAGTTTTAGATTTGTTCTCAGGATCTGGCTCTTTTGGTCTAGAGTGTATATCAAGAAAGGCTCAAAAAGTTTTTTTCATAGAGAACTATCCAAAAGCCTCAAAAATATTAAATAAAAATATTTTTCATCTAAATGTTCACAAACAAACTAAGGTATTGGATCAGGATTGTTTTGAATTTTTGGGTGATCAAAAAAAAGTTTCTGAAAAATTTGAAATTGTTTTCATAGATCCGCCTTATAAAGAGAAAAAAATTAATTATATTATTGACGAAATAAAAAATAATAAAATTTTAAATAAAAATGGAATAATGATAATTCATAGACACAAATCAGATAACCTAGAATTAAGTAACAAACTTGAAATTTTAGATACTCGAAATTACGGGATTTCTAAAATAACAATAGGAAATTAATAATTGGTTAAAATTTTTTTTGTATTTTTTTTTATCAATTCAACAGCTGGTTGATCATAAGGATTTATATTTAAAGCTTTACCTAATAAAATTGTTTCTAATATGAAAAAAGTGAATAATTCTC
>CABXZD010000020.1 GCA_902516465.1 uncultured Pelagibacteraceae bacterium
GTTATTTTTGGCATCTTTAATATTATAGATAAATCCTCAAAAAAATTACTTTTGTTAGATAAAAATTTTATAATAGTTTTTGGGGAACTCTTAAACATTTTAAAAAAAATGTCAGGCATTTTTTCAGGATGTTCTTCAAGAACTTTTAAAAAGATATTATCTAAAAATTGATATTTTTTACTTATCTCAAATTTTTTAGCATCTGAAATATTTTCAATATTTTGACATATGTATTTACTTTGTTCTTGAATATTTAGAAAAGTATAACCAGTACTTAACCTTGTCATACCGCCTGCAGTTCCAATATTTATTTTATTTTTTTCTTTCTCATATGTTGGGTAGAATAGAGGTATTGCACCTACTTCTTTATAAATTATTTTATAATCTTTTAAATTTAGGTGATTTTCAATATAATCTCTAATTTGTGTGTCATAGTCTTTTTGAGAGTCATCATTCATTTTTGATAACCATGTAGTTTCAATTAAAGCCGTAGTTTTTGAATAGGGTAGAGTGTAAAAAAAATGCACACTTTCTCTCTGATCACAATCGAAATCCATAAGATTAAAAATTTCATCGTCAAAGAAATCATTTTTAGTTTCAACTTCTACACCACAAAAATGCTGCCAAAGGTTACGATGATCCTTTTTAATTGATGGAACACTATTAAAAACAAAAGAATTTTTTGAATTAATTTCACTTATATTTTTAAAAAAAGAAATATTATTATTTTCTTTTAATTTACTGTTAATTTTTTCATAGAACAGCCCACTGTCAATACTTTGGTATGGATAAATGTTACATTCCAAATGGTTAGTTTTTTTTGGTATATTAACAGAAAAATTTTTCCAATTTTTCTTAACACAATCATCAAAATTATGTTTTGCTACTTTCCAAAAGGACCAAGTTTTGTCTTTTTTATATTCTGCTCTTGGCTCAATAATAGCTAAAGTTTTATTTTTTAATTTTTCATTAATCTCAAGTTCATATGCAAGTGATAATCCCGCACAACCACCACCAACAATAATATAATCAAATTCTCTCATCTAATTTTATTTCCTCATTTATCAAATTATGATCATGTTGTATTTCATGATCTAATTTAAAATTGAATGATAGTTTAATTAAGTCAAAAATTGAGAGAAAAGTCTCCAAGACTTTTTCAACACTCGATACATATATCTTCCCTGAATTTTGATAATTTTCTAAATTTTTTTTATTTTTTATCTTATGTCCTATTTTTCTGTAAACTCTTCTAGCAACTAGAATAGAAAAACGGAAGCTTATAGGTATGTCCTTAATTGAATAAAATGAATTTTCATAAAAAGTATCAGCAAGATTGATAGTTGATAGAATTTCTTCAAAACTTTGATTTATATAAAAACGATTATTTTCAGAATCTTCAATTACATCTCTCGATATATTAGTAAGCTGCATTGCAATTCCTAGATCGATTGCAGACTTGAGTGAACTTTTTTTATCAATTTTTAAAATTTTTGCCATCATTAAACCAACAGTTCCAGCTACTCTGTATGAGTAAACCAACAGATCTTTCTTTGTATTTAATTTAACCTTATCTTTAATGTCTGATTTTATTCCCATTAATAAATCTTGAACAATTTTTAAGGATATATTGAATTCTTCAATAAGATCCCACATATTTTTGATAACAGGATCATCAAAGTTCTTTTGATTAAAATCATTTTCAAAATGATTAAATTTTTTTTCTTTATTTTCTATTATTTCATTACCATCTGCAATGTTGTCTGCAACTCTACAAAAATCATATAAAGCAGAGCATTTTTTTAATGTTTCCTTAGGTAAAAAAAAACCTGCCCAACTGAATGACTTAGCGTAAACTGACAAGTAACTTTTACCAGACATTACAAAATTTTATCTAATACTTTTGCCGATGAAAGTACTCCGGGTACGCCAGCTCCTGGATGCGTTCCCGCTCCAACAAAATAAAGTCCGTTGTATATTTCTGACTTATTATGAAATCTAAAATAAGCTGATTGAGAAAACTTTGGTTGAATTGAAAAACCAGAGCCATATTTTGTATTTAATTCTTTTTCGAAATAATCAGGCGTTAAATAAAAATCTGCAACAATATTTTCTTTGAGATTTGGCATTAAATCTTTTTGCATTTTATCAATTACTAAATCTTTCATTTTTTCCCCTTCAATAGACCAATCAATTTTGGACTGATTGTTAGGTACTGGAACAAGAACGTAAAAACAATCTTGTCCTT